>NZ_JBIVNJ010000010.1:0-289464 GCF_044753585.1 Streptomyces sp. NPDC088354 | reverse complement strand
AGCGTTAGGGAAACGCCCGGTTACATTTCGAACCCGGAAGCTAAGCCTTTCAGCGCCGATGGTACTGCAGGGGGGACCCTGTGGGAGAGTAGGACACCGCCGAACAATCTTTCTGGACCCTCGGTCCTGGCCAAAGCGCTGGGGCCGGGGGTCCTTTTGTTTTTCACGCCAGTGCGCAGTCCGCGGACGGTACGCGAGACTGGCACTACAGCAGTACGAACGACAGGAGTCATGTCGATGTCCAACACGCCCGAGGAAAGGCCGGATCGGCCGGAGCGGCGCGCGCCGCGTCAGGGCGGCGACCGGGGTGGTTTCCGCAGCAGCGGTCCCCGCCGCGAAGGCGACCGAGCCGGCGGCGGTTTCCGTCGCGACGATCGCCCCCGTTATGACCGGCCCCGTGAGGACCGGCGGGACGATCGAGGTGGCTTCCGTCGCGACGACCGTCCTGGTGGCGATCGTCCCCGTGAGGACCGTCCGCGTCAGGACCGTCCCGGTGGCGATCGCGGTGGGTTCCGCCGTGAGGACCGTCCGCGTCAGGACCGTCCCGGTGGTGACCGTGGTGGGTTCCGTCGTGACGACCGTCGTGACGAGCGTCCGCGCTTCGACCGTCCCCGTGACGATCGCCCGCGTGACGATCGTCCGCGTCAGGACCGTCCCGGTGGTGACCGTGGTGGGTTCCGTCGTGACGACCGTCGTGACGAGCGTCCGCGCTACGACCGTCCCCGTGAGGACCGTCCCGGTGGCGATCGTGGTGGGTTCCGTCGTGACGACCGTCGTGACGAGCGTCCGCGCTTCGACCGTCCCCGTGACGATCGCCCGCGTGAGGACCGTCCGCGTCAGGACCGTCCCGGTGGCGATCGCGGTGGGTTCCGTCGTGACGACCGTCCGCGCTACGACCGTCCCCGTGAGGACCGTCCCGGTGGCGATCGCGGTGGGTTCCGTCGTGACGACCGTCGTGACGAGCGTCCGCGCTACGATCGCCCGCGTGAGGACCGTCCGCGTCAGGACCGTCCCGGTGGCGATCGTGGTGGGTTCCGTCGTGACGACCGTCGTGACGAGCGTCCGCGCTACGATCGCCCCCGTGACGATCGCCCCCGCGAGGACCGTCCCGGTGGCGATCGTGGTGGGTTCCGTCGTGACGACCGTCGTGACGAGCGTCCGCGCTACGACCGTCCCCGTGAGGACCGTCCGCGTCAGGACCGTCCCGGTGACGACCGTGGTGGGTTCCGCCGTGACGACCGTCGCGACGACCGACCGCGTGGTCCGCGCAGGGACGACGACCGCGGTGGCCGGCGTCCGTATGTGCAGGGGCGTGGCCGCTTCGCGGACACGCGGGGCCGTGACGACCGCCGTGAGGAGCGGGAGCCGATCAAGCGGCTGCCGATCCCGGAGGACGTGACGGGCCAGGAGATCGACCCGAGCGTGCGGCAGGAGCTCATGAGCCTGCCGAAGACGCTGGCGGAGGACGTGGCGCGCAACCTCGTGATGGTGGCCCGGCTGCTGGACGAGGACCCGGACGCGGCTTACGGGTACTCCCGTGTCGCGCTGCGGCTCGCGTCGCGCGTCGCCGCCGTCCGTGAGGCGGCCGGTTTCGCGTCGTACGCCACGGAGCGGTACTCCGAGGCGCTGGCCGAGTTCCGGACCTGCCGCCGGATGACGGGCACGGTCGACCTGTGGCCGGTCATGGCGGACTGCGAGCGAGGCATGGGCCGTCCGGAGCGCGCGCTGGAGATGGCGGGCGCCCCGGAGGTGCACAAGCTGGACCGCGCCGGCCAGGTGGAGATGCGCCTGGTGGCGGCCGGGGCCCGGCGCGACATGGGCCAGAACGAGGCCGCGGTCGTCACGCTGCAGAGCTCCGAGCTGGCGTCGAACGCCGTTCACCCGTGGACCGCCCGGCTGCGTTACGCGTACGCCGACGCGCTGCTCGCCGTCGACCGTGAGGACGAGGCGCGCGAGTGGTTCGCCAAGGCGGTGGAGGCCGACCACACCGGCAGCACGGACGCCTCCGACCGACTGGCGCAGCTGGACGGCGTGGCCTTCGTCGACGTCCTGGACGACGAGGACGACGACGCGGTCGTCCCCGGCGACGACACGGTGGAGCCGTCCGGCGCGGACGCGGAGCACGAGGACGAGGACGAGGACGACGAGGACGAGGAAGCGGGTGACGAGGACGAGGACGACGAGCCGGAGGCGAAGGCCACGGCGGACGAGGGCCCCGCCGCCCCGGTGGAGGAGCCCGACGTCGACCTGACCGACGAGGCCGATCCGTCGGCCTTCCTCGAGAACCCGTTCAAGGAGCCCTCGCGCGACACCGAGGACTGACCCGCGGCGCTCCGCGGACAGTGAACGAAGAGGGCGGCACCCGCATCACGCGGGTGCCGCCCTTCGGCGTTCCGCGTCAGGCCGGTGTGCCCTCCGGCTCCAGGCTGCGCAGGACCAGGCCGGAAGCCGGCTTGGGCCCGAACGACGTCGACTTGCGCGGCATCGTGACGCCCTGGCGGGCGAGTTCGTGGACGATGCTCTCCTGCACCGGGTGGATGAGCACGGCGGTGCCGCCCAGCCGCCGCGCGTGCGCCACGGCCGCCTCCGTGTCGTGGATGTACTGGATGTGCTCGGGGGAGTCCGGGACCTCCCAGACGCGGTCCAGCAACAGGCTGTGCAGCACGGTCGCGTCGAGCCGCCGCCATGCCTCGGGGCGGTCGTGCGGGACGGCCAGCGCGGTCAGGTCCGGATCGGGCCGGTCCAGCAGGTGGAAGTCGTTGTCGCCGCTCAGGACGAAGGCGTTGCCCTCGGCCGTGGCGTCCTCGAGGGCGGCCAGGGCCTGGGGGAGCGGGCCCGGCAGTTCGCGGACCCGGAAGGCCTTGCGGGCGGCTTCCAGGGCGAGGGCGGGGGGCAGTTGGGGCAGTACGCGGTGGATCGCGCGGACCCGCAGCGGGTAGCGGGCGCTGTCGACGAGCAGGACGAGGCCGTAGTCCCAGGGGCTCGGGCCGTGGTGCTCGGACTGGAGCCTCAGGTAGGTGGCCCAGCGGTGGTGGCCGTCGGCGATGAGTGCCTGGTGGCGCGACAGGTCGGCGCCGACGGCCGCGATGGCGTCGGCGTCGGTGATCGCCCACAGGCGGTGCCGGATGCCGTCCTCGGTGGTCGTGGCGAGCAGCGGGGCTTCCTGGACGGTGCGTTCGACGATCCGGCCGGCGGGTCCGTCCTCGCCGCGGTACGACAGCAGCAGCGGTTCGAGGTTCGCGGCGGTGGCGCGCATGAGGGCGGCGCGGTCGGCGACCGGTCCGGGCATGACGTCCTCGTGGGGGAGGACGATGCGCTCCTCGGGCGGGGTCAGCCGCAGGGCGCCGATGAGTCCCCGTTGCAGGTGGTCGCCGTCGTGCTGCTCGTAGACGTACAGCGCGGGGGCGGGGTCCAGGGCGAGGACGCCGTCCTTCTGCCACTGGGACAGCGCGGAGGCCGCCTTGAGGTGCCGGCCGTCCGGGGGCTCGGCGCTGGGGAGGATGAGCCGCACGACATTGTGCGGGTCGGCTGTCTCGAGGTGCCGCTGTCCCTCGGGCCGGACGACGACGTCGTACGGTGGCGAGGTGACCGCGGCCAGGCTGCCGACCCGCTCGGGGACGTAGCGGAGCGCGCGGAACGGTGCGAGCCGCAAACCACCCGGTGCAGCGGGTCCGGAAATGCTCATCCGGGAATGCTACGCGGGTCATGCCCGCGGGGAGTGCCGAGTGATCGACAACATACGAGGAGCGACAGCCCGATGACGACTCACCGGACCGTGCCGGACGGCAGTGAACAGCCTTTGGACCAGGCGTACGACACGGCGCTGCTCGATCTCGACGGGGTCGTGTACGCCGGCGGCGACGCCATCGCGCACGCGGTCGACTCGCTCGGCATGGCGCGCGGGCACGGTATGCACCTGGCGTACGTCACCAACAACGCGGCCCGCACCCCGCAGGCCGTCGCGGAGCACCTGACCCGGCTGGGCGTGCCCGCGGAGGCGTCGGAGGTCATCACCTCGGCGCAGGCGGTCGCCCGGCTGATCGCCGACCAGGTGCCCACCGGGGCGCGGGTGCTGGCGGTCGGTGGGGAGGGGCTGGTGGAGGCGCTGCGCGAGCGCGGACTGCGGCCGGTGGACTCCGCCGACGACGACCCCGCGGCGGTCGTCCAGGGCTACTCGCCCAAGGTCGGCTGGGAGCAGCTCGCGGAGGCCGCGTACGCGGTCAACCGGGGCGTGCCCTGGTTCGCGTCCAACACCGACCTGACGATTCCGACCGCGCGCGGCACGGCGCCCGGCAACGGCGCGCTCGTGGAGGTCGTGCGGATCGCGACCGGCGCGACGCCGCAGATCGCCGGCAAGCCGCTGCCCCCGATGCACCGCGAGACCGTCATCCGGACGGGCGCCGAGCGGCCCCTGGTGGTGGGGGACCGGCTCGACACCGACATCGAGGGCGCGCACGCGGGTGGCGTCGACTCCCTGCTGGTCCTGACCGGGGTCACCACCGCGGCGCAGTTGCTCGCCGCGCCTCCGCAGCACCGGCCGACGTACGTGGACGCGGATCTGCGCGGGCTGCTCACGCCGCAGCCCGAGGTGGAGGCGGCCGGCGGCGAGGGGGCGTACCGCTGCGGTGGCTGGACGGCGCTGGCGGGCGAGGGCGCGCTGCTGCTGGACGGGCAGGGCGAACCCATGGACGGGCTGCGCGCGCTGTGCGCGGCGGCCTGGACGGCGGCAGGTGGCGGTACCTGCACTCTGGACGCGGAGAAGGCCCTGGCCCGGCTGGGCCTGAGCTAGCCGGGCCGGGCGCCGGGAGGGCGGCTAGAGGAGCTTGCGCAGCCGCAGGAGGTCGCGCAGGGCCGCCTCCAGCTTCACCCGGCCGCTGCCCCACGCCTTCGCGAAGTGCAGCCTGCCGTCGACGAGCGCGACCAGGTCGTCACCGGCCATGGTGAGCCGTATCTGCGCGCGCTCGTCCGGCGTGCCGGGCACGGTGACGACATCCTGGATGCGGCCGCCGGAGAGCCGGCCGACGAAGGTGATGTCGAGGTCGGTGATGCGGCAGCTCAGCGAGCGGTCGAGGGCGGCCGCGCTGCGCACGTCGCCCTCCGCCCTTGCGAGGTTCTCCGACAGCCGGTCGAGTGCGCTGCGGCACTCCTCGATGGTCGCCATCGGTTGTGCGTCTCCCGTTCGGATGCTGACGTGTGCTGATCGACGGTACCGCAGCGGACCCTTGGCGAGGCGCGGGCCGCTACGGGGTAGCGTCATGACCAACGAGAAGCACGGAGACCGGTGAACCCGAAGGTGAGGAGTGAGGGCGATGCGGGACGCGCTGCGGACCTGCCTGCAGATTGCGGGCGGCCTGACCGAGGCCACCCGGCGACGGGCGGTCGGGGCGGCGAGAGAGCTGCTGGACCAGGCGGGGATAGACGTCGAGGAAGTCCAGCGTTCGATCGGCCGGCGCATCCCGGCGGAGGTCCAGACGCTCGCCGATGAGCTGATGACGGCTGGGCGCGCCAACCGGGACCTGCTCGTCGGGCTCATCCGCGAGGAGATCGACAAGGCGATGACCCGGGTCAGCCGCCTCGCGGACGACGTCACCCGGGTCGGGGTCGTCCTGGAGGCGCTGGAGCGGCGCATCCGCAACCTGGAGGGCGACGGGCGGGCCAGGACGGCCGCCGGCGCCTCCGACACGGCTGCCACGTCTGACGCGGACGGTATGGACGACGACATGGACGGCGTGGAGGCCGAACCGGGGCTGTACGTGCCGCCGCAGCCGCCCGTCGAGCACGTGCCGGTCGAGGGGGAGGAAGGGCCGGCCACGGCCGCCACTCCCACCGCGCGCAAGAACGCCGCCCCCGCGACGCCTCCGGCCTCCCCCAAGGAGGCGGCCGCGCCGTCCAGGACCCCCGTCGCCGCGCCCACCGCGCGCAAGAACGCCGCCCCCGGGGCGGTGCCCGCCGCGCCGAAGAAGGCGACCCCGGCATCGGCCGCGGCTCCGGCGAAGAAGGCGGCTCCGGCGGCGAAGAAGGCCCCGGCCAAGAAGGCGGCTCCCGCCAAGAAGACTGCTGCCGCCACCAAGGCCGCGTCCGCCACCAAGGCGACACCGGCCAGGGCGACACCCACCAAGGCGACACCGGCCAAGAAGACCCCCTCCGCTCGCAAGGCCGCGCCCGCGGCCCCGACCGCCCCGGCGAAGAAGACCGCCGCCAAGAAGGCCGCGCCCGCGGCCAAGACGGCCTCGGCGCCCACCGCGCGCAAGAGCGCCGCCTCAGGGGCGGTGCCCGCCGCGCCGAAGTCCGCGACCCCGGCGGCGAAGAAGGCCCCGGCGAAGAAGGTCGCCACCACGGCGAAGACGGACCCCGTCAAGAGCGCGGCGAAGAAGACCGCCACCGCGAACCCGGCGGCCAAGAAGACCGCCGCCAGGAAGACCGCGGCGAAGAAGGCCACCGGGACGCGGGAGGCGGGCCGTGACTGAGACGGGAGCGGTACAGGTGACGCCTGAGGCGACAGCCCAGGGGGCACCGGAGGCGGCGCCGGGGCCGGAGGGGCCCCAGCCGCTGGGGGTCGTGGTGGAGGCGACGGGGAATACCGAGGTGGACGGCGTGCTTGTCCGCCTGGGGGACGCCGACGCGCTCCCCACCGAGGACCACATCGAGGTGTACGAGGATGTACACCGAGGGCTGCGTGACGCCCTCACGAGACTCGACGACAACAGGAGCTGAACCTCACGTGGCACGACGCCGACTCGACGCCGAGCTGGTGCGCCGGAACCTCGCCCGCTCACGGGAGCACGCCGGGCAGCTGATCGCCGCCGGCCGGGTGACCGTGGGCGGGACGACCGCGACCAAGTCCGCCACGCAGGTGGAGACCAGCGCGGCGGTGGTCGTGGCCGAGGACGGCTCGGACCCGGACTACGTCTCCCGAGGCGGGCACAAGCTCGCCGGGGCACTGGCGGCCTTCGTGCCGCTGGGACTGGCCGTGGAGGGGCGCCGGGCGCTGGACGCCGGCGCGTCGACCGGCGGCTTCACGGACGTACTGCTCCGCAACGGCGCCGCGCACGTCGTGGCGGTGGACGTCGGCTACGGCCAGCTCGCGTGGTCGCTGCAGAGGGATGAACGCGTCACCGTCAAGGACCGTACCAACGTACGCGAGTTGACGCTCGAGCAGATCGACGGCCGGCCGGCCGACATCGTCGTCGGCGACCTGTCCTTCATTCCGCTCGGGCTCGTCCTTCCCGCTCTCGTCCGCTGCTCCGCGCCCGACGCGGACCTTGTCCTCATGGTCAAGCCGCAGTTCGAGGTCGGGAAGGAACGGCTGGGCAGCGGCGGTGTCGTGCGCAGCTCCCAGTTGCGCGCCGAAGCCGTACGCCAGGTCGCCGGACAGGCGGCCGAACTGGGACTGGGGGTACTGGGCGTGACCGCGAGCCCGTTGCCGGGACCGTCGGGGAATGTGGAGTACTTTCTGTGGCTGCGCGCCGGGGCACCCGAGCTGGACCCGGCCGACGTCGACCGCGCCGTGGCGGAGGGGCCCCGTTGAGCGAGACACTTCAGGCGCAGGAGCGCACCGTCCTCCTGCTGGCGCACACCGGCCGGCCGGCCGCCATCCGCAGTGCGGAGCGGGTCGTCCAGGGACTGCGGCGATGCGGCATCGGCGTGCGGGTGCTGGCCGAGGAGGCCGAGGACCTCACCCTGCCGGACAGCGACGCGGTGCAGCGGGTGCAGGAGATCGGCCCGGAGACCGTCGAGGACTGCGAGTTGATCATCGTGCTCGGCGGTGACGGCACCCTGCTGCGCGGCGCGGAGTTCGCCCGGGCCTCGGGCGTGCCGATGCTCGGCGTCAATCTGGGCCGCGTCGGCTTCCTCGCGGAGGCGGAGCGGGACGACCTGGACAAGGTCGTCGACCGGGTCGTCACGCGCGACTACGAGGTCGAGGAACGCATGACGATCGACGTCCTGGTCCGCAACGACGGCCGTGTCGTGCACACCGACTGGGCGCTCAACGAGGCGTCGGTGGAGAAGCAGGCGCGCGAGCGGCTGCTGGAGGTCGTCACGGAGGTGGACGGCCGTCCGGTCTCCCGGTTCGGCGGCGACGGAGTGGTCATGGCGACCCCGACCGGATCGACGGCGTACGCCTTCTCCGCAGGCGGCCCGGTGGTCTGGCCGGAGGTCGAGGCGCTGCTCATGGTGCCGATCAGCGCGCACGCGCTGTTCGCCAAGCCGCTGGTCACCTCGCCGAGGTCGGTGCTCGCGGTCGAGGTGCAGCCCAAGACGCCGCACGGGGTCCTGTGGTGCGACGGACGACGGTCGGTCGACCTGCCCGCGGGAGCGCGCGTCGAGGTGCGGCGGGGTGCCGTACCGGTGCGGCTGGCGCGGCTGCACCACGCCTCGTTCACCGACCGGCTGGTCGCGAAGTTCGCCCTTCCGGTCGCGGGCTGGCGGGGCGCGGCGCACTGAGGAGTGAGGCCCGTCGCGCGGCGGGCCGCAAACCTCGTATGGTCGTATCCGTGTTGGAGGAAATGCGGATCAGGTCGCTGGGAGTCATCGAGGACGCCGTGGTGGAGTTGTCACCCGGCTTCACCGCGGTGACCGGCGAGACCGGCGCGGGCAAGACCATGGTCGTCACGAGTCTCGGGCTGCTCCTGGGCGGCCGCGCCGACCCGGGTTTGGTCCGGATCGGCACGAAATCGGCGTCCGTCGAGGGGCGGATCACGCTGAGTGCCGACGCGCCCGCCGCCGTGCGGGCCGAGGAGGCCGGTGCCGAGCTGGACGACGGTGCGCTGCTCATCAGCCGTACGGTCTCGGCGGAGGGCCGCTCCAGGGCGTACGTGGGCGGCCGCTCGGTGCCCGTGGGGCTGCTGGGCGAGCTGGCGGACGAGCTGGTGGCCGTGCACGGTCAGACCGACCAGCAGGGGCTGCTGCGGCCCGCGCGCCAGCGCGAGGCCCTGGACCGGTACGCGGGGGACGCCGTCGCCGTGCCGCTGGCCAAGTACGGCGCCGCCTACCGGCGGCTGCGCGAGGTCGCCGGCGAGCTGGACGAGCTGACCACCCGGGCCCGGGAACGGGCCCAGGAGGCGGACCTGCTGCGCTTCGGCCTGGACGAGGTCGCCGACGCGGAGCCGCTGCCGGGCGAGGACAACGAGCTGGCCGCCGAGGCGGAGCGGCTGGGCCATGCCGAGGCGCTCGCCTCGGCCGCCAGCCAGGCCCACGCCGCCCTGGCGGGCAACCCGGAGGACCCCGAGGGCGTCGACGCGGGGATGCTCGTCGCGGGCGCCCAGCGCGCCCTGGACGCCGTGCGCTCGCACGACCCGGAGCTCGCCGCGCTGTCCGACCGGATCGGCGAGATCGGCATCCTCCTCGGCGATGTGGCCGGCGATCTGGCCGGGTACGCGGACAACCTGGACGCCGACCCGCGGCGACTGGCCGCGGTCGAGGACCGGCGCGCCGTCCTCGCGCACCTGACGCGCAAGTACGGCGAGAACATCGACGCCGTCCTGGCGTGGGCGGCCACCGGCGGCGCGCGCCTGGGCGAGCTGGAGGGCGACGACGACCGGATCACGGAGCTGACCGTCGAGCGCGACGCCCTGCGGGCCGAGCTCGGCGACCTCGCGCAGGCGCTCAGCGACGCCCGCGCGGAGGCGGCGGACCGTTTCGCCGGGGCCGTGACCACGGAGCTCGCGCAGCTCGCCATGCCGCACGCCCGTGTCTCGGTCGCCCTGCGGCAGACCGAGGACCCCGAGGGCGTGCTGGTGGGCGGGCGCCCGGTCGCCTTCGGCGCGACCGGCGCGGACGAGGTGGAACTGCAGCTCGCGCCGCACCCCGGCGCACCGCCCCGGCCGATCTCCAAGGGCGCCTCCGGCGGTGAGCTCTCCCGCGTGATGCTCGCGGTCGAGGTGGTCTTCGCGGGGTCCGACCCCGTGCCCACCTACCTCTTCGACGAGGTCGACGCGGGTGTCGGCGGCAAGGCGGCCGTCGAGGTCGGCCGGCGCCTGGCCAAGCTGGCGCGGACCGCGCAGGTCGTGGTCGTCACGCACCTGCCGCAGGTGGCGGCCTTCGCCGACCGCCAACTGTTGGTCGAGAAGACCAACGACGGCTCCGTGACCCGCAGCGGTGTGCGCGTGCTGGAGGGCGAGGAGCGGGTGCGCGAGCTGTCGCGCATGCTCGCCGGTCTTGAGGACTCCGAGCTGGGACGCGCCCACGCGGAGGAACTGCTCGCGGCGGCCCGCGAGGCCCGCTGAGGCGGCCGCGTCCGCGGCGGTACCGGGCCGGGGGGTGTTCGCCCGGCCCGGTCCCGCGGGTGCGCTGCTTGCGGCGACCGGCAGCGGGCCGAGCCCGTGGGCCCGGTGTCTCCGGCAGGCCCGGCGCTTCTCGCCGTCGCACTATGGGGCTCCAGTGGCCCCGGCTCCCGGCGATTGCGGGGAGGCGCGTTGTGCGGCCTGTGTCCCGTCCCACGACGGCTGAGGGCCGGGTGCCTGTCCGCGCGGTCGGGGCGGGGCCCGTCGCCCGGAGTCCGGGGTGTCGGGCGTTCCGATGCCGCTCCGCAGGCGCGCGCTCGTTCCGGACCGGGCGTCGGCCGGGTACGTCCCGCTGCGGCCCCGCTCACGCGGAAGGCGGGCCGACTGGACGGCAATGCCCGCCGGCGGCGCTGTGGGGCGGATGTGTGCGAGTCGGGGCTGGTTGTGCGGACGGGGTTGGATCGGCGGTTCTGACGGCGGGCGGGGCGTGCGCGGTGTGCCGGCGGGCGCCGTGGGGCGGATGTGGGTGGGCCGGGGCCGGTCGTGCGGACCGGGTTGGATCGGCACGGCTCTGACCGTGGGCAAGGTGTGTGGCGCACCGTGGGGTGCTGGTCCGCGGCGCCGCGACGCCCGGCGTACGCACCGGGTGCGGGCCGGGCGGGCGCGGGTTGGAGCACGCTGACGCACTCGTAAGGGTGGTCCCGCGTACGTGCGACCGGGCGCGCGCCGCGCAGCGCTCCCTGGATGGCGTATTGGCCTGGCATCCTGGAGGGCAGCACACTGCAAGCCCCTTCGCCCGATGCCGAGTCAGGAGTCCGACCGCGCGTGAGCAGTACTCCGAGCCCCCCGCACGGGCAGCTGCACGCCGTCCATGTGCTGGGTGAGACCGGGAGGGCCCATGTGGCCTCGGTCGCGGGCGGGTTGGCGGCGCGTGGGGTGCAGGTGACGGTCTGCGGGCCGGGCGCGGCGGAGGAGCGGTACGGATTCGCCGCGGCCGGGGCGCGGTTCGCTCCGGTGGAGATCACCCGCCGATCCGTGCCGCGCGCGGACGCGGCGGTGGTGACGGCTCTGCGGGCGGCCTGCGCCGGGGCGGACGTCGTGCACGCGCACGGCCTGCGGGCCGGCCTGCTGGCCACCGTGGCGCTGGGTGGGCGGCGCACCCCGCTGGTGGTCACCTGGCACGGCGCGGTCTTCGCGGAGGGCGCCCGCAAACCGCTGCTGCGGTTGCTGGAACGGCGCGTGGCGCGGGCCGCGTCCGTGGTGCTGGGCGCGTCCTCGGACCTGGTGGACAGGGCCCGCGCGGTCGGCGCCCGGGACGCCCGGCTGGCGCCCATCGGTGTGCCGCTGCCGCCCAGGACCGCCGCGACGCCCGAGGCGGTCGCCGAGGCGGAACGGCGCCGCCAGAAGGCGCGGGACGAATTCGGCGCCGGGGAGCGGCCGTTGCTGCTCGCGGTCGGCCGCCTGGAGCCGCACAAGGGGTACGACCGGTTGCTGGACGCGGTTCACGGCTGGACGCGGCTGCACCCGCAGCCGCTGCTGGTGGTCGCGGGTGAGGGATCGCTGCGCCCGGAGCTCCAGGAACGCATCGACACCGAGCGGCTGCCGGTGCTGCTGCTGGGCCTGCGTGACGACGTGCCCGAACTGCTGGCCGCCGCCGACGCGGTGGTGCTGCCCTCCCGCTGGGAGGCCCGCTCGGTCATCGCCCAGGAGGCCCTGCACGCGGGGGTCCCGCTGGTCGCGACGAACGTCGGCGGCACCCCTGAACTCGTGGGCGACGCCGCCGAACTGGTTCCCTACGGCGACCCGAAGCGGCTCGCCGACACCGTGGTGCGCCTGCTCGGCGATCCGGCGCGGCGGGCCGAACTGGCCGCCGCCGGCCCCGCGCAGGCGGGCACTTGGCCGACCGAGGATGACACGGTCGCCCAAGTGCTCAGCATCTACGACGAGTTGTCCTCGCGCTGATCGCCGCCCGGGGGGCCTGGCGGCTGTTCAGCCGCCGTACGCGCCGCTCGCGGTCAGCCGCAGCGCGGTGTCGATCAGCGGGACATGGCTGAACGCCTGCGGGAAGTTGCCGACCTGACGCTGCAGGCGCGGGTCCCACTCCTCCGCCAGCAGGCCGAGGTCGTTGCGCAGGGCCAGCAGCCGCTCGAACAGCCGGCGCGCTTCATCGACCCGGCCGATCATGGCGAGGTCGTCGGCGAGCCAGAACGAGCAGGCGAGGAAGGCGCCCTCGTCGCCGGGGAGGCCGTCGAGGTTCTCACCGCCGGGCGGGGCGTCGGTCGGGTAGCGCAGCACGAAGCCGTCCTCGGTGGACAGCTCCCGCTGGATCGCCTCGATGGTGCCGATGACGCGCTTGTCGTCCGGCGGCAGGAAGCCGACCTGCGGGATGAGCAGCAGCGACGCGTCGAGCTCGCGCGAGCCGTAGGACTGCGTGAAGGTGTTGCGCTCCTTGTCGTAACCCTTCTCGCACACGTCCCGGTGGATCTCGTCGCGCAGGTCGCGCCAGCGCTCCAGCGGGCCGTCGACCTCGCCGGACTCGATGAGCTTGACGGTGCGGTCGACGGCGACCCAGGCCATGACCTTGGAGTGAACGAAGTGCCGGCGCGGGCCGCGGACCTCCCAGATGCCCTCGTCCGGCTCGTCCCAGTGGTCCTCGAGGTAGTGGATGAGCCGGAGCTGGAGCAGCGAGGCGTAGTCGTTGCGGGCCAGGCCGGTCATGTGGGCCAGGTGGAGCGCCTCGGTGACCTCGCCGTAGACGTCGAGCTGCAGCTGGTGGGCGGCGCCGTTGCCGACCCGGACCGGGGTCGAGCCCTCGTAGCCGGGCAGCCAGTCCAGCTCGGTCTCGCCGAGCTCGCGCTCGCCGGCGATGCCGTACATGATCTGCAGGTTCTCCGGGTCGCCGGCGACCGCGCGCAGCAGCCACTCGCGCCAGGCGCGGGCCTCGTCCCGGTAGCCGGTGCGCAGCAGGGACGACAGGGTGATCGCCGCGTCGCGCAGCCAGGTGAAGCGGTAGTCCCAGTTGCGGACGCCGCCGATGTCCTCTGGCAGCGAGGTCGTCGGCGCGGCCACGATGCCGCCGGTGGGCCCGTACGTCAGCGCCTTGAGCGTGATCAGGGAGCGGACCACGGCGTCCCGGTAGGGCCCGTGGTAGGTGCACTGGGCGACCCACTCGCGCCAGAAGTCCTCGGTAGCCTCCAGCGAGGACTCGGGGTCGGCGAGCGGGGGCGGCTCCTTGTGCGAGGGCTGCCAGCTGATCGTGAAGGCGACGCGGTCGCCGGGGGCCACGGTGAAGTCGGCGTACGTGGTGAGGTGCTCGCCGTAGGTCTCGACATCGGTGTCGATCCAGACCGAGTCCGGGCCGGCGACGCCGACGGTGCGGTCCCCGACCTTGTGCACCCACGGCGTGACCCAGCCGTAGCTGAAGCGCATGCGCAGTGCCGAGCGCATCGGCACGCGGCCGCTCACGCCCTCGACGATCCGGATCAACTGAGGGGCGCCGTCACGCGGCGGCATGAAATCGATCACACGGACCGTTCCGCGCGGGGTGTCCCACTCCGATTCCAGCACCAGGGAGTCGCCCCGGTAATGGCGCCGGGTGGCGGCCGGCGGCTGCGCACCGTGCGGGAAGGCGGGGCCGAGCCGCCAGTAGCCGTGCTCCTCGGTGCCGAGCAGGCCCGCGAAGATCGCGGGGGAGTCGAAGCGGGGCAGACACAGCCAATCGACCGTGCCGTCCCGGCACACCAGGGCGGCGGTCTGCATATCGCCGATGAGTGCGTAATCCTCGATACGCCCGGCCACGTAGGTCTCCAGTCGAACGACGGCGGCGCCCCTAGGGACTGGGGCGGTATTTGCGGTCTGTGGATCTTTCGACGAGCTCTTTCCCGGGAGCAGGCGGGGTGGTGCCGTGCCGGTTCACTCGCATCGAATCGATGTGTCCGAGCAGGATACGACGACAACGCGGGCGGTGCGGAAGCCCCGACTCAGCCTGCTGGGCCGGTCGGGTGCATTTTGTCGTACCAATGTCCCGCGACCTCCCCTTTTCACCAGAGAGCCGCCCTCCGCGGCTGGTGCGCGTCACTGATACCCTGGTAGCCCGTGGGCCGGTGGCCTGAACCACTGAACCGCCGCGACGACACCACCCCTCTTCACCGCCATGGTGCCGTCCCGACCACCACCTCGCGACCACGGGAGCCCCCTCTTGGCACTGCCGCCCAAATCCACGACGACCAAGCACCTCTTCGTCACCGGGGGTGTCGCCTCCTCGCTCGGCAAGGGCCTGACGGCCTCCAGCCTGGGAGCGCTGCTCAAGGCCCGGGGCCTGCGGGTCACCATGCAGAAGCTCGACCCGTACCTCAACGTGGACCCGGGCACGATGAACCCCTTCCAGCACGGTGAGGTGTTCGTCACGGACGACGGCGCCGAGACCGATCTGGACATCGGCCACTACGAGCGCTTCCTGGACGTGAACCTCGCGGGCTCGGCCAACGTCACCACCGGCCAGGTCTACTCCTCGGTGATCGCCAAGGAGCGCCGCGGCGAGTACCTCGGCGACACCGTGCAGGTCATCCCGCACATCACCAACGAGATCAAGTCCCGTATCCGGCGCATGGCGACCGAGGACGTGGACGTGGTCATCACCGAGGTCGGCGGCACCGTCGGCGACATCGAGTCGCTGCCCTTCCTGGAGTCCGTCCGCCAGGTCCGGCACGAGGTGGGCCGGGACAACGTCTTCGTGGTGCACATCTCGCTGCTGCCGTACATCGGCCCCTCCGGCGAGCTGAAGACCAAGCCGACGCAGCACTCGGTGGCCGCGCTGCGCAGCATCGGCATCCAGCCCGACGCGATCGTGCTGCGCGCCGACCGTGACGTGCCGACCTCCATCAAGCGCAAGATCTCGCTGATGTGCGACGTGGACGAGGAGGCGGTGGTCGCCGCCATCGACGCCCCGTCGATCTACGACATCCCCAAGGTGCTGCACACCGAGGGCCTGGACGCCTACGTCGTCCGCAGGCTGAACCTGCCGTTCCGTGATGTGGACTGGACGCAGTGGGACGACCTGCTCAAGCGGGTCCACGAGCCCGAGCACGACCTGAAGGTCGCGCTGGTCGGCAAGTACATCGACCTGCCCGACGCGTACCTGTCGGTGACCGAGGCGCTGCGCGCCGGCGGCTTCGCCAACAACGCCAAGGTCAACATCAAGTGGGTCACCTCCGACGACTGCAAGACCCCGGCCGGCGCCGCGCGCCAGCTCGGTGACGTCGACGCGATCTGCGTGCCCGGCGGCTTCGGCGACCGCGGCGTGGAGGGCAAGGTCTCGGCGATCACCTACGCCCGGGAGAACGGCATCCCGCTGCTGGGCCTGTGCCTGGGCCTGCAGTGCGTGGTCATCGAGGCGGCCCGCAGCCTCGCCGGCATCAAGGACGCCAACTCCACCGAGTTCGACCCGGCCACCGCCCACCCGGTGATCTCCACCATGGCCGAGCAGCTCGACATCGTCGCGGGCCAGGGCGACCTGGGCGGCACCATGCGGCTCGGCCTGTACCCGGCCAAGCTCGCCGAGGGCTCCATCGTCCGCGAGGTGTACGGCGGCGAGCCCTACGTCGAGGAGCGCCACCGGCACCGGTACGAGGTCAACAACTCCTACCGGGGCGAGCTGGAGAAGAAGGCCGGTCTGCAGTTCTCCGGCACCTCGCCGGACAACAAGCTGGTCGAGTACGTCGAGTACCCGCGCGAGGTGCACCCCTACCTGGTCGCCACCCAGGCGCACCCCGAACTCAAGTCCCGGCCGACCCGTCCGCACCCCCTGTTCGCGGGTCTGATCGCGGCCGCCGTCAAGCGCCGCCAGGGCTGATCGGTACGGTGGCCGTGGTGGGCCGGAAGCCCGGCCCGCCACGGCACTGCGTACGAAGGGCACAGCATGCTGCAGGACACCCCTGAGGAGTGGCGGACCACGGCCACCACCACCCCTTTCACCGGGAACAAGACCGGTGTCCGCACCGACGAGGTCGTCATGCCCGACGGCGGCGTCGCCAAGCGCGACTACCAGGTCCACCCGGGCTCGGTGGCCGTGCTGGCCCTGGACGACGAGGACCGGGTGCTGGTCCTCAAGCAGTACCGGCACCCCGTACGGATGAAACTGTGGGAGATCCCCGCCGGACTGCTGGACATCCCCGGTGAGAACCCGCTGCACGCCGCACAGCGCGAACTGTACGAAGAGGCGCACGCCAAGGCCGAGGACTGGCGGGTGCTGATCGACGTCTACCCTTCGGCCGGCGGCTCCGACGAGGCGGTGCGCGTCTTCCTCGCCCGAGGTCTGTCCGAGGTGGAGGGCGAGCGCTACGAGGTGTCGGAGGAAGAGGCCGACATGGAGCTGGCCCGGGTCGCGCTGACCGACCTCGTGCGGGGCGCGCTCGCCGGCCGTCTGCACAACAACAGCCTGGTGACAGGCGTGCTGGCGGTGCATGCGGCACGTGCCGGGGACGGTCTGGACGCGCTGCGGCCCGCGGACGCGGAGTGGCCCGCGCGACCGTACGCCGACTGACTCCGGCTGATCCCGGCCGACCCCGCCGGCGCCGGGCCGCCGCGCTGAGGAGCGCGGCCCGGCCCGGCGCGGCCGGGGCCCGGTAGGACCATCGGATCGTCCGGGAGGGTGATCATTGGTGCTTTCGGCCGCGTCGCGCCCGGGGGGCGGACCCGCCCGGTGAACTAGGCTCGTCCCGTTCTCATTCAGAACGGGAGTGGGCCCGTGGCGGATCACGTGCTGGACGCCGACGCATCGGTGGCGGCTTGCGACGACGGCCTCCGGGAGCCGCCGGTACAGACCCCCGCCCCCGGCACGCTGCCGCCCGACGTGCCCCATTTCGTCGGCCGCCGCCGTGAGCTCGAGGAGCTGCGGGCCGACATCGACCGGCCGGGCCTCGCGACGCTGCGCGGGCGCAGTCCCGACGGGAGCCGGGTGCTGCTGGTGGCCGGCCGGCCCGGCTCCGGACGCACCTCCCTGGCGCTGCGTCTGGCCCACGACGTCGCCGACCGCTACCCCGACGGGCAGTTCTTCGTCCGGCTCAGCGACAACGAGGGCGAACCCGTGCCCCCCGGTCAGTCCGCGCGGGCGCTGCTGCGGGCGCTGGGGGTCGGGGCGGAGCCGGGAGCGGAGGGCGCGGAACTGTCCGCGGCGCTGCGCACCGCGCTGGCCGCACGCCGGGCGGTGCTGGTGCTGGACGACGTGGTCGACCCGCGGCAGCTGCTCGACCTGCTCCCCAAGGGCTCCGGCAACCTGTTCGTCGCCACCTCGGAGGGGCCGCTGCCCGGTGTGCCCGACGTACGGCCGTGCACCCTGGGCGGACTCGACCCGGCCGCCTGCGTGGACCTGCTCGCCCAGGCCGTGGGACGGGTCCGGGTCACCAACGACCCCAAGGCCGCCGAGGCGCTGGCCCACGAGTGCGGCGGACATCCCGCGGCGCTCCGCCTGATCGGCGCCTGGCTCGCCACCCAGCCGCGCACCTCCGTCGCCGACGCGACCCGCCGCCTGCACGACATCCGGGCGGATTCCCCGGCCCAGGCCCCCGCTCCGGCGGCCGCCCGCGAGTCGGCACCGGTCGCCCCGACCACCGGTGACGGGGTGCTGCGCGAGGACGTCGGCCGCCGCGGGACCGCGGACGCCCTGCCGGTCGACAAGCGGTCCCGGGTGGTGCCGCGCACCACCCCCGCCCCCTCGGCGGACCCCGCTCCCACCGCGGCCCCCGCCCCCGCCGCACCGCGCGCCACCGCCCCGCCGGAGCTGCTGCGCGCCTTCCGTTTCGTGTACGGGGCGCTCGCCCCCGCCGTCGCCCGGATGCTGCGGCTGCTCGCACTGGCCCCCACGGGCCTGGTGGACGCCCAGACCGCCTCGGCGCTCGCGGGCTGCTCCGTGGGCGAGGCCGAAGGGACGCTGGAGAACCTGGCCGGCTGCGGGCTGCTGCACGCGGAGCCGGTCGCGGACCCGCTGCCCCGGCAGTACCGGGTGCCGGGCTGGCTGACCCCGTCCCTGCACGAGCTGCTGCGCGGCACCGACAAACCCGCCGAGACCCAGCTCGCCCGCGCCCGGATGCTGGAGCGCACCGTACGGCTGCTGCACGCCTGCCGGCTGGGCCTCGAGGGCGCCGACATGGAAGCGGACGGGCTGCCGAAGTCGCTGCGCTTCGCGGACCGCCCGGCCGCGGCCGGGTGGCTGCGCGACCGGCTGCCGGTCCTGCTGGCCGCCGCGCGGCTGGCCGTCGCCGACGGCGAACTGGACACCCTGGCCCGGCGGCTGATGGCCGCGCTCGTGCGCGCGCTGGCCGCCGACCCGGGCGGCGGGGAGAACGCCGCGGAGCGCTACCAGCTGCACCACCTCGTCCTGGACGTCGCCCAGCGGCGCGGACTGCACCGCGAGAAGGCCGCGGCGCTGCTCAACATCGGCGACCTCGACGTAGAGGGCGCCCGTCCGCTCGACGCCCTCGACCGCTACCGCGCCGCGCTCGTCGCCGCCCGCGAGGGTTTCGACGGGGACGCCGAGGGCCGTGCCCTGGAGGCGATCGCCGGCACCTACCTGGAGCTGGACGACCCGCAGCGCGCGTCCGACTGGTACGGCAGGGCCCTCGCCCTGCGCCAGGCGCGCGGCGAGCTGATCCACGCGGCCCGGCTGCACGGCCGGCTCGGCGCGCTGCAGACGTACGCCGGCCGGTACGGGCACGCGCTGCGCGAGTGGCGGGCCGCGGTGGCCGCGTACCGGCGGCTGAAGGACCTGCCGGCCCAGGCCCGCGCACTGACGGAGGTGGCCCGGGTCCAGGAGTACGCGGGCCACCCCGAGGACGCGCTGCGGACCTGCCGGGACGCCCTGTACTGGGCCCGGCAGGCGGGGGAGCGGCGGCTGGAGGGCGCGGTGCTGCTGCGGATGGCCGACACCCTCGACCGGCTGGGCGATCCTGCGGGTGCGCGGCTGCAGCGGGCGGCCGCCCGGCGGCTGCTCCCGGCCTCCGAGATCCCCCGGAGCCCGGAGGCCGAGGAGGGCTGACGCCGAGGGGAAAGGCCTGACCGGCCGCTACCTACGAAACTGCCAATGCCTTCGAAGAAAGTAGTCACTTTGTAAGGCTGGACAGCGAGTCTTCCTTCACTACACTTGGTCACACCGCGAACATCGCGGCCAGGTCCGACGTACCCTGACATCGGCCGGTTCCGGCTGGATTCAGCCGCTTTCGACCGGCATGACGGGTGTCGGAGACCTGTGCACTGGCAAACCCGACGCTCCCCACACAAGGACCGTGATCGACGTGAAGGTCGGCATCCCCCGCGAGGTCAAGAACAACGAGTTCCGCGTGGCCATCACCCCCGCCGGCGTGCACGAGCTCGTCCGAGGCGGCCACCAGGTCTTCGTCGAGCTGGACGCCGGCCTCGGCTCGTCCATCCCGAACCAGGAGTACGTGGCCGCCGGTGCCACGATCCTCCCCACCGCCGACGAGGTGTGGGCGACCGCCGACCTGCTGTTGAAGGTCAAGGAGCCGATCGCGGAGGAGTACCACCGGCTCCGCAAGGACCAGACGCTCTTCACCTACCTGCACCTGGCCGCCTCCCGCGAGTGCACCGACGCCCTCCTGGAGTCCGGCACCACCGCGATCGCGTACGAGACCGTCGAACTGGCCAACCGCCAGCTGCCGCTGCTCGCTCCGATGTCCGAGGTGGCCGGCCGGCTCGCCCCGCAGGTCGGCGCGTACCACCTGATGCGCTCGGCCGGCGGCCGCGGCGTGCTGCCCGGCGGCGTCCCGGGCGTGGCCCCGGCGAAGGCCGTGGTCATCGGCGGCGGGGTCTCCGGCTGGAACGCCGCGCAGATCGCCATCGGCATGGGCTTCCACGTCACCCTGCTCGACCGCGACATCAACAAGCTGCGCGAGGCGGACAAGGTGTTCGGCACCAAGGTGCAGACCATCGTCTCCAACGCCTTCGAGCTGGAGAAGGCGGTCCTGGAGGCGGACCTGGTGGTGGGCGCCGTGCTCATCCCGGGCGCCAAGGCCCCCAAGCTGGTCACCAACGAGTTGGTCTCCCGGATGAAGCCGGGCTCCGTGCTCGTCGACATCGCCATCGACCAGGGCGGCTGCTTCGAGGACTCGCGTCCCACCACGCACGCCGAGCCGACCTTCACGGTGCACGACTCGGTCTTCTACTGCGTCGCCAACATGCCCGGCGCGGTCCCCAACACCTCGACGTACGCGCTCACCAACGCGACGCTCCCGTACATCGTGGAGCTGGCCAACCGCGGCTGGCGCGAGGCGCTGCGCCGGGACGCCGCGCTCGCCAAGGGCCTCAACACCCATGAGGGACAGGTCGTTTACGGCCCGGTCGCCGAGGCGCACGGCATGGAGTCGGTGGACCTGGCGTCGCTGCTCGCGTGATCGTCGGCTCAGTCGACTGATCGACTTTTTGGTCCGGCGTCAACGCGCCGCCCCTCCGGTACTCACGGCCGGGCCTTGGGAGTTCAAGGCCCGGCCGTTCGCGTGGAACCGTACGGTTTCACCGATTCGTCCCTCGGCGAAACATCCGCGACGAGCCCGTTACACCCTTGACAGCGGCGCGTTCGGTTGCCGACACATCGTGCCGTGTCCGGTGGATTGTGTTGCTGTGAACCACCGACACGCCATAGAGTCGCCAACCGTCGGCATGCTGCAACGCTGACCTATTGAGAAGTTTCCTGGTCACCAAGGAGGTAAGACGACTTGTGAATGAGTCGACATTTGCTCCCGGGGGTGGTCAGCCAGGAACGACCGTTCAGGCCGAGGGCTCCTCAAGGCTCGAGGCGGTGGGCTCCGTGGCCGTCCGCACCTTCGAGGCGCGCCGGCCCGGACAAGGCAACGAGGCACACACCCCGAATCCCATGGCGCACTACGAAGAAGAGCTGCAGGACGGTCAGTTCTACGACCCCGACGCCGAGTACGAGCCCGACCCGGAGTACGCGGCCACCCTCGCGCCCGACGCGGCCCGTCAGCGGCGCGAGCGCGTCGGCCCCACCGGCCGTCCGCTGCCGTACTTCCCGATCCCCGGCCCGCTGAACGACCACGGCCCGGCGAAGATCATCGCCATGTGCAACCAGAAGGGCGGCGTCGGCAAGACCACGTCGACCATCAACCTCGGTGCCGCACTGGCCGAGTACGGCCGCCGTGTGCTGCTGGTCGACTTCGACCCGCAGGGCGCGCTCTCCGTCGGACTCGGCGTCAACCCGATGGAACTGGACGTCACGGTCTACAACCTGCTGATGGAGCGCGGGCTCTCGGCCGACGAGGTGCTGCTGAAGACCGCGGTGCCCGGCATGGACCTGCTGCCCAGCAACATCGACCTGTCCGCCGCCGAGGTGCAGTTGGTCAGCGAGGTGGCCCGCGAGTCATCGCTGCAGCGCGCCCTCAAGCCGCTGCTGCCGGACTACGACTACGTCATCATCGACTGCCAGCCGTCGCTGGGTCTGCTGACCGTCAACGCGCTGACCGCCGCGCACCAGGTGATCGTGCCGCTGGAGTGCGAGTTCTTCGCCCTGCGCGGTGTCGCGCTGCTCACCGAGACCATCGAGAAGGTCAGGGAGCGGCTCAACCCCGAGCTGGAGCTGGACGGCATCCTCGCCACGATGTACGACTCGCGGACCGTGCACAGCCGCGAGGTCCTGGCGCGCGTCGTCGAGGCCTTCGACGACCACGTCTACCACACCGTGATCGGGCGGACCGTGCGCTTCCCGGAGACCACGGTCGCCGGTGAGCCGATCACCACGTACGCGTCCAACTCGGTGGGCGCGGCCGCCTATCGCCAGCTCGCCAGGGAGGTGCTCGCCCGGTGTCACGCCGAGTGAGTCTCCCGGGGGCCGACGAACTGTTCCGGACCACCGGGGGGCGGGGGCTCCAGCCCTCGACGCCGCGGCAGCACGCCAACGGTGAGACTCCCGGCGACAGCGCGGACCGCCCCCTGAGGCCCGTCCCGGCCCCCGCGGGACCGTCCGCGGCCGAGGAACCGGAAGGCGCCGAGGAGGCGCCGGTACAGGAATCCGCGGCCCCCGCCGAGGAAGCCGAGCACACCGGCCGGGACAGCGGGACCGCCCCGGCCGCGCGGCCCGTCCCGGAACAGGCCTCCCCGGCCGGCCAGCCGGGCCGCCGCACCCTCCAGCCGCCCGCGGGGTCCCCCGGGGCGGCGGCCTCCTCCGCGGCCGTCCCGGCCGTCCCGCAGCCCGTGCAGCCGGCCCAGCAGCAGCCGCGCCGCAAGTCCGGGCGCGCGCCCCGGCGGCCCAGCGGCCGCGAGCGCCACGACGAGAAGATCACGGTCTACGTCTCCGCCGAGGAACTGATGGACCTCGAACACGCCCGCCTGGTCCTGCGCGGCGAGCACGGCCTCGCCGTGGACCGGGGCCGCATCGTCCGCGAGGCCGTCGCGGTCGTCCTCGCCGACCTGGAGTCCCGCGGCGACGCGAGCATCCTCGTCCGCCGCCTCCGAGGCCGCTGACACCTCCGGCGCGATACGGTGCCGTCCTCCGCACGGCCCCGCAGCACGACCTGGACCCGAATGCCCTCCGACGACTCCGCCAGCTCCTCCCGCTCCCGCCGCCTCCTGGGCCGCGGTCCCGGTACCGCGCCGCCGCCCCCGGACGCGGAGCCACCGGCTCCGGTGACCCCGGCGGCCGCCGACGGCGCCGCCGCAGTCGTCCCGCCCGGCATCGAGGGCACCGCCCCCGTCGCGCCCGCGGCCGAGCCGCCGTTGGAGCCCGCGGACCGCGCGGAACCCGCCGCGCCCCTCCCGGCGCCCGCCCAGGCGCCCGACGACGCCCCTGAAGCCCCTTCCGCCGCGCCGGCACCGTCCGAGCCCGTCGTGGCTCCCCAGGCCCCTCACGAGGCCCTCAGCGGCCCGCCGGGGCCCGCGGCCCCGGAGCGGGAGCCGGAGCGCACCCCCGAGGCGCCCGCCGGGGAGGGGGACGGGAAGTTCACCGTGCGGCTGGCGAACTTCGAGGGGCCCTTCGACCTGCTGCTGCAACTGATCTCGAAGCACAAGCTGGATGTGACCGAGGTCGCGCTGTCGAAGGTCACGGACGAGTTCATGGCGCACATCCGCGCCATGGGGCCGGACTGGGACCTGGACCAGACGACGGAGTTCCTGGTCGTGGCCGCGACGCTGCTGGACCTGAAGGCGGCCCGCCTGCTGCCCGCCGCGGAGGTGGAGGACGAGGAGGACCTGGCGCTGCTGGAGGCGCGGGACCTGCTGTTCGCGCGGCTGCTGCAGTACCGGGCGTACAAGCAGATCGCGGCGATCTTCGCGGACCGCCTGGAGGCGGAGTCGCTGCACCATCCCCGGACCGTCGGGCTGGAGCCGCACCACGCGGAACTGCTGCCCGAGGTGGTGCTGAGCATCGGCTTGGAGCGCTTCGCGCAGCTCGCCGTCAAGGCGATGCAGCCCAAGCCGAAGCCGCAGGTGTACGTGGACCACATCCACGCGCCGCTGGTGAGCGTCCGGGAGCAGGCCGAGCACGTGATCGCCGTACTGCGCGAGCGCGGGGAGGCCAGCTTCCGCGAGCTGACCTTCGACGCGCCGGACACGCTGACGGTCGTCGCCCGCTTCCTGGCGCTGCTGGAGCTGTACCGCGAGAAGGCGGTCGCACTGGACCAGGAGGAGGCCCTGGGGGACCTCCGGGTCCGCTGGACGGGCGGCGAGAGCGCACCGGAGCAGCCGCTCGTCACCGATGAATTCGACCAGGACCCCGCGGCGAGGAAGGACGGGAAGGATGACTGACGAATCCGCGGAGGAGGCCGTCCCCGGGGAGCGGACCGGGGAGGCGCCCGCCGGGCTGCTCCCGCCGGCCGACCTGGAGCTGCGCCCCGCGCTGGAGGCGGTCCTGATGGTCGTGGACGAGCCGGCCACCGAGGAGACCCTTGCCAAGGTGCTGGACCGCCCGCGCCGCGAGGTCGCCACCGCGTTGCGCGAGCTGGCCGAGGAGTACACGGAGCAGAACCGCGGCTTCGACCTGCGGCTGGTCGCCGGCGGCTGGCGTTTCTACACCCGTCCCGCCTTCGCGCCGGCCGTGGAGAAGTTCGTCCTGGACGGCCAGCAGGCCCGGCTGACGCAGGCCGCGCTGGAGACCCTGGCGGTCGTCGCCTACCGCCAGCCGGTGTCCCGTTCGCGGGTCTCGGCGGTGCGCGGCGTCAACTGCGACGGCGTGATGCGCACCCTGCTCCAGCGGGGTCTGGTCGAAGAGTGTGGGACGGAACCCGAGACAGGTGCGATCCTGTACAGGACGACGAACTACTTCCTGGAGCGAATGGGCCTGCGCGGCCTGGACGAGTTGCCCGAGCTCGCGCCCTTCCTCCCGGAGGCTGACGCCGTCGAGGCGGACTCCCTGGAGGGCGTCCCCTCATTCGACCCGGACTCGACGACGGAAACTTGATGCGAAGCAGTAGCGGCAGCGGCAGGAACAGCGGTGGCAACCGGAACAACCGGGGCGCCGGTGGTGGCACGCCCGGGTCGAGGTCCGGGGGTGGGCGCGACGACCAGCAGAAGCGCGCGGGCCGGCCCCGTCCGGAGGAGCGCCGCTACGACGTCGGCGGCGGTGCTCCCGGCGAGGCCGGGAAGGGCAGGGGCGGCAGGCCCGGCGGGGCCTCGGGCAAGCCCCGCAAGTCCGTTCCGGCGCGCCCGCGGGAGCTCGACGCGCAGATCGAGGAGCGGAACCGGGCGCGGCACGACAAGCCCAAGCTGAACCTGCCCAAGACCTTCCCCGGCGCCGAGCAGGAGGGCGAGCGGCTGCAGAAGGTGCTGGCCCGGGCGGGCATGGGCTCGCGTCGTGCGTGCGAGGAGCTGATCGAGCAGCGACGGGTCGAGGTCAACGGCACGATCGTCACCGAGCAGGGCCTGCGCGTCGACCCGGAGAAGGACGAGGTGCGCGTCGACGGGCTGACCGTGGCCACGCAGTCGTACCTGTTCTTCGCGCTCAACAAGCCCGCCGGCGTCGTCTCCACGATGGAGGACCCGGACGGCCGCCAGTGCCTCGGCGACTACGTGACCAACCGCGAGACGCGGCTGTTCCACGTCGGCCGTCTCGACACCGAGACCGAGGGCATCATCCTGCTCACCAACCACGGTGAGCTGGCCCACCGCCTCACCCACCCCCGGTACGGCGTGCAGAAGACCTACCTCGCCGCGATCAGCGGGGTGCTGCCGCGCGACATCGGCAAGCAGCTGAAGAACGGCATCGAGCTGGAGGACGGCTACGCCCGCGCCGACAACTTCCGCGTCGTGCAGCAGACCGGCAAGAACTACCTCGTCGAGGTGACCCTGCACGAGGGCCGCAAGCACATCGTGCGCCGGATGCTGGCCGAGGCGGGATTCCCGGTGGACAAGCTCGTGCGGACCAGCTTCGGCCCGATCGCGCTCGGCGACCAGAAGTCCGGCTGGCTGCGGCGGCTGACCAACACCGAGGTCGGCATGCTCATGCGCGAGGTCGATCTCTGATCCCGGCGCCGCCCCTGC
Organism: Streptomyces sp. NPDC088354; assembly: GCF_044753585.1. Lineage (NCBI taxonomy): Bacteria > Bacillati > Actinomycetota > Actinomycetes > Kitasatosporales > Streptomycetaceae > Streptomyces > Streptomyces sp. NPDC088354. The sequence goes on along the minus strand of NZ_JBIVNJ010000010.1, from coordinate 263,746 downwards.
CGGGGTGCCGCCGGATCTTCTGATCGACTTCTCATCCCATAAATACTTTCCCGCAGGCCCCGCCTCCGGGAAGGATGGGGCGATGACCATCCACGCCGAGCGGCTGCGCGAGGCCGGGCTGCCCGAACTCACCCCGGTGCTCGCCCGGCAGGGGCACCAGCTGCTGTTCGCCACCGTCTCCGGGGCGCACCTGTACGGGTTCCCCTCCGACGACTCGGACGTGGACGTGCGCGGCGTCCACCTCCTGCCGCTGGCCGAGTTCATAGGGCTGCGGGAGGGGGAGGAGACGCAGAGCCGCATGTGGGAGCAGGACGGGCTCGAACTCGACCTGGTCACCCACGACCTGCTGAAGTTCGCGCGCCTGATGCTGCGCCGCAACGGCTACGTCCTGGAGCAGCTGCTGTCCCCGCTGGTGGTGCACACCAGCGGGGTCCACGCCCAGCTGGTCGACCTCGCGCCCGGCGTCGTCACCAGCCGGCACGCCCACCACTACCGCGGCTTCGGCCGCACGCAGTGGGCGCTGTACGAGAAGACCGGCGAACTCAAACCGCTGCTCTACACCTTCCGCGTCCTGCTCACCGGCATCCACCTCATGCGCACCGGCGCCGTCGAGGCCCATCTGCCGACCCTGCTGGACCAGCTCACCGCCCCGGAGTACGTCCGCGACCTCATCCGGGACAAGGCCCACGCCGAGCACGGCCTCGCCATGGACCTCGACCCGCGCCGGGTGCGTGCCGACGTCGAGGACCTCCAGGCCACCCTGGAGGACGCCGAGCGGGCCTCCCGGCTGCCCGCGGAGCCGACCGCGACCGCGTACGACGCGCTGCACGACCTCGTGGTGCGCACCCGGCTGGCGGCGGCGTGAGGCGGCCGGCCGCCGGGGCGATGGCCGGACTCGCCATCGGCGACGCGATGGGCTTCCCGACCGAGTTCAACGACGTCCCCGCGATCCTCGCCAAGTGCGGGCCGTGGCGCTCCATGGAGCTGCCCCGCCCGGCCTTCGTCACCGACGACACGCAGATGACGCTCGCCTTCGGGCGCGGTCTGCGCACGGCGACGGACCGCGGCCGGCTCACCCCGTCCCGGCTCGCCCGGCCGGTGCGGGAGGAGTACGTCGACTGGTACCACTCGCCCGACAACAACCGCGCCCCCGGCCGCACCTGCCTGGTCGCCTGCGAGAAGCTGAACCACCAGGACCGGCGGTGGCAGGAGGCCAGCCAGACCGGCTCCAAGGGCTGCGGGGCCAACATGCGTGTCGCCCCCGCGGGTCTCGTCCCCGGACTCACGCCGGACGAGCGGGCCGGTGCCGCCCAGTTGCAGGCCGCGCTGACCCACGGGCACCCCACCGCGCTGGCGGCGAGCGACCTGACCGCGTACGCCGTGCACGTGCTCGCCCAGGGCGCGACGCCCGGCGAACTGCCCGCGCTGCTGCGGGAGTACGCGAGCGCGAGCCGCGGGACGTACCAGGAGTGGTGGCTCGGCGACCTGTGGCGGTTCGCGCACGACCACAGCCCCGCCGACTTCGCCCGCCGCGGCTGGGACGAGTGCCTGAAGGTCCTGGACCGCCTGGACGCGGCGCTCGCGGCGCCGGACCCGGAGGCCGACCCGTGCCTGGCCACGGGGGCGGGCTGGATCGCCGAGGAGGCCCTGGCGACCGGGCTGCTGTGCTTCCTGCTCTTCCCGCAGGAGCCGCTGACGGCGGTCCGCCGGGCCGCGTGCACCTCGGGGGACTCGGACTCGATCGCGTGCCTCACGGGGGCGTTCGCGGGCGCCCACCTGGGCCTGGCGGCGTGGCCGCAGGAGTGGGTGGCGCGGATCGAGTACCGCGAGGAGCTAATGGCCCTCGGCGACCTCTGGGACGGCGGCAGCGGCTGACGCCCGGCGGACGCGGACGAGGAAGTCCTCGACGCGCGCTCGGTCGGGCTCGGCCGGGAGCGGGGTGCGCGCCGCCGCGGCGGCCGCCTCCTCGTGGAGGCGGTGCATCCAGGACTCGGCCTCCGGCCAGGGGACCTCACCGCGCTTGACCTCCAGCAGGCGGGTCCGCAGGTCCCCGACGTCGACGCGCAGTTCGCCGGTGCGCAGCAGGTCGCGCGCGGAGACCAGCAGCCGCAGCAGGTGCATCACGTGCTTCCAGCGCGGCGCGCCGTGGTTGCGCAGGTCCGCCTCCAGCTTGGCGCGCTGGCCCAGGGCGTAGCGGGTGAAGGTCTCGTGGACCTGCCGGGACAGGAAGGCGCCGCGCAGCTCCAGCAGTTCGCGCCCGGTCGCGTCGGCGTGCTCGACGAGCGGGGAGTGCAGGCACTCCAGGATGTTGGGGTTGGCACGCAGCGCCAGTTCGCAGAAGCGCTCCAGCTCCCAGGAGAACTGCTCCGGCGCGGGACCGTCGACGTGCGTCGGGGGCTTGGCGAAGCGCCAGAACAGCGCGGTGGGCGCGACGAAGACCCCTCGGCGGTCGGTGTCGCTGCCGTCGGTGGCCAGGCCGAAGGCCCGGGAGCCCATGACGCAGGCGTAGACGGTGTGGTGGCGTACGAGGTCGTGGTCGCGCATGGGGCGCGATCGTACGCGTCGGGCGAGCCGGACCTCACCCGCTTTCACGGTGACCGGCCGCGGCTCCAGCGGCTGCGGCGCGGGCCCGGCGGCCACCGACGCGTCGGCGACCTTGAATCCGCTCCCGTGGCAGGGGCAGTTGATCGTGCCCCCGGAGACGTCCTTCACCACGCAGCCTGGTGCGTGCAGACCGCGGAGAACGCCTTGACCCGCCGGCGGCCGGCTGCGTCACCACGATCTTCCGGTCGGCGAGGACCGTGCCGCCGCCGACGGGCACCGCGGAGGTACGGACACGGCGTATTCGGATAAAACGGAGCCTATGACCACACCGCGAGCGCCACCGCGCGGCCGTCCCCGTCCCGGCGCACCTCCAGCATCCCGACCACGGCGCTGCGGTTGACGCGCCCGTACACGTGCGGGAAGCGCGTCTCCTCGGGGACGCCGGGCGGCGGCACCGGTTCGGCCTCCTCCCACAGCACGCGGGCCTCCAGCGCCTGCTCGTCGATCAGCAGCACCATCAGCGGGCCCGGCGTGTTCCGGTAGAAGGCGTCGGCGACCGCGAGCGCCACGTCCTCGTCGGGCGAGCAGTGGACGAAACCGTCCTCGGCGAGCGACGAGGGGGCGTACGGCCGGTCCGGGTCGCGCAGCCAGTCGTCCAGGGGAACGAGGTGGTAGATCATGCCCAAGTTGTACCGCGCCCGTCTCGCGGGACGGGCGTGTCCACCACGTCCGGGCCTCCCCGACTACGCTGACCAGGTACGTGCGGGTCGAGGACACAGGGAGCAGGGACGTGGCGGTACGAGCGGTCCGCGGAGCCGTCCAGCTGGAGCGGGACGACGCGGAGCACATGCACGGACAGGTGGCGGAGCTGCTCACCGCGATCCTGGAACGCAACGACATCGCGGTGGACGACCTGATCAGCGTCTGGTTCACGGCCACCCCCGACCTGCACAGCGACTTCCCGGCGGTCGCCGCGCGCAAGCTCGGCATCACCGACGTGCCGCTGATCTGCTCGCAGGAACTCGACATCACCGGCGCGATGCCCCGCGTCGTGCGGATCCTCGCGCACGTCGAGAGCGACCTCGCCAAGGGGGAGATCTCCCACGTCTACCTCGGCGCCGCCGCCGCCCTGCGCAAGGACATCGCCCAGTGAGGACCGCCCTCGTCATCGGCACCGGCCTCATCGGCACCTCCGCCGCGCTCGCGCTGGCCGCGCGCGGCGTGGAGGTGCACCTGGAGGACCACGACCCGCGCGCCGCCCGTACCGCGGCCGCCCTCGGCGCCGGCACCGACGAGCCGCCCGCCGGACCGGTCGACCTGGCGATCGTCGCCGTGCCGCCGGCCCATGTGGCCACGACCGTCGCCGAGGCGCAGCGCCGCGGGCTGGCCCGCGGCTATCTCGACGTCGCCAGCGTCAAGGCCGGGCCGCGGCGCGACCTGGAGGCCCTCGGCTGCGACCTGACCTCGTACATCGGTACCCACCCGATGTCCGGCCGCGAGCGCTCCGGCCCGCTCGCCGCCACCGCGGACCTCTTCGAGGGCCGCCCCTGGGTGCTCACCCCGACCCCGCGGACCGACACCGAGGTCCTCAACCTGGCCCTGGAACTGGTCGCGCTGTGCCGCGCGGTGCCGGTGGTCATGGACGCCGAGGCGCACGACCGCGCCGTCGCGCTCGTCTCGCACACCCCGCACCTGGTGTCCAACATGGTCGCCGCGCGCCTCCAGAACGCCGAGGACAGCGCGGTGCGGCTGTGCGGCCAGGGCATCCGCGACGTCACGCGCATCGCCGGGTCCGAGCCCGGCATGTGGATCGACATCCTCTCGGCCAACCCCGGGCCGGTCGCCGACGTCCTCGCCGAGATCGCCGCCGACCTGACCGACACCGTGGAGTCGCTGCGGGCCCTGCAGTCCGCCGACGACGCCAAGCGCCGGGCCGGCGCCGGCGGCATCGAGGACCTGCTGCGCCGCGGCAACGCCGGTCAGGCCAAGGTCCCCGGCAAGCACGGCTCCGCCCCCAAGGCCTACGAGGTCGTCGCCGTCCTCATCGGCGACCAGCCGGGCGAGCTGGCCCGTCTCTTCGCCGACGCCGGGCGCGCGGGCGTCAACATCGAGGACGTCCGCATCGAGCACTCCACCGGCCAGCAGGCCGGCCTCGTCCAGCTCATGGTCGAGCCCGCGGCCGCCGCCCGGTTGTCCGCCGCGCTCCGCGAGAAGGGCTGGAACCTGCGGGCCTGAGCCCGGCCCCGGCGGGAGGTCCGGGTGGCCGTGGCGCAAACGTGGTACGGAGCCGAATGGGTGGCCCGGTAACCTTGTGGGGATGGCGTTCGCCAGCAGCACAAGGCTCCACGTACAAGGAAGGTCTCCCGACTGTGTCGAATCCGGTGATCGTCGCGATCGACGGCCCCTCGGGCACTGGCAAGTCCAGCACTTCGAAGGCGGTCGCGGCCAGGCTCGGGCTGAGCTACCTCGACACCGGTGCCCAGTACCGGGCGATGACCTGGTGGATGCTGAGCAACGGCGTGGACGTGGACGACGCGGCGGCGGTGGCCACGGCCGCCGAGAAGCCCGTGATCATCTCCGGGACGGACCCGTCCGGGCCGACGATCACCGTGGACGGCGAGGACGCGTCGGGCCCGATCCGCACGCAGGAGGTCACCGGCGCGGTGAGCTCCGTGAGCGCGGTGCCGGAGGTGCGGGCGCGGCTGGTGGAGCTGCAGCGCTCGGCGGCCTCGGGCGCGCCGGCCGGCATCGTCGTCGAGGGCCGGGACATCGGCACCACGGTGCTGCCGGACGCCACGCTCAAGATCTTCCTCACCGCGTCGCCGGAGGCCCGCGCCGCCCGCCGCGGCGGCGAGCTGACGGCCGCCGGCAACGGCGCGGTGGACCTCGCGGCCACCCAGGCCGCCCTCGTCCGCCGGGACGCGGCCGACTCCGGCCGCAAGACCTCCCCGCTGGCGAAGGCGGAGGACGCCGTCGAGGTCGACACCAGTGACCTCACCCTCGACCAGGTGATCGACCGCATCGTCGCCCTGATCGGGGAGAAGCGGGACGCTTCGTGAGCGGCACGTCCGGGATCCCGGGGCCGAAGGGGGTGGCCGTCGGCCGCCGCCTCGGCATCGGGATCATCAACGGCCTGTGGCGTCCCCGGGTGCTCGGTGCCTGGCAGGTGCCCGCCTCGGGCCCGGTGATCCTCGCCGTGAACCACGCGCACTACGTCGACGGCCCGGTACTCATGGGCACCTCGCCGCGACCGGTGCACTTCCTGATCAAGAAAGAGGCGTTCGTCGGGCCGCTGGACCCGTTCCTGCGCGGGATCGGCCAGCTCCCGGTGGACCGGCACAGCACCGACCGCACCGCCGTCACGGCCGCCCTGGGCGTGCTGGAGCGCGGCGGGGTGCTCGGGATCTTCCCGGAGGGCACCCGGGGCGAGGGCGACTTCGCCGAGCTGCGCGCGGGCCTGGCCTACTTCGCGGTGCGCTCCGGCGCGCCCATAGTGCCGGTCGCGGTGCTCGGCACGACCCGGCCGGGTCGGCTGATCCGCGGCCTGCCGCCGCTGCGCGGCAAGGTGGACATCGTCTTCGGCGAGCCCTTCGAGGCCGGGGACGGCAGCGGACGCCGCACCCGCACCGCGCTGGACGAGGCCACCGTGCGCATCCAGAAGCACCTGACCGCCCACTTGGACCACGCCCGGCGCAGCACGGGACGCGTGTCGTAGCGCCGCCCTGATCCACACTGGGGCAGACGGCCCTTGCCGGGCCCCGCACATTTGACGATCGACGGAGAAGCTTTCATGGACATCGAGAACGAGTACGGCGACGTCGGCGCGCTCGGCGACGCCGAGTACGCCGAGTTCATGGAGCTCGCCGCCGAGGAGGGTTTCGACCTCGACGACGTCGCCGGTGACCTCGCGGCGGCGGGCCACGGCCCGCTGCCGGTGCTGGCCGTCGTCGGCCGCCCGAATGTCGGCAAGTCGACCCTGGTGAACCGGATCATCGGGCGCCGTGAGGCGGTCGTCGAGGACCGCCCCGGCGTCACCCGCGACCGCGTGACCTACGAGGCCACCTGGAACGGCCGCCGCTTCAAGGTCGTCGACACCGGCGGCTGGGAGCAGGACGTGCTCGGCATCGACGCGTCCGTGGCGGCGCAGGCCGAGTTCGCGATCGAGGCCGCCGACGCGGTGGTCTTCGTCGTGGACTCCACGGTCGGCGCCACCGACACCGACGAGGCCGTCGTCAAGCTGCTGCGCCGGGCCGGCAAGCCGGTGGTGCTGTGCGCCAACAAGGTCGACGGCCCCTCCGGCGAGGCCGACGCGGCGCTGCTGTGGAACCTGGGCCTCGGCGAGCCGTTCGCCGTCTCCTCGCTGCACGGCCGGGGCACCGGCGACCTGCTGGACGCCATCTTGGAGGCCCTGCCCGAGGCGCCGATGCAGACCTTCGGGAACCTGGTGGGCGGCCCGCGCCGGGTCGCGCTCATCGGCCGCCCGAACGTCGGCAAGTCCTCCCTGCTCAACAAGGTGGCGGGCGAGGAGCGCGTCGTCGTCAACGAGATGGCCGGCACCACCCGCGACCCGGTCGACGAGCTGATCGAGCTCGGCGGCAAGACCTGGAAGTTCGTGGACACCGCCGGTATCCGCCGCAGGGTCCACCTCCAGGAGGGCGCGGACTACTACGCCTCGCTGCGCACCGCGGCCGCGCTGGAGAAGGCCGAGGTCGCGGTCGTCCTCATCGACGCCAGCGAGACGCTGGCCGAGCAGGACACCCGGATCATCTCGCTGGCCGTCGAGGCCGGCCGCGCCATCGTCATCGCCTACAACAAGTGGGACCTGATGGACGAGGAGCGCCGCTACTACCTGGAGCGGGAGATCGAGAAGGATCTCGTGCAGATCCAGTGGGCGCCGCGGGTGAACGTCTCCGCCCAGACCGGGCGGCACATGGAGAAGCTCGTCCCCGCCATCGAGACCGCCCTCGCGGGCTGGGAGACCCGGGTACCCACCGGCCGCCTCAACGCCTTCCTGGGCGAACTGGTCGCCGCCCACCCGCACCCGATCCGGGGCGGCAAGCAGCCGCGCATCCTCTTCGGCACCCAGGCCGGCACCAAGCCCCCGCGGTTCGTGCTCTTCGCCTCGGGCTTCCTGGAGGCCGGCTACCGCCGCTTCGTCGAGCGGCGGTTGCGTGAGGAGTACGGCTTCGAGGGGACGCCGATCCAGGTGTCGGTCCGGGTCCGCGAGAAGCGCGGCCGCAAGAAGTGACGCCCGACCTCGGGGGCCTGCCTCACAGGCCCCCGAGGCGGTTGTTCGCCGCGCCCGGGGGCAGGGCCGCCGGCCCCGTCAGATGGGTGCGGTGCCGCCCTGCCCGGTAGGCGGCGGACGACGGCAGGTGCCGCGGGCCGAAGCCGTTGAACTGCAGTTCCTCCTCGCCCGTGCGGTCACCGGGGAGGGTGCGGAACAGCCTGCGGTACTCGGAGTAGAGCGCGTCGTAAATCGGCGTGCCCTCGCTCGTGGACGCGTCCTGCGCGGTGCGCATGGGGGGGATCGGGCTGCGGTACGGGGCTCGTGAGGAAGCGTCAAAGGTGTGCACGTCGTGCCAACGATCAGGAAATGTCGCGGGATGCGGTTCGTACGGATGAATTACGCATTTACACCCGCACAGGCCAAAGGCGCGTACGGACTTCCGTACGCGCCTTGACGGGGGCCGGTCGGCTCAGGTGCCGGAGAGGGGCATCGTCGCCGCGACGAGCATCCTGTGCGCGCACGCCCGTTCCAGCGCCTCGCGCAGCAGGTCCTCGCGGGGCTGCTGGCCGATCGTGCCGTGCGGGGCGGCGTAGACGTACACCTCGTTGGACTTGTTGACGGCCGCGCGCCAGCCCTCGCTCACCGCGAGCGGCTGGTGCGCCTGCCACCACGCGCCGGCCGTGCCGGGCTGGAGGATCGCGTGCAGCTGGCCCATGGCGAGCAGTACGGACCAGCCGTGCAGCGGGGCGGGCGGGGTGGTGAGGTCACCGACGGGCGTGAAGCCCTGCTCGATCAGGATCGGCAGGAAGTCGTCGCCGGGGCCGTTCTCGCCGGGCCGGGCGATCGGGCCGGTGGGCTCGATGACCAGGGCCGGACAGACCTGGTCCTTGACCAGGATCAGGCCGCAGGTGATGCCGAGCACCGCCTGGCGCGGCGTGCCGCCGGCCTCCGCGGGCCGGGGCGCCTCGCTCCCGGAGATGCTCTGCACGGCGCCCTGCAGTTGCTCCTCCGAGACCGGGACGACCTGGGAGGGGATGCAGGTGGCGTGCGCGAAGGCGAGCACCGCGGTCTCCTCGCCGACGAAGAGCACGGTGCTGGTGCGCTCCGTCGAGGTGTCGCCGGGCGTGCGGCAGGAGGTGCAGTCATACGTGCCCGGCGCGCTGTCGCCGGCCAGCAGGCGAGCCGCCTCCTCATCGCCGATCTCGGCTCGTACCTCGTCGCTGACGTCGAGCATGGGCGGCACGAAAGCCTCCTTGGAATGTACGGCTACGGGCTCCTCTGCCGGGCCTCGCCCGGCACACAGTGACAACGGCCGATCTGTGGCGGGAGTCACGGCTTTGTTTGCTCGCACTCCTCTTGCTGCGTGCACAGGGTGAACGGCCGTGCGGAGCCGGTCACTCCATGTCCAACGATGGCCCTTCCCGGGCCCCGCGCGTATGTGAAAGGCATCACACGGCGCATATTCCCTGTGATGACATGAACGGACAAAGGACGATCAATCGGGTGTCCTGAATGCGGTCTTACTCCAGGTAACCGTCAACTGGCCTGCGGCGAAGGGGATTTGTTTGGCGGCAGGGGGTTGCGCTGCCTAGATTTGCCCGCCGTGTGCAGAGAGCACCACCCGGGAAAGCTCGCACGGAGGGTGACGGCGGATCAGCAAGCCGCCGTCGAGCGAGCGAGGGGGACGGGGCGCCGCGTCCAATGCGCGGGGCTGTTGTCCGCCGAGGGCCCGCACGACACGTGCGGCGCCATGGGGGAACCCCGGGTCCGTGGAGAGGGATTCCATGGCCGTAAACGCCAAGTACCGACAGACCGCACTGCTCGCCGGCGCCGCCGCGCTGACCCCGCTGGCCCTCCTGGCCGCCGCGGGGCCCGCCAAGGCCGCCGACAGCGGGGTCTGGGACCGCATCGCGAGCTGCGAGAGCGGCGGGAACTGGCACATCAACACCGGCAACGGGTACTACGGAGGGCTGCAGTTCTCCGCGGGTACCTGGCGCGCCTACGGCGGCACCGCCTACGCGGCGACCGCGGCAGGGGCGAGCCGGGAGCAGCAGATAGCCGTCGCCACCAAGGTGCAGCGGTCGCAGGGCTGGGGAGCCTGGCCGACCTGTTCCGCCCGTGCGGGGGCGTACGGCAGCGCGCCGGGCGGCGGTTCGGCCCCCGCGGCACGCAGGGCCCCGGCGGCCCCCAAGGCCGCCGCGACGCCCGGGCACTCCGCCCCGCGCCACAGCGATCGAGGGCACCGGCGGGCCGAGGGGCACGGCAACTACCGTGTCCGGCCCGGTGACACGCTCAGCCGCATCGCGGCCGACCACGGCACCAGCTGGAAGAAGCTGTACGCGGTCAACGCCTCGGTGATCGGCGCCGATCCGAACCTGATCTACCCCGGTCAGCGGCTCTCCGTCTGAGGCCGCGGAACCGTCCGCACCGCGCCCGCCCGGTCGTGCTCCGACCGGGTGGGCGTCGTGCCCACCGGGCGCGGCGGGCGGCGGCCCCCGCCGTGCGGTCCTAGCGTGCCCCCCATGTCCCCCACGCCCCCCACGTCCCCCCGTCACCGAGCGGCCGCCGGAGCGGGCGCCCGCGGCCTCGTGGTCTTACTGCTCGTCCTGTGGCCCGCCCTGGTGTCCGGACGGGCTTTCGGGTATCCGGTCGCGCACGCCCCGGTCTGGCAGGACCTGGCCCAGTGCGAGTCGGGCGGCCGCTGGGACACCAACAGCGGCAACGGCTTCTACGGCGGCCTGCAGATCTACCAGCCCACCTGGGTCTCCTTCGGCGGGCTGGACTTCGCCGACCGGGCCGACCTGGCCTCCGCCGACGAGCAGATCACCGTCGCCGAGGCGATCCTGCGCAGCCAGGGCTGGCCGGCCTGGCCGACCTGCTCGCGCCGGCTGGGCCTGTACGGCCGCGCCCACGCCGTCCAGCCCGGCGACACCCTGCAGAGCGTCGCCGAGCGCTTCTCCGTCGCCGGCGGCGCCGCGGAGCTGATCCGCCTCAACGAGGGGACCGTCGCCCCGGACCCGCTGGCCCCGCTCGCCCCGGGGACGCTGGTCCGCCTGCCCTAGCCCGGTGTTCGCGGGCAACTGCCCTGCCGGCCGCCGGCAAGGGGGAACGCGAGGTGCCGCGTCGGCGCCCGGCGGGTTCGTCGAAGCCATGCGGGTCGGCCTGCCCGTGGCCGGCGCCGACTGCCCGCTCGGCCCGGGGGAGGCCGTCGCGCACGGGACGGACGGCCTGCTGGTGCCGCCCGGCGACACCGACGCCATGGCGGCGGCGCCGCTCCGGCTGATCAACGACGACGAGACCCCCAAGCGCATGGGCCGCGCCGCCCTGCTCAAGGGCGCCCACCACGAGCCGCGGCGCGTCGCCGGCGTGTACACCGACCTCCTCCAGGGCTTGCTGGACCGCCGGTCCGGGGCCGCGGGCCGGGTACGGGGCGTGGGGCGGCACGCCGGCGGAACGGCGCTCGCCACCGCCTACGCGGGCAAGGACGCCGCCAAGGCCGCGCTGCGGAGCTTCCGCTCGCCGCCGAAGGCGGGGAAGCGGGCGGAGGGGGGGCAGCGGGACGGGCGACGCAGCCCAGGACGCCAGGCGTCCCGGTCACCGCGCGTCCGACCGCGCCGCCTGCTCCGACACCGTCGGGTGGTGCAGGTCGAAGGCGGGGGACTCGGAACGGATCCGGGGGAGCGCCGTGAAGTTGTGCCGCGGCGGCGGGCAGGAGGTCGCCCACTCCAGGGAGCGGCCGAAGCCCCACGGATCGTCCTCCTCCACCTTCGTGCCGTGCCGCGCGGTGACCCAGACGTTGCAGAGGAACGGCAGCGTGGAGATGCCCAGCAGGAACGCCCCGATCGTCGAGACCGTGTTGAGCGCGGTGAAGCCGTCCGCCGCCAGGTAGTCCGCGTACCGCCGGGGCATCCCCGCCACCCCCAGCCAGTGCTGGACCAGGAAGGTGGTGTGGAAGCCCACGAACAGCGTCCAGAAGTGGATCCGCCCCAGCCGCTCGTCGAGCATCTTGCCGGTGAACTTGGGCCACCAGAAGGAGAAGCCGGCGAACATCGCGAACACCACGGTCCCGAAGACCACGTAGTGGAAATGCGCGACGACGAAGTACGAGTCGCTGACCTGGAAGTCCAGCGGCGGCGAGGCGAGGATCACCCCCGTCAGCCCGCCGAACAGGAAGCTCACGAGGAAGCCCACCGCCCACAGCATCGGCGTCTCGAAGGAGAGCGAGCCGCCGAGCATCGTGCCGATCCAGTTGAAGAACTTCACGCCGGTCGGCACCGCGATCAGGAACGAGGTGAAGGAGAAGAACGGCAGCAGCACCGCGCCCGTGACGAACATGTGGTGCGCCCACACCACCATCGACAGACCGGTGATGGCCATCGTCGCCCCGACCAGGGTGGCGTAGCCGAAGACCGGCTTGCGCGAGAAGACCGGCAGGATCTCGGTGATGATGCCGAAGAACGGCAGCGCGATGATGTAGACCTCCGGGTGCCCGAAGAACCAGAACAGGTGCTGCCACAGCAGCGCCCCGCCGTTCGCGGGCTCGAAGACCAGTGACCCGAAACGCCGGTCCGCCTCCAGGACGAGCAGCGAGGCCGCCAGCACCGGGAAGGCCATCAGCACCAGCACCGAGGTGAAGAGCACGTTCCAGGTGAAGATCGGCATCCGGAACATCGTCATGCCCGGCGCCCGCATCCCGACGATGGTCGCCACGAAGTTGACGGCGCCGAGGATCGTCCCGAAGCCCGCCAGGGCCAGCCCCATGATCCACATGTCGGCGCCGACCCCCGGCGAGCGGGTCAGGCTGTTCAGCGGCGCGTAGGCGAACCACCCGAACGACGCGCCACCGGTCGGCGTGAGCAGTCCGCCCAGCACGATCAGCCCGCCGAACAGGAACAGCCAGTACGACAGCATGTTCAGCCGGGGGAAGGCGACGTCCGGGGAGCCGATCTGCAGCGGCATGATCTCGTTCGCGAATCCGGCGAAGGTCGGGGTCGCGAAGAGCAGCAGCATGATCGTGCCGTGCATCGTGAACAACTGGTTGAACTGGTCGTTCGTCATCAACTGCAACCCCGGGCGGGCGAGTTCGGCGCGCATCAGCATGGCCATGGCGCCCGCCGCGAGGAAGAAGCAGAACGAGGTGATCAGATAGAGGTGCCCGATCTTCTTGTGGTCGGTGGTGGTCAGCCAGTCCACCGCCAGGCGTCCCGGCCGCCGTGGCGTCCGCACCCGCTCGTCGGTGGTCGGCGCCGCGTACGTTCCCATCCGCGCGCTCCCTCGTGATCGGAGTTGCTGCCGGTGTGTGCACCGTAGCCCGGGGTAAGTGACGGGAGGGCGCGCCTCGCCCATCGGACCGACCGGCCGACGGGGCGTGCCGGGACCGGTGGGTGACCGCTTCGGACCGTTCCGGGCGGCTCGCCGGCACCGTTGAGCGCGAGGTCGAACGAAAGTACGATAAAGGTGTCATGCCGTAGCGCAGCGAGGGGGGCACCCCGTGACGCACCCGGACTTCCACCGCGCGCTCGCCTGCGCGCTCGCGGCCGCCCGGCGCGGCTTCCCGGTCATCCCGCTGTCCCGTACCAAGCTGCCCGCCGTGCGGTCGCCGCACCGCGGTGAGACCGGCGGCGGGATGTGCCGCGGCCAGTGCGGGCGGTTCGGGCACGGGGTGCACGACGCCTCCACCGACCCCGTGCGGATCGGAGAGCTGTTCGCGGCGGCGCCCTGGGCCTCGGGGTACGGGATCGCCTGCGGCCGTCCGCCGCACTACCTGATCGGCCTGGACCTGGACCGCAAGGGCGGTGCCGACGGCCTCGCCGACCTGGTGGACCTGGCGGCGCGGCAGGGCTTCGCGGTGCCGTGGACGCGTACGGTGCTCACCCCGAGCGGGGGACGGCACCTGTGGCTCACCGGCCCGGCGGAGGTCGTCGTCCCGAATTCGGTGAGCCGGCTCGGCCGCGGCATCGACGTGCGCGGCAGCGGCGGCTACCTGGTGGGGCCGGGCTCGGTGACCGTCGCCGGCCGCTACCGCTGGGACCCGCCGACCGCGTCCATGCCCCCCGCCGCCGTGCCGCGGCGGCTGCTGCGGCTGCTCATGACGCCGTCACCGAAGCCGTGGGCGGCGCGTGCCGGGGCGGCCAGGGCGGGGAGGGCCCGCGGGGCGGGCGCGGACACCGCGGGCCCGCTGATCCGCTTCGTCCTCGGCTCGCTGGAGGGCGAGCGCAACGAGCGGCTGTTCTGGGCCGCCTGCCGGGCCTTCGAGAACGGCCACGGCGAGGACGTGGCCGCCGAGATGGTCGGCGCCGCCGTCCGTACCGGTCTGTCCGAGCGCGAGGCGACCGCCACGGTGGGCTCCGCGCGCAGACATGTCCTGCGGGGGTCTGGCGGCCCGGGCGTCGCGGGAGCACGCTGACGTCATGACCTCCACCGTATCGAGTACCGGCCGGGTCGGGATCACCGAGGACGCCGCGGGTCTGCTGCGGCGCCTGGCGGACGAGCACGGCCCATTGATGTTCCATCAGTCCGGCGGCTGCTGCGACGGCAGTTCGCCGATGTGCTATCCGCAGGGGGAGTTCCTCACCGGGGACTCCGACGTGCACCTGGGCGACCTCGGTGTCCCCGGCATCGATCCGGTGCCGGTGTGGATGTCGCGGGACCAGTTCGCGTACTGGAGCCACACGCATCTGACGATCGATGTGGTGCCGGGGCGCGGCAGCGGCTTCTCGCTCGAGGCGCCGACCGGCAACCGGTTTCTCATTAGGTCGCGGTTGCTGACCGACGATGAGCTGGCGGCTCTGGGGATGTGATGTGAGGGAAGTGTGAGGGCCGTTTCCGCTAATTCCGGGACCCCCTGACGCGGTGATATCGGCGACCGATGGCGTGAATTCGAGGGGGGATTGGAAAACCGGGTGCCGGGCGCATGAACGGTGCACGCCAAACGCGTCTCGGTATTCTGTGACAGAAGTGTGACGATGGCGCGTCGGCGTGTCTTCCGTCACGGCTCGTATGCGCCTACGGTGGCTCACATGGCTACCGACCCGGGCGGCACGCCCCCCGCATCGCATCCCCAGGACCCGCCCGACGCCTATGTCGGCCTCACGGCGGACGAGGCCGAGCGCCGTGCCACGGAGCGTGGCTGGACCACCGTCCGCTCCCTCCCGCCGGGCGCGATCATCACCATGGAGTACCGCGCCGGGCGGCTGAACTTCACCGTCGACGGCGGCCGGGTGACCCGCTGCTGGTCCGGCTGACGCGCTCCCGGCCCCCGCCCTGCGCCGACGGCCCCGGCACCCCCTCCCAGGGGTGCCGGGGCCGTCGGCGTACCTACGCGGGGTGTGCCGGGTGCGTACCGGCCGCCCCCGGGATCAGCCCGTGGTGCCGCGGCCGCGCCCCGCGCCGCTCTGCCCGAGCGGGCCCGGCCGTGCGGCGCGCTCGGCCGGCGGCCGGCGGCTGCCGGCCGGGGTGACCGGGCTGCGCTCGTGGCGGGTGGTGTGCGGACGGGCCGCGTGGTGGGGAACGCCCGGTGCCGCGTTCGGCGTGCGGCCGCTGACCACCAGGCTGTCCCGGTCCGCCTCGGAGTCCTCAGCGACCTGCGGGGCCGCCATGGCCGGGCTGGCCGGCCGGACAGTGGCGGCCAGCACGGCGGCGCCCCGCCGGCGGGCCCAGACGGTCCTGATCCACTGCTCGGAGGAGGCCATCAGGGGCTCGAACCAGGGCAGTGCCAGCAGGATCAGCAGGCCGGCCGCCCAGCCGAGCAGCACGTCGCTGACCCAGTGGGTGCCCAGGTAGATGGTGGTCATGCCGACGCCCAGGGCCAGCAGCGCCGCGATGACCGAGGTCACCCGGCGGACCCACGGGGTGGTGGCCAGGTAGGCGAGAACGCCCCAGGTCACGACGGCGTTGGCGGTGTGGCCGGAAGGAAATATATCGCCGCCGGCGAAGAGCTCGGCGGATCCGGCGGTGGTCGCGTAGTGCGGGCCGAGCCTGCCCAGCCCGTACTTGACGGATCCCACGGTGACGTTCAGCAGCAGCAGCGAGGTGCCGAGCACCAGGAGCGGGTGCAGGGTGCGCTGGCGCCAACCGCGCCAGCCCAGCCAGACCGCCACGATCACGGCGGTGGGGCCGCGCTGGCCCAGGACGACGAAGTAGTCGAGGAAGGCGTGGATCTGCGGCCACTGCTTGTACGGCCGGAACATCATGACCTGCCAGTCCAAGGTCACGAGCTTGGACGTGGTCAGCACGGCTACGACGATGGCCACATACGCCACCAGCGTGGAACCGAACAGCAGTCCGCGTGTTCGGCTCATGCGCGGGAGCGCCTGGGCTGTCTCGGGCTTCACCGGACGGTGAAGCTTGTCATCGGTACGCACTCAATCGACGTTACAGCGTGTGATGGGTGAGTTCGGCCTGAAGAGCCCCTTCGTAATGACGATGTGATGTGGACTGCGTCTCAGTACACCCATTGGAGGTACCCCGGCGGGGTGCATTGAGCCAAATGCGCGAACTCCTGGATTTCGCGTTTGGAAGGCGGTCCGCCCGATCATGGAAAATCTCGCGTTCGATTTTCTCGGCATCGGTTTATCAATGATTATCCGATGCTTTACCCATGAGTTGTCATGGTGTTCGCCCGCCATTCATGATCACATTCGGTGACCGGACGGCTCCGGCGTGGATGGCAGGACATGTCCGGCAGGTCCGCCGTGCGGGATTCGGGCGTGACGGGGACCACGTCCGAACGTGCCCCGCACCCTCCACCGGCCGCCGGGTCTCGCGTAGTGTGTCGATTTCACTCGCCCCGTCGCTGGGTTCCCCCGGGACCGTTCCCCATGTCCTGCCCGGCCGCACCGCGAGCGCACCGCTGGGAGGTACGTACATGACAGGGACGACCTCGGCCGGCGTCCCCGGTCCGGCCGCCGTCCCCCGGCGCCACAGGCCGGTCAGCCGCTGGACCGTCCTCATCGTCCTCTGCATCAGCCTGCTGCTCGTCGCGCTCGACGCGACCGTGCTGCACGTCGCCGTCCCCGCCGTGAGCGAGGATCTGCGCCCCAGTGCGATAGCGCTGCTGTGGATCGTCGACGCCTATCCCCTCGTCGCCGCGTCCCTGCTGATCCTCTTCGGCACCCTCGGCGACCGGGTCGGCAGACGCCGCATCCTGCTGCTGGGGTACGCGATCTTCGCGATCGCCTCCGCGGTGGCGGCCTTCGCCCCCACCCCGGAGATCCTGATCGGGGCCCGGGCGCTGCTCGGTGTCGGCGGCGCCATGATCATGCCGGCCACGCTGTCGATCCTGCGGCAGGTCTTCCCTGACCGCCGGGAGCGGGCGGTGGCCATCGGTGTGTGGAGCGCCGTCGCGGCCGTCGGCGCGGCGGTCGGTCCGGTCCTCGGCGGTTTCCTCGTCGAGAACTTCTGGTGGGGCTCGGTCTTCCTGATCAACATCCCCCTGATGGTGGTCATCCTCCCGGTCGCCCGCTGGCTGCTGCCGGAGTCCCGCGGCGAGCAGGACGGCCCGTGGGACGTGGTCGGCGCGCTGATGGCGGCCTTCGGCGTGCTCGGCGCGATCCTCGGCGTGAAGCGGCTCGGCGGCGGGGCCGCGGTGTACGAGCCCTCCGTGCTGGTGCCGCTGCTGGGCGGCTGCCTGCTGCTGGTGGTCTTCGTACGGCGGCAGAACCGGCGCGAGCACCCGCTGATCGACATAGGGATGTTCCGCCGCCCGGCCTTCGGCACCTCCGTGGGATGCATCGTCCTCGCGCTGCTCGCCCTGGTCGGCCTGGAGCTCATCGCCGTCCAGTACCTGCAGCTCGTCCTCGGCCTCAGCCCCCTGGAGACCGGGCTGCGGCTGCTGCCGCTGACCTTCGCCGCCATGGGCGCCGGGCTGCTCGGCTCCCGGGTGCTCGCCCGCTCCGGCCCGCGGGCCATGGTCGCGGGTGGCTTCGTGCTCACCGCGGGCGCCGTGCTGGGGCTCACCCTCATGGGTCAGCACGACCGGCCCTGGGTGTTGACGAGCTGCTTCGTGCTGCTCGGCTTCGGGCTGGAGACCACCTTGTTCGCGGCGTACGAGTCGATGCTGAGCGAGGCCCCTGCCGAGCAGGCCGGCGGCGCCGCCGCGATCGGGGAGACCTCGTACCAGCTCGGGGCGGGCCTCGGCATCGCCCTGCTCGGCAGTGTCATGAACGCCGCCTACGCGCCGGACGTCGCCCGGACCCCCGGGGTGCCCGCCGGCGCGGGGGTCGCGGCCGGCAAGTCGCTCGGCGAGGCCTACGAGGTCTCCGACCGCCTCGGCGGGACCGCGGGCGCCTCGCTGCGGCACGCGGCCCGGCACGCCTTCGTGCACGGCATGCACATCACCCTCGTCGTCAGCGCCGGACTGCTCCTGCTGGGGGCGGTGGCCGCGCTGCGGCTGCCGCGCCGCATGGAGTGCACCGCCCGGCAGGCGTCGCCCTCCGCGCCCGCCGGGGTCCCCGCCCCGCGCGAGCACGCGATGGCCAGGGTGGAGGCCTCCCGCTGAGCCGGGAGCGGGGTCTTTACCCGGCACCGCCGCGCAAGTAGCTTCGGGCGTGAAGCACCGTGATCACCGGAGGGACGACGATGTCCGCTGGAAAGCCGCCGTTCGACCCGTACGACCCGCTGGGTCTCGACGACCTGCTCGGCGACGAGGACCGCGCCGTGCGGGACACCGTGCGCGCCTGGGCCGCCGACCGTGTGCTGCCGCACGTGGCGCAGTGGTACGAGCGCGGCGAACTGCCGGTGATCCGTGAACTGGCCCGTGAGCTCGGCTCGATCGGCGCGCTCGGGATGTCGCTGACCGGTTACGGCTGCGCCGGCGCGAGCGCCGTCCAGTACGGCCTGGCCTGCCTGGAACTGGAGGCGGCCGACTCCGGCATCCGCTCCCTGGTCTCGGTCCAGGGCTCGCTGGCGATGTACGCCATCCACCGCTTCGGCTCCGAGGAGCAGAAGCAGCGATGGCTGCCCCGCATGGCGGCGGGCGAGGTGATCGGCTGCTTCGGCCTCACCGAACCCGACCACGGCTCCGACCCGGCCGGCATGCGCACGTACGCCAAGCGCGACGGCTCCGACTGGATCCTGAGCGGCCGCAAGATGTGGATCACCAACGGCTCGGTCGCCGGGGTCGCCGTCGTCTGGGCCCGCACCGACGAGGGCATCCGCGGCTTCGCCGTCCCCACCGACACCCCCGGCTTCTCGGCGCCGGAGATCACCCACAAGTGGTCGCTGCGTGCCTCGGTCACCAGCGAACTGGTGATGGACGACGTCCGGCTGCCCGCCGACGCGGTGCTCCCGGAGGTCACCGGTCTGCGGGGGCCGCTCAGCTGCCTCAACCACGCCCGGTACGGCATCGTCTGGGGCGCGATGGGTGCCGCCCGCAGCAGTTTCGAGGCGGCACTGGAGTACGCGCGGACGCGCGAGCAGTTCGGGCGCCCCATCGGCGGCTTCCAGCTGACCCAGGCCAAGCTCGCCGACATGGCGGTCGAACTGCACAAGGGCATCCTGCTCGCGCACCACCTGGGCCGCCGGATGGACGCGGGCACGCTGCGGCCCGAGCAGGTCAGCTTCGGCAAGCTCAACAACGTCCGCGAGGCGATCGAGATCTGCCGCACGGCCCGCACGATCCTGGGCGCGAACGGGATCTCGCTGGAGTACCCCGTGATGCGGCACGCCACCAACCTGGAGTCGGTGCTCACCTACGAGGGCACGGTGGAGATGCACCAACTCGTGCTGGGCAAGGCGCTCACGGGCCTCGACGCCTTCCGGTGACGGGCCCGGCGGCCGGCTCCGGGGGCGGGGGCACCCCGGAGCGGCCTCAGCTCTGGTTGAAGAAGCCGTCGCCGCCGTGCTTGCTGTCGGCGTTGACGACCAGGTAGTCGGGCGGGGTCAGCAGGAAGACCCGGTTGGCCACGCGGTCGATGGAACCGCGCAGGCCGAAGGTGAGGCCGGCCGCGAAGTCCACGACGCGCTTGGCGTCGGCGGAGTCCATGGCCGTGAGGTTGACGATGACCGGGACGCCCTCCCGGAAGAGCTCGCCGATGCCGCGGGCGTCCCGGAAGCCGTCCGGGGTGACCGTGGCGATGCGGCGCCCCTGCTCCTGCGCCGACTCCGAGGCCACGCGCACACGGGGGTCGGTGACCCAGGAGTCGCTCGGGGACGCCTCGGCGCCCTCGCCGTAGTCGGCGTACTCCTCGTCGTAGTACTCCTCGCCGCCGTTGTCGTCGACGAGGCCCAGCCAGGCGCTGGCGCGTCGTACCGAACCCATGGACGCCTCCTCTCTCACACACGGTCAGTCTGCCGTCCGCATCCCTATCGTCGTCCATGATGCGGAGGATGCGCCAAGTGGATACCCGGCAGGGAGGGGATTCGTGACATACCTGGTGCATTAATCTGCCCGGAAGTACCCGGTTGACGCAGGCGATACGGGCATCTGACGGATCATCGGAAAGTTTGCCGCCCGTGAGGGTGACAGCGCACGGCCGGATAGCCGATCGGCTGACGTATAACATGACCAGCCGATGAGGTAGTCCATCGCAGCACAGGACGTGTGGGGGAAGCGATGTTCGGAATCGTCAGGCCGTGCCGGCATCGGCTGCCGGAGACTCTGCGCACCTCTTGGGTGGCCCATCTGTGCGGGCTCTGCCTCGCCCTGCGGGACGAGCACGGGCAACTGGCCCGCGCCGCCACCAATTACGACGCCCTGATCATCTCGGTGCTGGTCGAGGCGCAGACGGCGGGCGCGGCCGGCGCGAACGGCACGGGGAGGACCGGCGCGGTCTCCCGCAGGACCGCCGGGCCGTGCCCGCTGCGGGCGATGCGGACCGCGCCGGTCGCCAAGGGGGAGGGCGCGCGACTGGCCGCGGCGGTGTCCCTGGTGCTGGCCTCGGCGAAGATGCGCGACCACGTGGCCGACGGCGACGGACTGCTGGCGCGGCGCCCGATGGCCGCGGCGGCGCGTACGGTGGCGCGGCGCTGGGACCGCGCCGGTGCCGCGACCGGATCGGCGCTCGGCTTCGACACCGCGGTGCTGGTGGACGCCGTGGACCGGCAGACCGCCATCGAGGCGGCGGCGGGTGCCGGCACCCCGCTGCTGACCGTCACCGAGCCCACCGAGACCGCGACGGCGGCGGCCTTCGGTCACACCGCGGTGCTGGCCGGCCGGCCGGACAACCGCGCGCCGCTGGAGGAGGCGGGCCGTCTCTTCGGCCGGCTGGCCCATCTGCTGGACGCGGTGGAGGACCTGGACGCGGACGCCGCCGCGGGCGTCTGGAACCCGCTGGCGGCCACCGGCACCGGCCTGGACGAGGCCCGGCGGCTGTGCGACGACGCCGTGCACGGCGTACGACTGGCGCTGCGGGACGCGGAGTTCACCGACGGCCGGCTCACCCATGAACTGCTGGCGCACGAACTGCGCCGCTCGGTGGAGCGCGCCTTCGGCGCGACGTGCGCGCACCAGTCCCCGGGCCCGGGGCAGCCGGCGTCGCCCTGGCTCACGCCCGGACCCCCGCACCGGCCCGGCCCGGGACGCGGGTTGCTCGCCGGGTGCGCGGTGTGGTCGGCACTGTGCTGCACGTGCCAGATCTGCTGCCGGGACCACTACGAGGACCCCTGGTCGGGCAAGCGGCGTGAGGGCTGGTGCTCCAGCTGCGACTGCTCGGGATGCGGTGACTGCTGCGATTGCTGCGACTGCTGTGACGGTTGTGACTGCTGCGGGTGCGACTGCTGAACCGGCGAGGGAGGGAGAGCGCGAAGGCCTGAGAAGCCGTCAGGGCAACCGCCGGCAACGACATGCGGGGCGGAACCAGCAGGTCAGCGGCAACAGGAGGCCGACCACACCCGACCGAAGTCGATGTGGCCCCGGATGACCAGCCGGCATGTGCGCATGGTCACAGTGGAACAGTTGTGCGTCGGGCCCGTCAACCGGACCGGGCGGGCTGCCCGGCATGTGGACGGGCTTGACACGGTCCGCCGCGCCGGGCTTAGCCTCGTGGCGGGCCTGGGGCCCCCGCGTTGAGGGACGCGGCCGCGTGAAGGCATCACCGTGTTTCTTCGAGCGTGTCCACGGAGCCCGCGCATGCCTGACGACCCTTCCGCTTCTCTCCCCTCGCCCTCCGCCTCTTCGCCCTCCGTCTCGCGCCGGTCGGTCGTCATCGTCGGCGCCGGCCCGCGCGGCACCGGGCTGCTGGAGCGGATCGCCGCCAACGCAGCCCAGTTGTACGACGGCGCGCCGGTCGACCTGCACCTGGTCGACCCGTTCCCGCCGGGCGGCGGCCGCATCTGGCGGCGCGAGCAGTCCCCGCTGCTGTGGATGAACTCCATGGCCGAGGACGTCACGATGTTCACCGACGAGACCGTCGAGGCCGCGGGGCCGATCCGCCCCGGGCCCTCGCTCGCCGAGTGGTCCGCCGGGATCCGCGGCGGGGAGATCGCGGCCACCGGCCTGGACGCGCACCTGCGCGCCGAGACGGCTGCACTGACGCCCCGCAGCTTTCCCAGCCGGCGGCTGCAGAGCGCCTATCTGGCCTGGGTCCTCCAGCGGGCCGCCGCCGCGCTGCCGCCGGGGATCACCCTGCACATCCATCCGCACCGCGCGGTGCGGGTCACCGGTCCGCGCGACGGCCGGCAGAGCGTCCGGCTGGAAGGCCGCGACCGGCCCCTGCCCGCGGACCTCGTCGTGCTCGCCCTCGGCCACCTCGACGCGGACCCCGACACCGGGCAGCGGGCCCTGGCCGCCTTCGCCGCGGAGCACGGACTGACCTACCTGCCGCCGGAGTTCACCGCCGACAGCGACCTGAGCGTGCTGCCGCCCGGCGAACCCGTCCTCGTGCGCGGACTCGGACTGGCCTTCGTCGACCTGATGGTGCTGCTCACCGAGGGGCGCGGCGGACGCTACGAGGAGGACGGCGGCGGCGGGCTGACGTACCGCCCCTCGGGGCGCGAGCCCGTGCTGCACGTCGGGTCGCGGCGCGGTGTGCCGTACCACTCCAAGATCGGCTACATATGGGAAGGCGAACCCCCGCCGCTGCCGCGCTTCTTCGGTCCCGCGCAGATCGACGAGGTGCTGGCCGGTCCCGGCCGTCCGGACTTCCGGCGCGACGTGTGGCCGTCGGTCGCCAAGGAGCTCGGATTCGCCCACTACCACCGGCTGTTCGCCACCCGCCCCGAGCGCACCACCATGAGCTGGACGGACTTCGAGGAGAAGTACGCCGCCGCCGGACCCGGCGGCGCGGACCTGCTGGCCCTGACCGTGTCGGCCGTTCCCGACCCGGCGGACCGCCTGGACCTCGACGCCCTCGACACCCCGCTCTCCGGGATCCGCTTCGACGGTCCGGAGGAACTCCAGGAAGCGCTGCGCGCCCGCATCGAGGCCGACCTCGACCGCCGCCACGACCCCGCGCACAGTCCGGACCTCGCGGTCTTCCTCGGACTGCTGTCGGTGTACGGGCAGATGCTGCGGCTCGGGGACGTCGGGCCGTGGTGGCACGGCTTCTTCAGCTTCCTGGCCTCCGGGCCTCCCGCCCCCCGGCTGCGGCAACTGCTCGCGCTGTCACGGGCCGGGGTGGTCCGCTTCCTCGGCGCGGACACCGGGATCGCCGCCGACCCGGTGCGCGGGGTGTTCCGGGCGAGCAGCCCCAGCGTGCCCGGTGCGGTCACCGAGGCGCGGGCCCTGGTCGAGGCCCGGCTGCCGGAACCCACCCTGGAACGCACCCGCGACCCGCTGCTGCGCTCGCTGTACGCGGGCGATGACGCGGGCGCCGACGGGGACGACGGCGCGGGCGCCACCGCCACTCCGGCCGGGCTGCTGGCGGTCACCGCCGCCGACGGGCGGATCGTCGACCGCTCCGGCCGCCCGCACCCCCGGCGCTTCGCCCTCGGACCGCACACCGACGCCCGTGCCTCGGGCGCCTTCACCCGGCCGCGCACCAACGGGCCGGCGTTCCGGCAGAACGACGCCACCGCCCGTGCGCTGCTGTCCTTCCTGCGCGGCACGGCCTGTCCCGGCGCGTAGGACCCGGTCCGCCCGCACCCCTCGCGCGTCCCCCCGTTGCCCCCCGCGCGCGTTCGCCGTATCCGTCCACCGACCGGAGGCACCGACCCCATGCCCGCCCCCACCCGCCCGCTGCACCTGGCCGCCGCCGTCGACGGCCGGGGGCAGGACGCCTTAGTGCCCGCCCCCGTGGACCTGGCCCGGCTCGCCGAGCGCGGCGCGCTGGACTTCGTGACCCTCGACGCGGGTCCCGCCTGTTGCGCCGCGCTCGCCGCACTGGCCCGGGTCGCCCCGGCCACGGACCGCATCGGGCTGGTGCCGGCCGTCTGCGCCGCCCCTGCCGAGCCCCGCCACATCTCGGCGGCGGTCGCCGCGCTGGACCGGATCAGCGGCGGCCGGGCCGGATGGATGGCGGGGGTCGCCGAGGACGGGTCCGGCGGCCGGGCCGCCGGACGGAGACCGGCGGCGGGTCCGGCGGCGGCACGGTGGCGGGAGGCGGGGGAGGCGGCCGCCGCCGTCGTCCGGCTCTGGGACGACGGCGGCGGGGAGGAGGCCGGCGCCACGGACCGGTGCGCCGGCCACGAGACCTTGCCGCATCCCGATGTGCGGGGTGCCCCCTTGGGGGCGCAGGGCCACCCGGTCACCGTCGTCCGCGCCGTCGCACCGGAGGCGGTGGAGACCGCCGCGCGCCACGCCGACGTGGCCATCGTCCGCGCCGCCGACCGGTGGTCGGCCGCGGCGGCCCGGGACGACCTGCGCGCCCGCGCGGCCGCGTGCGGCCGTGACCCGGACCGGCTGCTGGTGCTCGCCGAGGTGGCCGTGGACCTCGGCAACGCCGAACCGCCCGCACGGTTCGGCGCCGAGCCCGTCCTCGTCCGGGATCCCCGGCACGGTCCGACCCACGCGGGCGGTCCCGGCGCCCTGGCCGATCTCATGGGCGCCTGGCACGTCGACGGCGCCGTCGACGGCTTCCACATCCGGCCGCTGAGCCCCGCCCGGGACCTCGAACGCCTCGTCAACGGCACGGTGCCGCTGCTCCAGCACCGCGGGCTGCTGCGCCGCTTCCACCCGGGCGTCACGCTGCGCGAGCACCTGGGCCTGCCCCGGCCGGCCGGACGGCGCTGAGGCGCACCTCCGGCGGCGCGGCGCGGTTTTCACCCGCCTCCTTCCCGCCTCCTTCCGCCCCGTTCCCGCCACGCGGCCGGGCGCCGCCCCGCGCGGCGGGTGCCGTCGAGGGGATCCGCGCCCACCAGGCGATACGGGACCGCGCGCCGCCGTGCCGCGGCCGGCCCGCCCCGCCAGGTCGCGGAGCCCCACGAGGGGCCGGCGGCCGAAACCTGCCCTTGTGTGCTTGTGCACGGCTCTTGAATACTCCCGAGTGCGCAGCTTGGCAGGGGCACGCCATCCCCCACGGTGGCGGAGTCCCGCTGCGCCTCACCGGCTCGCGCTACGCGGGTCAACTTCCGTTCCCCCACAGGAGGACAAGCGTGAGGATCAAGCGCACGACGCACACTCCCGCCCCCAGACGCGTACGGCTGATCGCCATCGCGTCCGGTCTGCTCGCGGCCACCGCGCTCACCCTGCCCGCCGCCCAGGCCGCACCGTCCCCCAAGGCCTCACCGGAGGCCGCCACGGCGCTCGCCGCGTCGCTGGGCACCGGCTCCACGGCCGGTTCGTACTACGACGCCAAGGCCAAGGCCATGGTCGTCAACGTCACCACCAGCAAGGCCGCCCAGGCCGTCAGCGCAGCAGGCGCCGTGCCCAAGCTCGTGGCGCACAGCACCGCGCAGCTGAACCAGGCCGGCAACGCGGCCCTGGCCGCGGACGTCGCGGGCACCTCGTGGGTCATCGACCCCAAGAGCAACCGCCTGGAGATCACCGCGGACAGCACGGTCAGCAGTGCCGAGCTCTCCAAGGTGCAGAAGGCCACCGCCCCCTACGGCGCGGCCGTCACCTTCCGGCGCACGGCGGGCACCTTCAAGCGGCTGATCGCCGGCGGCGACGCCATCTACGGCGGCGGCTACCGCTGCTCGCTCGGCTTCAACGTCCGCAGCGGCAGCACGAACTACTTCCTGACCGCCGGCCACTGCGGCGAGGTCGCCTCGACCTGGTACTCCAACTCGAGCCAGTCCTCGGTACTCGGCACCAACGTCAGCTACAGCTTCCCGACCAACGACTACGCGCTGGTCCGATACACCAACACCTCCGTCGCCAAGGGCGGCACGGCCGGCAACACCGACATCACCAGCGCCGGCAACGCCTTCGTGGGCCAGGCCGTCCTGCGTGACGGTTCCACCACCGGCATCCACAGCGGTACGGTCACCGGCCTCAACGCCACCGTCAACTACGGCGGCGGCGACGTGGTCTACCAGATGATCCGCACCAACGTCTGCGCCGAGGGCGGCGACTCCGGCGGTGCCATGTACACCTCCGGCGGCATCGCGCTCGGTCTGACCTCGGGCGGCAGCGGCAACTGCTCCAGTGGCGGCACCACGTTCTTCCAGCCGGTCACCGAGGCCCTGAGCGCCTACGGCGTCAGCGTCTTCTGACCCACCCGGGCACCACGCCCATCCTCTCGTCCCTGATGTGCCCGGCGGCCTCGGCCGCCGGGCACATCGCCGTATGGCCCTCTTGTCCGCAAGCCGTATGGTCGCAATACTCCGCGAGGCACCGCATAACCTCGTAGGGGGGAACAAATGAGGAACAAGGGGCGCAGGGACACCACTTCACGCCGCGGTACCGCCGGACGGGCGGGGCACCTCGCCGCGCCGCTCGGTGCGCTCGTCCTGCTCGTGGCCACCGCGCTCGCCCTGCCCACCGCGCAGGCGGCCCCCGGCGGCCGGGCCTCGCCCGCCCACCTCGCCGCGGCGGTCCGCGCGGCGGAGTCCGCCGACGTCCCCGGCAGCGCCTGGTCCGTCGACCCCGGCAGCGGCACCCTGGTCGTCCTGACCGACGCGACGGTCTCCCACGCCGGG
This sequence comes from Streptomyces sp. NPDC088354, assembly GCF_044753585.1. NCBI lineage: Bacteria > Bacillati > Actinomycetota > Actinomycetes > Kitasatosporales > Streptomycetaceae > Streptomyces > Streptomyces sp. NPDC088354. Next base: position 237,015 of record NZ_JBIVNJ010000010.1, on the reverse strand, counting down.
CTCGACGCGCTGCGCCGCGCGGCCGGTCCGTACGACGGCGCCGTCCGCTTCGAACGCGCCGCCGGGGCCTTCCGCCACTTCGCCGCCGGGGGCGGCACCGCCGCCTACGGCGACGGCTTCCGCTGTTCGGTCGGCTTCAACGTCCGTTCCGGTGGCGCCTCCTACTTCCTGACGGCGGGTCACTGCGGTGCGGCCACGGACCGCTGGTACGCCGACGCCGCCCGGACCCGTCCGCTCGGGACCACCGTCGCCCACCGCTACCCGGGCGACGACTACGCCCTCGTGCGCTACGACTCGGCGAAGGGCCACCCCGGCAAGGTCGGCCGGCAGGACATCCGGAAGGCCGCCACGGCGTACGTGGGCGAAGCCGTCAGGCGCGCGGGCTCCACCACCGGCGTGCACAGCGGCACCGTCACCGGACTCGGCTTCACGGTCAACTACGGCGGCGGCGACATCGTGCGCGGGCTCATCCGCACCGACATATGCGCAGAACCCGGCGACTCCGGGGGCCCGTTGTACGACGGCACGAAGGCGCTCGGCCTGACGTCGGGCGGCAGCGGCGACTGCGCGAACGGCGGCACGACCTTCTACCAGCCGCTGCCCGAGGTGCTGAAGGCGTACCGGGTCGCCGTCTACTGACCGCCGACGGACGGGAGGTGCGCGCCCGGTGGCGCTCACGCCGTGAAGCGCACCTCCCGTCCCGTCTCCCGTCCCGTCGTCCCCGGCGCCGCGAACGCCAGCAGGCGCTCGCCCTCCGCGGCGAGCGCGTCGCGCGCCGCGCGGGGGAGGGGCGCGTACGGCAGGACGTGGAGCACGGCCGCGCCGCGCGAGGACTCGATGCGCCACAGTCCGTGGACGAAGCCGTCGTGGAGGAAGAAGCCGCGGTTGCTGCCGCTGCCGGGGAGGGCGGGGAGGGAGGCGCCGGCACGGGGGGCCGGCGGCATGATCCGTGAGCGGTCGGCGTGCGACAGCGCGATGTTGTCGTACTGCGGGAGGAAGCGGGCAGGTGCCGGGGTGCCGCGATCGGGGAAGGGCGCGCCGGGGACGTCGTACAACTCGGCGCCGTTCTCGTCGCGGTAGACCCGCAGACCGGGACGGAGCCGCTCGATCACCGCGCGCACACCCGTGAGCCCTGACCACACCGCGACGTCCTTGGCCGTCGCGGGACCGAACGCGGCGAGGTACCGCAGGACGGTCCGGTCCGGGGCGGCGCCCTCCGCGAAGTCGAAGGAGCGGCCGAGCCACTGCTCCGCCGGGGTCTGCAGGGCGGCGCCCGAGGTCCGCCACAGACCGCGCGGCGGCGGCTGGACCGTCGGCACGCGGGCGGTCACCGCCAGGCTCAGCGGGAGCCGTTCGCGCTCCGGCCACCGTTCCCGCAGACCGTCGCCGAGCCGGCTCGCCGGGAGCGGGCCGGCGGTCAGGAGCGCGCGGCCCGCCTCGGCGACCTCCGCGAGGTCGAGACCGGCCAGCTGCCGCCGGAACTGCCCGAGCAGCCGCCGCTCGAGGACGTCCTGGACCACCGGCCGCAGCACCATGCAGTCCTCGGCGGTCACCAGGTGGACGGTCCAGCGCAACAAGGACATGCGCACCGCGCGGCGGTCCGCCAGCATCCCCGACAGCTCGTCCGGCGCGAAGCCCGCGATCCGCGACCACAGCGCCACGTACGGGTCCTGCGGCTCCTGCGCCTGGAGACCCACCAGGTGCCCGACCACGTGTTCCGCGCTCACGTCCACGCGCCGCAGCAGGAACTGGCGGGCCAGCAGCGAGCGGTTGAGGGTGCGGCGGTCCAGTGCGGTGCCCTCGGGAAGGGTCTGCGTCTCCATGACGGCACGGTATCCATCCATGCGGTCAGAAGCTGTCCGCGACGACTGCCAGACTGGAGCCGTGCTGGAAACCTCCGCCCGCTTGCTGCGGCTGCTCTCCCTGCTCCAGTCACGGCGCGACTGGACCGGCCCCGAACTGGCCGGGCGCCTCGAGGTCACCGCCAGGACGGTGCGCCGGGACGTGGAGCGCCTGCGCGCGCTCGGCTACCCCGTGCACGCCACCCCCGGTACCACCGGCGGCTACCGGCTGGGCGCGGGCGCCGCCCTGCCCCCGCTCCTGCTCGACGACGAGGAGGCGATCGCCGTCGCCCTGTGCCTGCGCACGGGCGCGGGCGGCAGCGTCGAGGGCATCGAGGAGACGTCGCTGCGGGCGCTGGCCAAGCTGGAGCAGGTGCTGCCCTCCCGGCTCCGGCACCGGGTCCAGGCCATGGGCGCGGTCGCCGTCTCACACCCGCCGGCGCCGGAGGGCACCGTGGCGTCCGACGTCCTGGCCCTGATCGGCGCGGCCTGCCGCGACCGCGAACGCCTCCGTTTCGACTACCTCACGCACGACGGCACCGCCGGCCGCCGCAGCGTCGAGCCGCACAGCCTCGTCCACCACGGCCGCCGCTGGTACCTGCTGGCCTGGGACACCGACCGCCAGGACTGGCGCACCTTCCGCGTCGACCGCATGGACCCCAAGGCGCCCACCGGTCCGCGCTTCGCGCCCCGCCGGCCGCCCATGGACGCCGCCTCCTGGGTCGCCCGGGGCGTCACCTCCCGCGCCTACCGGCACCAGGCGGTCGTGACCCTGCACGCCTCCGCCGAGTCCCTGGCCGACCGGGCATCCTGGGGCTTCGCCACCATCGAGGCCTCCGGCCCCGACCGCTGCCTGCTGCGCACGGGCGCGGAGTACCTGGACGTCCTCGCCCTCTACATCGGCACGCTCGGCGTCGATTTCGAGGTCCACGAACCCCCTGAGCTGGCGGCCCACCTCCGCGACGTCGCCGCCCGCCTGGCCCGGGGCGCGGGCGGGGCGGACGGGGCGGACGGGGACGCGTAGATCAGGGCGTGGGTCGGGGCGTGGGCAGGCCGAGGTGCCGGAGGACGGAGCCGGCGGCGCGGATGACGGCGGCGCGGGACTCCTCGGTGGGGTCGAGGGTCTCGAAGCCGTGGCGGCCGTGGGGCACGTCGACCACCTCGACGCGGGCACCGCACTCCTCGGCGGCGGCGAGGAAGCCCGCGACCGTGCCGGCGATGTCCGGCGCCTCCCGCCCCGCGCGGGTCAGCACCACCGGCAGCGGACCGGCCGTGCGCAGCGCGGTCGCGGGGCGGAAACGGGGCTCCACCGCGCCCCAGTGCGGCACGGGCGCGAGCACGGGGTAGCTGGCCGCGACGCACCGCAGCCAGGCCGGCGGGGCGGCGAGCCAGTCCGCCGCGAGCAGTCCGCCCACGGAGAAGAACCACAGCGCGACGCGGTCGCCGTCGACCCGGGGGTCGGCGCGGACCAGGTCCACCGCCCCGGCGACGTCGTCCGCGGCGCGCGCGAAGTCGGCCATGCCGTGCAGCCGGTGGTCCACGGTCGCGCAGACCGCGCCCAGCCCGGCCAGGTACCGGCCGTAGCCGGTGAAGGAGGGCCAGTCGCGCGGTGTCGGCCGCGCGCCCGCGGGTACCGGCCCGCCGTGGACGAGGACCACCGCGGGCCGCGGCCCGTCGGCGTCCGGCAGATGGAGGTCGACCCGTCCGTGGCGCTCGCGGGGCCGTTCGGGCAGGTCCATCAGGAAGGGCCGCAGGTGGGGCGGGAGTTCGCCCGCCGTCCCCGCCGCGCCACCGAGCCGGCGCCCCTCGCCCGCCGAGGCCCGCAGCAGCGCGTCGGCCAGTTCGCCGGGGACGGAGAGCATCGGCCAGTGCCCGGTGGCGAGTTCGAAGAAGGTGACCCGCGGATCGACGAGCGCCCGCAGCCGCGGGTCGCCGAAGCCGACCAGCGCCTCGACCCTGGCGATGTCCGATCCGTTGGCCGTGCACAGGATTCCGGTCGACGGCACCTCGGCCGCCGCCCCGGACAGCCGCAGCGGCTGGGTGAGCGTGCCCGCGGGCTGCGGCGCGGCACGCCGGGTCAGCCGGGCCAGCGCCTCCTCCGGGACGCCGTCGAGACTGCCCCACCGCTGCCATCCGTCCTGGCCGGGCGGGGCGACGGGGCCGTCGTCCGCGGGCCGCCCCTGGGTGTGCCGCAGCCGCTCGTGGACCGCCGGATCGGGCACCAGCGAGAGCGCCTGGTCGCCGTCCCCCGGGATCCCCGCGTCCAGGTGGACGACGCGGGCGATCCGCGCAGGGCGACGGTCGGCGGCGCCGAGCACCGGGTGGATGCCGTAGCCGTGGCCGACGAGCACCACCCCGGACGCGTCGTCGTGGCCCGCCTCGTCGACGAACCGCAGCACGTCGCGGACATGCGTCTCCAGGTCCGTGCCCGGTCCCGCCGCGTCGCCGTCCCCGTCCATGCCGGTGAGCGTCACCGGATGCGCCCGCGCCCCCGACTCCCGCAGCCGCGCGGCCACGTCCTGCCAGATCCAGCCGCCCGTGTGGGCCTCGGACACCAGGATGAACACCGTCATGAACGCCTCCCGTACGCCGTGGTCCGCGGACCCCGGCTCCGTACCGGGTCCCCGCGCTCGCCGGTACCGTAGGAACTCCCCCTGAGGGAGGTTCAAGCCGTGTCGCCTGACGGCATGTGGAGCATCGGGGAACTGGCCGCGCAGGCCGGCGTCACCGTCAAGACCGTCCGCTTCTACTCCGACCGCGGCCTGCTGCCCGAGGCGGGCCGCAGCACCGGGGGGCACCGCCGGTACGGCCCCGAGGCACTCGACCGGCTCCGCCTGATCCGCTCCCTGCGCACCCTCGACCTGGCGCTCCCGGACGTGGGGCGGCTGCTGGACCGCGAGGACTCCCTGGCGGACGCGCTGGAGGACGCCGTCGCCGGGAGGCTGCGCGACCTCGGCACCCAACTGTCCGCGCTGCGCTGGCGCGAGGCAGCCCTCCACGCGCTCCGGGACTGCGCCGCCGCGGAGCGCGCCGACCGGCTGCGGCTGGTCGGCGCGCTGTCCACCCCGCCCAGCACGGCCCCCATGCGGCGGTTCTGGCGGCGCTGGCTGCCGCCGCGGCTACCGGCCGGACTGGTCGGCCGGATCCTGGAGTTGTCGGTGCCGGAGCCTCCCGCCGACCCGACGCCCGGCCAGGTGCTGGCCTTCGCCCGGCTGCACGCCTTCACCACGGGTTCCTGCCCCGACGACGTGCGCCCACGGCCCGAGGAGTACTGGTCGGGCGCGGGCGGCCGCCCCGCCGTGCTGTACGAGGGACTCGGCGAGGCGTACGACCTGGCCGCCGCGGAACTGCTGGCCGGACGGGAGCCGCGCGAGGGCGACGCCCTGGACTGCTTCGTGTCCGCCTACGCCCTGGCGTACGGCACCCGGGACACGCCCGCCTTCCGGCGCCTGCTGGCCGGACTGCTCGCCGCGGAGCCGCGCGCCGACCTGTACTGGCAGCTCACCGCGGAGCTGTGGGGCCCGGCGCGGCCCACCCCGGGCGCCGCCGACGACTGGCTGCGCACCGCCCTGTCCGCGTAGCGGCGGGACCGGGCCCCCGCGCCGGTCCCGGATCCGGGCATCCGCGCCCGTATCCGGCGGATTCGCCGCGATGTACCGTGGAAGTACGCGATCCCGGACGGCAGGGGGCCGTGATGGTCGTCGAGTTGATAGCCGCTGTGCTCTCGGCCGGAGCTCTGTACTTCGTGGCCGGCGCCCGCGTCGTGCAGCAATTCGAGCGAGGCGTGGTGTTCCGCCTCGGCCGGGTCAGGGGCGGGGAGCGGGGGCCCGGGTTCACGATGGTCGTGCCGGTCGTCGACCGGATGCGGAAGGTGAACCTGCAGATCGTCACGATGCCGGTGCCCGCGCAGGAGGGCATCACCCGCGACAACGTCACCGTCCGGGTCGACGCGGTGGTCTACTTCAAGGTCGTCAACGCCTCCGACGCGATCATCAACGTCGAGGACTACCGCTTCGCGGTCTCGCAGATGGCCCAGACATCGCTGCGCTCCATCATCGGCAAGAGCGACCTGGACGACCTGCTGTCCAACCGGGAGAAGCTCAACCAGGGCCTGGAGCTGATGATCGACAGCCCCGCCATCGGCTGGGGCGTGCAGATCGACCGCGTGGAGATCAAGGACGTGTCGCTGCCGGAGACGATGAAGCGCTCGATGGCCCGGCAGGCCGAGTCCGAGCGGGAGCGCCGGGCCCGGATCATCAACGCGGACGCGGAGTTCCAGGCGAGCAAGAAGCTGGCCCAGGCCGCGCACGTGATGGGCGACGCCCCGGCCGCGCTGCAGTTGCGGCTGCTGCAGACGGTCGTCGCGGTGGCCGCCGAGAAGAACTCGACGCTCGTCCTGCCGTTCCCGGTGGAGCTGCTGCGCTTCCTGGAACGCGCCCAGCCGGGCCCGGCCGTGGCCGCGCCCGCCGCCCCGGCCGACCCGCCGCGTGAGCCGGCGCCGCCGCCCCCGCCCCCGCCTGCGGCGGGGCCGGTCCCCGGCGAACTGCCCGATCCGCTGCTGGAGAGCGTCCGGCCGCGGCCGTCGGACGCGGTGTGACGCGGGGCGTCCGCCGGGGGCAGGGCGGCCCGCTCCGACCGCGACCGGTCCTGTGCCGTCCGGCGCCGGGGCCGGCTGCCGGGCATACGGGATGTCGTCGTGCCCACGACCAGGCCCGGCCTCTGCGCGCGGGAGCGGGGCCGGTGACCGCCGTCCACGAACGGGCGTGCTGTCCGCCGGGGCGTCGGGCCCGCCGCGGGGGCCCGACTCGACGTGACCGATGCCGGCGGCCCCGGCCGACGGGAGGACGCGCTCGTCGCGGGCGGGGGCCACGGACAGCCGGTGACCCGGACAGGCGCGGCCGCCGGAACCGGGTCGCCGCCCGGTGACCGTTCGGCGCCGGAGGCCTCAGGAGGGGCCGGGGCCGTTCGCGGGTCCCGCGTCCGGGCGCCAGATGTACGGGACGGTCGTGGTGACCGCCACCAGTCCCAGCCGCCGCAGGACGGGCGCACTGTCCGCCGAGGCGTCCACCTGCACCAAACGGTGGCCCGCGGCCACCGCCAGCCGGGCCCGGTGCGCCACCGTCGCCCGGTAGACACCGCGCCCGCGCCACCGCGGCAGCGTCGAGCCGCCCCACAGCGACACGAAGTCCGTGCCCTGGTGGAAGCGGGCCCAGCCCGCGCAGACGACGGTGTCCCCGCTTTCGGCGACGACCACCACGCACGGGTCGCCCGGCCCGGCGACCTCGCTCTCCAGCATGTCCGGCAGCCAGTCGTGGCCGACGCCCCAGATCTCCTCCTCCATGGCGCGGATGCGCTCGAAGTCCGCGCGTGAGGTGACCTCGCGCAGCGTCACGCCCTCCGGCGGCCGCGGCTCACCGGCCAGCGCCGCGGCCTCGCCCACCAGCACCGTCTCCGGCTCGTCGGGAACGAAGCCGGCCGCGGTCAGGCGCTCCGGCAGCCCGGGCGGCAGGTCGTGCCCGTGGTACTTCCACTCCACGGCCACACCGAGGCCGGCGAAGTGGTCGCGCTCCCCGGCGATCAGCGCGTCCAGCTCCGGCCCGTCCAGCCCGCCGAGGTCGCGGTAGTCGAGGAAGCCCGCCTCGCCGTGGCGGTAGGTCTTGCGCAGCAGGGGGCCGACCCGTTCCACCGACGCGTGCCGGGAGAAGCCGTCGGGGACGCGGGCGCGCAGCTGCGCGTCATACGCGGCGCGGTACTCCGGCGCCGTCGCGGAGGGTTCGGAAGTGCTCATCGGGCGGAGTCCACCACAAGCCCGGGGCGGGGGCGACCGAATTTCCCGTCATGAACGCTTCGCGCCGGCGCGCCGTATGACAGGCGGCACAGCGCCGCCCCTCCGCTGTCGACGACCGGACCCCGTATCCCCCCACTGGAGGTCATGAGTTGAAGCACAAACACTTACCGAAACGGAAGATCGCGCTGGTCGCGGCCGGTGCCGCAGCGGTCGCCGCGGCCGCGGTCCTGCTGCCGGACGCCAAGGCGTCGCAGTCCCCGGCACCGTCGCGGGACGCCGCACCGCCGCGGGCCCTCAGTGCCCCTTCGGCGGCGGAAGCGGCCTCCCGGCTCACCGCGGAGTTCGGCTCGTCGACTGCGGGGGCCTACTGGGACCCGGCCACCGGGCGGCTCGTGGTCAACGTCACCGGGAACGACACCGAGGCCGTCCGCCAGGCCAGGCAGGCCGGCGCCGTGTCCCGCCGGGTCCGCAACACCACCGCAGAACTGACGGAGGCTGCAGGGGCGTTGAAGCAGAAAGCCACCATCCCGGGCACCGCCTGGGCCGTCGACCCGAGGACCAACCAGATCCTGGTCACCGCGGACCGCACCGTCACCGGCGAGAAGTGGGACACGCTCCAGGCCGCCGTGCGCTCGCTCGGCAGCGGCATGGCCCGGATCGAGAAGTCCGCGGGCCGGATCACGCCGTTCGTGGCCGGCGGCGACGCGGTCTTCGCCGACGGCGCGCGCTGCTCGCTCGGCTTCAACGTCGTCAAGGACGGCGCCCCGGCCTTCCTGACCGCCGGCCACTGCGGTGCCGCCTTCCCCACCTGGTCCGACACGCAGGGCGGCGCCCCCGTCGCCACGGTGTCGACCGCGACCTTCCCCGGCGACGGCGACTTCGCCCTCGTGACGTACGACGACCCGAACACCGACGCGCCCAGCGAGGTCGACCTCGGCAATGGCCAGGCCCTGCCGGTCAACGGGGCGGCGGACGCGGCGGTGGGCCAGGAGGTGTTCCGCATGGGCAGCACCACCGGCCTGCACAACGGCACCGTTTTCGGCCTCGACGCCACGGTCAACTACCCGGAGGGCACCGTCACCGGGCTCATCCGGACCGACGTCTGCGCGGAGCCGGGGGACAGCGGAGGTTCGCTGTTCACCCGTGACGGGAGCGCGATCGGGCTCACTTCGGGCGGCAGCGGGGACTGCGAGGCGGGCGGTGAGACGTTCTTCCAGCCGGTCACCACGGCTCTGGCCGCGGTGGGCGCGGAACTCGGCTGACGTGCCGCGCTGACGCGCGGGGGTCCCGCGGCGGTTCAGCGGTTGAGCGGGAAGGCCATCACGGTGGCGCCGACGTGCACGGTCCGCGGGGCCGTCCTGCGGGGGGCCCGCGCGTCCTCGTGCAGTCCGACCAGCAGCGCCGCGAGCCGGTGCGGGAAGTCGTCCCAGAGTTCGGCGTCCTCGGCGTTCGCGGTGTGGCCGGCACCCCCGGCATCGGGTGCCCGGTGCTGCCAGGCGCACGGCGGCTCCACGAGGCCCGCTGCCGCGAGGCGGCGCAGATGGTTCAGCATGCGCAGTCGGCCGGGGTGCGCCGCGGGTCTGAGCGTGGTGTCGGTCGCCGTCATGGCGGTCAGTAAACCGTGCCGTCCCCTTGCCTTCGCAACCCCTTCGGGGTCTTCGGGCCCCCGGGGCGTGACGCGTGTTGACGCGCGGGGCGAACGGATACGCGCGTGACGTCCGGACGTGACCGATCTCGCACCGCCGCCGGGTTTGGGCCGTGCCGAGCGGCGCGTACCCTCACCCTCCGCAGCCGAGGCCGCCGCCGGACGTCCCGGAACGGGAGACGTGGAGGCTCTCCGTACGGTCGCGGCCGGCCGGCAGACCGCTGTCCCGGGTGAAGCGCGGGGCGGCGGCGAGGGACCGGGTGAGAGGGAGGCGCCCGCGGGTCCGCCGCAGCGCGCGGAGCGTCGGTCTCTTGCCGCACGGGGCGGGACACGGCGACGCCGTTCACGCCCGAGGGCCGGTACAGCGCCTTGTGGACCGCCAGTTGCAGCGGATGCGGCAGCCGGCCATCACCCCGGAGACACGGGCGGTGCCGTGCGGCCCGGCGTCCACGGGTGCCGCGCAGATGGAGCGCGAGCAGGGCGACGGTGGCCGCGCCGCGGGGGACCGTCGCGCAGGTACGCCGCCCCGTACGGATCCGTCACCTCATCGAGTGAAGCGCGCGGCGCGCGCAGCAGTACGGCCGCCGCGGCGAGCAGCTCCACCGCGACCGCGGAACATGTCCATACGAGCCAGGAGATTCCCACCACCCCCTGGAGGCGGTGTGCCCGGTGGCGCACGAGGGGACGCCCCGTTTGAGCAAGGCCAGAGGTTGGGCGTAGCGTGAACCGCCGTGACGGACCCGGTGGATCGCGTGGCAGTGGTGTGTGATCGTATCGACCGGCTCGACGCCCGGGTGAGGGCGTTCGTGCCCGAGCCCGACCGGCGGGGCCGGCTCGCGGCGGAGGCGGCCGCGGCGCCGCCGGGCGTGCTGTCCGGGGTCGCGGTGGGCGTCAAGGACATCGTGCGGTGCGACGGGACGCAGACCCGCGCCGGGTCGCGGGTGCCGGCGGAGGAACTGGCGGGGCCGCAGGCGCCGCTGGTGGACCGGCTGCGCGCGGCGGGGGCGCTGATCGCGGGGAAGACGGTGACGGCCGAGTTCGCGGTGACCGCGCCGGGGCCGACCCGTAATCCGCACAACACCGCGCACACGCCCGGCGGTTCGAGCAGCGGATCGGCGGCGGCCGTGGCGGCGGGCATGGTGCCGCTGGCCGTCGGCACGCAGACCGTGGGCTCGGTGATCCGGCCCGCGGCCTTCTGCGGGGTGGTGGGCTTCAAGCCCACCTTCGGGCGGATCCCGGTGGACGGGGTGATCGCCAACGCCCCGAGCTTCGACACGGTCGGCGTGCTCGCCGCCGATGTCGCGGGTGCGGCGCTCGGCGCGTCCGTGCTGTGCGACGACTGGCGGGAACCGGAACGGGGCCGTGGATCCGAGCCGGAGCCGGGGACCGCCCGGCGTCCGGTGCTCGGCGTCCCGGCCGGACCGTACCTGGACCGGGCCGGGGCGGAGGCGCGGGCGGCCTTCGCCGCGCAGACCGTCCGGCTGGCGGCGGCGGGCTGGACCGTGCGCGAGGTGCCGGTGATGGACGGCCCCGAGGAGTTCGAGGCGGTCGTACGGCAGTTGTTCACCATGAACCGCTACGAGGTGGCCCGCACCCACGCCGACTGGTTCCCCCGCCACGGCCGGCTCTACCGCGAGCAGACCGTCGCGGCCATCCGCGAGGGGCAGGCGATCGCCCGCGACGACTACGAGCGGGCCGTGCGCGAGCGCCGGGCCGTCCGGGCCCGTCTGCTGGACGCGATGGAGCGGATCGACGTGTGGCTGGCGCCGTCCGCGACCGGCCCGGCCCCGTTCGGCCTGGGCAGCACCGGCGACTCGGTGATGTGCCTGCCGTGGAGCAACGCGGGCTTTCCCGCGGTGAGTCTGCCCGCCGGGTACGCCGCGAACGGCCTGCCACTGGGGCTGCAGGTCGTCGGGCGTCCCGGCGAGGACGAGGAACTGCTGGGGTGGGTGGCGGAGTTGGCTGCGGTCGTCATGCCTCGGTGAAGACCAGGTCCTCGATCGGCCGGGTGATCCGTACGGTGCCGTCGTCCGTGACCTCGATGGCGTGGTGCAGTCCGCGTACCTGGGTGTGCGGGGTGGGCGAGGAGGTGATCCGGTACGTGTCGGCCGCCCCCGCGAGGAAGGCGCGGAAGGAGCCGAGGGAGAACTCTCCGGACGCGAGGTGGTCGAAGAGGCGCCGGAAGAGCTTGGGGACGACCACCGCCTCGTCGGTGAGCGAGGAGAGCCCGGTGACCTTCGCCCCCGCGGTGCTCACGTCCTGCGGCCACAGTCCCGTCCCCGCGGTCCTGGCCTGCCGGGTGACCGCGGCCAGTTCCTCGCGCAGGTCCTCGAAGAGGTTGCTGTAGAAGGTCGGGTAGACCAGCCCCTGCGCGATCAGGTGGTGGTTGACCGTTCGGCGCAGCAGCGGCACGCCGACCGTCACCTCCTGGCCGCTGCGGGTGCCCTCCGGCAGCGGGCCGCGGCCGGCCAGCGCGACGCAGCGGCCGTGCACGTCGACGCCGCCGGTCAGGATCCACCCGGGGACGCTCTCGGGGACGGCGGAGACGACCCGTTCGCTGTCCGGCGCGCGCCGCACGTCGGTGAACCCCAGCCACGTCAGCAGTTCGTCCCGGGCCGCGTGGGCGAAGGGCAGTGGCTGGTGGCCCGGCGTCGAGGTCGGTCCGTAGTGGGTCTCCAGGGCGTCGACGGCGTCCAGGCGCAGCTTGCCCCGGCAGGAGTCGGTGAGGTCGAGCCGCGCCGCTCCGGGGACGCGGTTCCAGTCCGGGTGGCGGGTGGGGACAAAGCCCACGGTGTCGCCGTCCGGCTCGGTGCCGGTTATCCGGAAGGACCCTTTGACCAGCAGCATCGGCATGGCGACTTCCCCCTCGGGTGCGCGCCGGCAGTGACGTCGTGTGCAGGAAACCACGCGGAGGGTGGCGGAGGACAGGGATCCGGCACGCTTCCGGCACGTCTCCGGCATGTCTTCGTACGTGTGTTCGAGAAGTGGTCTATGGTGGGTACCGGAGGGTCCGGAAGGGGGGAGATGTGAGCGGTCGGAGGTGCGTATGCCGGGATTCACGCATCTGCACACCGTCTCCGGCTTCTCGCTGCGGTACGGGGCCTCGCACCCCGAGCGACTGGCCGAGCGCGCCGCCGAGCGGGGCATGGACGCGCTGGCGCTGACCGACCGGGACACCGTGGCCGGCGTGGTGCGCTTCGCCAAGGCCTGCGCGCGGGCCGGGGTGCGGCCGCTGTTCGGTGCCTCGCTCGCGGTGCCCGCGGCGTACGACGGTCAGGCCGCCCAGCCGTCCGGCGGCCGGCGGCGCACCCCGGTGCGCGGCGGCTCCTTCGTCCCGGAGGCGACCGACCGGGCGGTCTTCCTCGCCCGGGACCGGCGCGGCTGGGCCGCGCTGTGCCGGCTGATCAGCGCCGCCCATGCCGGGGACGGGGGGCTGGGCTGGGAGGACCTGGGGCAGGAGGGGGTGTTCGTGCTGCTGGGCGCGGACTCCGAGGTCGGCCGGGCGCTAGCGGCCGGCCGCCCCGACCGGGCCGCGAAGCTGCTGCGCCCCTGGCGCGCGGCGTACGGGGACGCGCTGCGCCTGGAGGCCGCCCACCACGGCCGCGCCGGCACCGGACCGGGCTCGCTGCGGCTGGCCGCGCGCATCGTCGGCTTCGCCGCCGAGCAGGGGGTGGCCCCCGTACTGACCAACGCCGTCCGCTACGCCGATCCCGGGCAGGGGGAGGTGGCCGACGTGCTGGACTCGGCGCGCCGGCTCGTGCCCGTCGACATCCGCAGGCCGGAGAGCCTGGACGGCGGCGAGCGCTGGCTGAAGGACGCGGGGGACATGGCGCGCACCGCCGAGCGGATCGTGGAGGCGGCCGGTCTCCGCCGCTCGGACGCGCACCGGCTGCTGCGCGCCACCGAGGACACCGCCGCGGCCTGTGCCGTCGACCCCGCGGACGACCTGGGGATCGGGCAGGTGCACTTCCCCGAGCCGGAGACGGTGGGGGCCGGCGCCCGCACCGCCGACCGCGTCCTGCGCTCGCGCTGCGCCGCCGGGATGGTCCGCACCGGGCACGACCGCGAACCGCGCTACTGGGCGCGGCTGGAGGACGAACTGCGGATCATCGAGCAGCTCGGCTTCGCCTCGTACTTCCTCACCGTCGGCCAAGTGGTCGCCGACGTAAGGGAGATGGGCATCCGGGTCGCCGCGCGCGGCTCCGGCGCGGGCTCGCTCGTCAACCACCTTCTGGGCATCGCCGCCGCCGACCCCGTCGACCACGGCCTGCTCATGGAGCGCTTCCTGTCCGGACGGCGCGCCTCCCTGCCCGACATCGACATCGACGTGGAGTCCGCCCGCCGGCTGGAGGTCTACCGGCGCATCCTGGACCGGTTCGGCAGCGAGCGGGTCGCCACCGTCGCCATGCCCGAGACCTACCGGGTCCGGCACGCGGTCCGCGACGTGGGCGCCGCCCTGGGGCTGGAACCGGAGCAGACCGACCGGCTGGCCAAGGCCTTCCCGCACATCCGGGCCCGCGACGCGCGGGCCGCGCTCGCCGAACTGCCCGAGCTGCGGCAGGTGGCGGGGGAGGACCACGGCCGGCTGTGGGAGCTGGTCGAGGCGCTGGACGCGCTGCCGCGCGGGGTCGCCATGCACCCGTGCGGGGTGCTGCTGTCGGACGCCGGGCTGCTGGACCGCACGCCGGTGATGCCGACCAGCGGCGAGGGCTTCCCGATGTCGCAGTTCGACAAGGACGACGTGGAGGACCTCGGGCTGCTCAAGCTCGACGTGCTCGGGGTGCGGATGCAGTCCGCGATGGCGCACACCCTGGACGAGGTGGAGCGGACCGGCGGCGGCCGGATCGACCTGGACGACCCGGCGCAGGTCCCGCCGGGCGACCCGGCCACCTACGAACTGATCCGCTCCGCCGAGACGCTGGGCTGCTTCCAGATCGAGTCGCCCGGGCAGCGCGACCTGGTGGGGCGGTTGCAGCCCAGCACCTTCCACGACCTGGTCGTGGACATCTCGCTGTTCCGTCCGGGCCCGGTCGCCGCCGACATGGTGCGGCCCTTCATCGACGCCCGGCACGGCCGCAAGCCCGTCCACTACCCGCATCCCGACCTGGAGGACGTGCTGAGCGAGACCTACGGAGTCGTCGTCTTCCACGAGCAGTTGATCGAGATCATGCGGGTCATGACCGGCTGCGACCGGGGGTTCGCCGACGAGGCCCGGCGGGCGCTGTCGGACGAGGCGCGGCAGGGCCGGGTCCGGGCCTGGTTCGCGGACCGGGCGCGGGAGCGTGGTTACCCCCGCGAGGTCGTCCGGCACACCTGGGAGATCGTCTCGGCCTTCGGCGCGTACGGCTTCTGCAAGGCGCACGCCGTCGCCTTCGCCGTCCCCACCTATCAGTCGGCCTGGCTCAAGGCGCACCATCCGGCGGCCTTCTACGCCGGGGTGCTCACCCACGACCCGGGCATGTACCCCAAGCGGCTGCTGCTCGCGGACGCCCGGCGGCGCGGGGTGCCGGTGCTGCCGCTGGACGTCAGCCGGTCGGGCGCGGCCTATCGAATCGAACTGGTGTCTGATGAGGGGGGTGGTGCCGGGATGTGGGGTCTGCGGCTCGCACTGTCGGAGGTGCACGGCATCAGCGAGGCCGAGGTCGCCCGGATCACCGCCGGGCAGCCCTACACCTCGCTCCAGGACCTGTGGGAACGCGCCCGTCCCGGCCGGGCCGTGGCCGAACGGCTGGTGCAGGTCGGCGCGCTGGACGCGTTCGGCGGCAACCGCCGCGACCTGCTGCTCCATGTCGCCGAGCTGCACCGGCAGGGCCGCGCCTCCGCGTACGACGGGCAGCTCGCCCTCACCGGGGGAGAGGCGGCGGCCCCGCCGCCGGCCGGCCTGCCCGACATGGACGCGGCCGAACGGCTCGGCGCCGAGCTCGGCGTGCTCGGCATGGACACCTCCCGGCACCTGATGGAGGACCACCTCGCCTTCCTGGAGGAACTGGGCGCGATCCCGGCGAAGCGGCTGCGCGAGGTGCGGCACGGTGAGACCGTCCTGGTGGCCGGCGCCAAGGCCGCCACCCAGACCCCGCCCATCCGTTCCGGGCGCCGGGTCATCTTCACCACCCTCGACGACGGCACCGGCCTGGTCGACCTCGCCTTCTTCGACGACAGCCACGAGGCCTGCGCGCACACCGTCTTCCACTCCTGGCTGCTGCTGGTCCGAGGGGTGGTCCAGCGCCGCGGCCCGCAGAGCCTGTCCGTCGTCGGCTCCGCGGCGTGGAACCTCGCCGAACTCGTCGAACTGCGCCGGCAGGGCGGCCTGGAAGCGGTCGCGGCACGGCTGGCCGAGGCCCCGGGCGGGACCCCGGACGAGGCCTCGGGCGAGCCCGTGGGCCTGCCCGTCGCGCCGCCCGACGGCCGCCGGGTCCGGATGTCCACCGGCTACGAGATGCACCCCTGGGCCGATCTGCGCCCCGCCGGCGAGGGCGCCCCCACCGGACGCAAGCTCTGGCACTCCAGCCCGGGGAGCGCGGGACGATGACGTACGGCGATTCCGGGCGGGGGACCGGCGGCGCGGCGAGCATCCTGCACGTGCGCTGCGCTCCGGCCCTGCCCGAGGAGGGCTACCGGGCGGTGCTGGACCTGCTGCGCGAGTTCTCGCCCGTCGTCCAGGCGGTTCCGCCCCGGGCGGCGCTGGTGCAGGCGCGGGGCGCGCAGCGGTACTTCGGCGCGGACGCCGAGCGGATCGCGTGGCTGGTGCGGCTGCGCGCGATGGCGCGGCTGGCCACGGACCTGCGGATCGGGGTCGCGGAGACCTGGGCGGTGGCGGCGACGGCCTCGGACCGTGTGGCGGGACCGGGCGGGATCCTGATCGTGCCCGAGGGCGCGGCGGACGCCTTCCTGGCGCCGCTGCCGGTCGAGGCCCTGCACGGCATCGGCCCCCAGCAGGCCGAGGCGCTGCGCACGTACGGGCTGCACACCATCGGGGCGGTCGCCGCGGTGCCGCCGGGCGTCGTCGAACGGATCCTGGGCCGGCGCGCGGGCCGGCTGGCCGCGGAGCGGGCGCGCGGCACGGACCCCCGTCCCGTCTCCCCCAAGGACCTGCCGCCGTCGGCCGGTGTGACGCACCGTTTCACCCGGCACGAGCTCGACGGCCCCGCCGCCCGGGCCGCGCTCCTCGACCTGGTGGTGCGGCTGGGGGCGATGCTGCGCGGCCGCCGGCAGGTCGCCGGGTCCTTGTCCCTGACGCTGCGGTTCACCGGCGGCGCGCGCTGGGAGAAGACCCGGCGGCTCGCGGAGCCGTCCGCGCACGACGAGGATCTGCGGACCCTGGCCTACCGGTTGATGGACTCGGCCGGTCTGCAGCGGGCACGCCTGGCCGGCATCGGGCTGCGCGCCGAGGACCTCGTCGGTGCCGAACGGGTGGCCCAGCAGCTCTCGCTGGACCCGATGCGCGCGTCGCACCTGACGGCGGAGGCGGCCGTGGACCGGGTGAACGCCCGGTTCGGCTTCGGCGCGGTGCGTCCGGCCGCCACGTTCCGCAAGGCCTCGTAGCGCTCCCTTGTCATGGGGCCGTGAAGGCGGTGTGACACATTCTTTACCGACCGGTAGCTGGCCGGTTTTTGTTACCCGTGCGTAAATTGACGGAAGCTCAGCAATCTTGTGATCCGGATCACAGGTCGTCAGGGAACGGTCCCCCCTGCTCTTTCCCCCACCTGCGAGGAGATCGCTCGATGCTGCACTTCAGACGGACACCAGCGCTCCGGCTCCTCTCCGCCCTCACCCTCGCCGCCGCCCTCACCGTCACGCCCGCCCTGGCCGGCACGGCCGCCGCCGCCCCCGCCCCCACCCGAGCCGCCGCCTCCGCCCCCAGCAGTGGCTGGAACAACTGGTCCTGCAAGCCCTCCGCCGCCCACCCGCGCCCGGTCGTCCTGGTGCACGGCACCTTCGGCAACTCCATCGACAACTGGCTCGGCCTCGCCCCGTACCTCGTCGCGCGGGGCTACTGCGTCTACTCCCTCGACTACGGCCAACTGCCCGGCGTCCCGGTCTTCTACGGGCTCGGCCCCATCGCCGCGTCGTCCCAGCAGCTCTCCGACTACGTCGACCGGGTCCTCACGGCCACCGGCGCGGCCAAGGTCGACATCGTCGGGCACTCCCAGGGCGGCATGATGCCGCGGTACTACATGAAGTTCCTGGGCGGTGCCGCCAAGGTCAACGCGCTCGTCGGGATCGGCGCCGACAACCACGGCACCGATCTGAACGGACTGCTCAACCTGCTGCCCTACTTCCCCGGGGCGGCCGAGGCCATCGAGCACCTCGCACCCCAGGGCCTCACGGACCAGATGGCCGGATCGGCCTTCCTGACCAAGCTGAACGCCGGCGGCGACACCCTCCCCGGCATCCACTACACGGTGATCTCGACCAGGTACGACGAGGTCGTCACGCCGTACACCTCACAGTTCCTGTCAGGACCCGACGTCCACAACGTGGTGCTCCAGGACCTGTGCTCGCTCGACCTGTCCGAGCACGTCCTCATCGGGCTGACCGACCGCATCGTCTTCCACGAGACGGCCAACGCCCTCGACCCGGCGCACGCCACCCGGACCGACTGCACGGACGTCTTCAGCTGATCCACCCCGTGCCGCTGCTTCCGGTCCCGGCGGGACCGGAAGCAGTCCATGTCGTACGCGGGCGGTGTCCGCTGTCCGCCGTCCGTCGTTCGCTGTCCGCCGTCCGGCTCAGGAGTGCCGCCGGCTGCGCGGGGTGCGCCGCGGCGGCCTGGTGAGGGTGATCTGCCGGACGAGCTGGTGGAAGCAGGACAGGGCCGCGATGGCGGGGAGGGCCGCGACGGTCCAGTTGGTGATCGTCCTGGGGGCGCAGGCGATGCAGAAGAGGATGGCGAACGCCGAGAAGAGCAGCACGACGGCCCACGAGTGCGGGGCGCGGCGCTGGTGCAGGGCGGCGCGCAGGATCGACAGCGAGGCCACCATCCACGGGCCGTACACCAGCAGCGGCCACCAGTCGGCCAGGCCCGAGGACCCGTCGGCGGAGGCGATGTTCCGCAGCGGGTCGTGCGCGATCATCCCGCCGAGCACGCTCACCATGGCCACGATGGTCGCCGCCAGCGCGGCGGCGACGAAGCTCAGCGTCTGGGTCCGCGTCAGCCGGCGCCGCAGCGCGGCCCGGCGGATCTTGCGGTGCCGGCGCCGCGTGAGGGGGAGCTCGTGCGTAGCGGTGTCCGGGGCGTGCTGGAAGACGTCCTCCTCGTCCTCCTCCCCGGACTGGTCGAGCAGCTGCGCCAGCTCCTCCTCGGACGCCCACGCCCCGTTGAGGACGTCGAAGTCCGGGGCGGAGAAGACCCCGTTCCCCGAGGTGTCGTCGGAGGACTGGCGGGGGCTGTAAATGGTGGGACCGTGGAGATGATCCTCGTACGGCAGACCATTCTCAGGGCGGAAACGGTCCTGCAAAGGCGGCATGAAGGCATTCCTGTCGGGGCCGGGCGTGGAGACAACGGGAGCGGGGGACGTGGGAAAGGAGGAGGAGGCGGCCCCTCAGTACGGCGCCGCCCGGTCGATGCCGGAGCAGCGACGGGTGAAGTCCCCCTCGATCCCGGCCATCTCCCTCGTGAACTGCTCCAGCTCCGAGGAGCAGTGGACGAGGGGGACCCGCTCGTCACCGCGCTCGATGTAGGCGTCCGAGGAACTGCCGAGGAAATGCTCGGTCCGCGGGATGAAGACCCACTCCCCGAGGGGGAAACCGGGCGGGGTGCGCGGGGGGTGCGTGCGGCGGACGGACGCCGGGACGGTCCGGGGGGTCGCGCTCCCGGACGACGCCTCAGGCGCGCTCTGGGGATTGACTGTAGCCACATCCCCACAACGATGGCCGGCACGCGATGGACTTGGGCCACACGAGTGACCCCGGCGCGCCTGCCGGCGCTCGCGCCCGCCCCGAGTGCCGCCCCACAACGGCGTGTTGACCTGCGGGCCAACGCATCCGGGGGATGGCAGGGTGTCCCCATGACCGAACCGCCCCGCCGCCCCGGCTCCCTGCAGTTCGTCGACGCCGTCGTCGACCCCGGAACCTGGCGCGGCTGGGACCGGCCCCTGTCCGCGCCGCCCCCGCACCTCGACGGCGAGGAGTACCGGGCCGACCTGGCCCGGGCCCGCGCCCGGACCGGGCTCGACGAGTCGGTGGTCACCGGCGAGGGCGACGTACGCGGCCGGCGGGTGGCCGTCGTCGCGGGCGAGTTCGGTTTCCTCGGCGGGTCGATCGGCGTGGCTGCCGGGGAGCGGCTGGTCCGGGCGATCGAGCGGGCCACCCGCGAACGGCTGCCGCTGCTCGCCGCACCGGCGTCCGGCGGGACGCGCATGCAGGAGGGCACCATCGCGTTCCTCCAGATGGTGAAGGTCGCCGCGGCCATCACCGACCACAGGGCGGCGGGACTGCCCTACCTGGTCCACCTGCGCCACCCCACCACCGGCGGAGTCCTCGCCTCCTGGGGCTCGCTCGGCCACGTCACCACCGCGGAACCCGGAGCGCTCATCGGCTTCCTGGGCCCCCGGGTGCACGAGGCCCTGTACGGCGAGCCGTTCCCGCCCGGGGTCCAGGTCGCGGAGAATCTGCTGGCCCACGGCATCGTGGACGCCGTCGTGCCGCTCGCGCGGCTCGCCGGGGCGGCGGCGCGGGCGCTGGCGGTGCTGTGCGGCGAGGCCGCCCCCGCGGTGGCCGACGGCCCGGGGGACGCCACCGCGGGGGACGTACCGGCGGCGGAGTCGATCCGCCGCTCCCGGCGGCCCGAACGGCCCGGACTGCGCGCCCTGCTGACGGTGGCCGGCCAGGACGTGACCCTGCTCAGCGGCACCGGCGCGGGGGAGCGGGACCCCGGACTCCTGCTCGCGCTCGCCCGGATCGGCGGCACCCCGTGCGTCGTCCTCGGCCACGACCGGCACGAGACCGACGACGGACGGTCCCCCGCCCTCGGCCCCGCCGGGCTCCGGATGGCCCGCCGCGGCATGCGCATCGCGGCCGAACTGGACCTGCCCCTGCTCTCCGTCGTCGACACGGCGGGCGCCGCGCTGTCCCGGGAGGCCGAGGAGGGCGGCCTCGCCGGCGAGATCGCCCGGTCCCTGGCGGACCTGGTGACCCTTCCCTCACCCACGCTCTGCCTCCTCCTCGGGCAGGGCGCCGGCGGAGGCGCCCTCGCGCTCCTGCCCGCGGACCGCGTGCTGGCCGCCCGGCACGCATGGCTGTCCCCGCTGCCGCCCGAGGGCGCCTCCGCCATCCTGTACCGGACGACCGGGCGGGCCGACGAGGTCGCCGCCCGGCAGGGCGTGCGCTCCGCCGACCTGCTCGCGCGCGGCATCGTCGACCGCGTCGTCGAGGAGGCGCCCGACGCGGGGCGCGCCGAGGATGCCGCGGACGCCCCCGAGGCCTTCCTCACCCGCCTCGGCACGATCCTCGGCGCCGAACTCGCCGGCCTCCGCACCCTCCCCCGCGCCCCCCGGCTCGCCGCCCGCCGCGCCCGCTACCGCGAGTTGGGCCTGCACTGAGTCGTGCGTACGGAGCGGTGCGGGGGGAGCGACCGCGCCGGCGGCTGGCACCGGGAGACGGTACGACCGGGCCCTGATGGCCTGGCCGTTGCCCCACTCCGTTCCTTCTCCAGGTCAGGCGCCGGCTTCAAGGGGTCCGGGAGTGTCCGTCGCCTCCCTCACTGGAGCACGACGGTGACGCCCTTGTCGCGCAGGAGGTTCACGGTCTCCTCGAAGTAGGACAGGCCGCCAAGGTGGTCCAGGACGTGTCCGGCGAGGGCGTGGCGGGCGATGGCAGCGTGGTGCCAGACGAGGGTGAACGGGGGGACGACGCGGGGCCCGCCGCCCAGGTAGTCCTGCACCGAGTCCAGGTCTCTGCCGTAGTGGGCGCCAGGGCCGAGCAGGGCTTCGCCGAGTGCCAGGAGCAAGCCGGTCCTGTCGGTGACGTGCTGTCCGTCCAGGTGGTACGTCCCGCCGGAGAGGCCCTGCAGCCCGTACGGGCCGACGCTGGTGAGGTCCAGCCACTCGGACCGGCCCTCGGCATCGAACTGTGCCCACTGGTTGGGCCGCGTGGGAACACCGTCGGACCAGATCTCCCAGACTGCGCGGGCGGCCGGGGTGGGGCGGTCGTCACCGGGGTCGGTGACGGTGACGTCGATCAGGGCTCCGCCGAGGACGGATGGGCGTGCCTCGACGGTGTTCAGGTCGAGGCGGTACCCGGTCATCGCCCGGCCGTGGTGGTCGAGGCGCCAGAGCGTGATCGGGTCGCCCTCCCGCGGAAGGGGACGACACAGCAGGGCCAGAAGCGGTGCGGCGGGTTCGCAGCCGATCAGGTGCACGGGCTGGGTGGGTCGCTGCGGGCGCGGGGTGAGCAGGCCGTCAATGGAACGGCAACCGCCCGTTGG
Source organism: Streptomyces sp. NPDC088354 (assembly GCF_044753585.1). Lineage (NCBI taxonomy): Bacteria > Bacillati > Actinomycetota > Actinomycetes > Kitasatosporales > Streptomycetaceae > Streptomyces > Streptomyces sp. NPDC088354. Next base: position 215,317 of record NZ_JBIVNJ010000010.1, on the reverse strand, counting down.
GCTGTCCCCCCGGAGCGAGGGGAACCGCAGGTCGAACCGCGGGCTCGAAGGCAGCCGCTTGCCGCCCCAGTAGTCGTCCTCTCTGACGCCGGTGCCCACGACGATGTCCACGCGCCCGGGATCGCCCGGCGTGGGCCACTGGGCCAGGACAGCCGTGTCCTCCAGGTCCCAGTAGCGGCACGGCCCGCCGTTCGAGGGGTCCACAGGCTCGATCGAGAGCATTCCGTCCCCCAGCAGCCGCACCGGTTCGGCGCTGTCCGTCACGGCCTTGACCAGCAGGCTCTCGCGCGGGCAGCCGCGCAGTGTCAGTACCTCTCGCGGCAGCGGAGGCGGGTCCATGAACAGGCCCTCGACCTCCGCGCACCGCCCCCACAGCACGCCCTCCTCCTCACCGTCGGTGTCCTCCCGCACCAGGAGATACCGGACCGGGAAGTCCCGCTCCCACCCCGCATGTTCCTCGGACCGCACGCTTCTCCCCTGCTACCAGGCTGTCTTGGCGCGCCAACCCTACGGCTCGCTGTCGCCGAAGCCCTTCGAATATCGCGTGCTTGGAATGACGCTCCCCGCCGGTCGGACCGGCGGGGGCTGTGGGCCTGTTGTGCCGCCGCAGGCCCGTTGGGCGGGATCTGCCCGGTTCAGTGCCGCGCACCGGTGCGGGGGAGGGGGCGCGGTCCTGCTCGCATCAGCGGGAGGTGTCCTCATCGCGGGCCGGTCGCGCTCCGGCGCGGGCGTCGAAGTGGCGGCTGTCGTCACGTGGTCCGGGCGGTGGCCGGGGCAGAGGGCTCGCGCGGCTGCCCGCGCCGGCGGCACGGTGGCCCGGACCGGCTGCCGCCGCACGCGCCCGCTGGGCCGGGACAGCAAGGGCGGCCCACCGTCGGGGCGGTGTCGGTGGCGGGTGGCAGGATCGGCGGGTGGACGATGTGAGCGGAGACGCGTACTGGGACGCCGTGGCGGACCGTTTCGACGAGGAGCCGGACCACGGGCTGCGTGCGCCCGCGGTGCGGGAGGCGTGGGCGGGGCGGCTGCGGGGGTGGCTGCCGGACACACCGGCGGACGTGCTGGACCTGGGGTGCGGGACGGGCAGTCTCGCGGCGCTGGCGGCGGAGCGGGGCCACCGGGTGACCGGGGTGGACCGGTCGCCGCGCATGGTGGCCCTGGCCAGGGCGAAGCTGGCGGGCACCGGCGCACGGGTGGTCGTCGGCGACGCGGTGCAGCCGCCCGTGGCGGCGGGGCGGTTCGACGTGGTGCTGGTGCGGCACATGCTGTGGGCGCTGCCCGACCCCGCGGCGGCGCTGCGCCGCTGGGCGGGGCTGCTGCGGCGCGGCGGGCGGATCGTGCTGGTCGAGGGGCGCTGGGGCGAGGCGGAGCCGGCGGGCATCGCGGCGACCGAACTCGCCGCCCTGGTCCGTCCGTTCGCCGCGCACACGGAGATCGAGCAGCTCGCCCACGACACCGCGCTGTGGGGCCGCCCGGTACGGGACGAGCGCTACGCGGCCGTGGTGCGGGTGGCCCCGCCCCGGCGCCACAGCGAGATCGTCGACGTCCACCTGATCCTGCGGCGCGGCGACCGCGTGCTGCTCGGCCGCCGGGTCAACACCGGTTACGCCGACGGCCTGTTGCACGCTCCGTCCGGCCACGTCGAGAACGGCGAGGACGTCCGGGAGGCGATGATCCGCGAGGCGTACGAGGAGGTGGGCGTCGCGCTGCGCCCCGAGGACGTCTCCGTCGCGCTGGTCATGCAGCACCGCGCGCCCGGCGGGACCGCCCGCATCGGCTGGTTCTTCGTCGCGGACGGGACCGGCCGGGAGCCGTTCAACCGCGAACCCGACAAGTGCTCGGAGCTCGGCTGGTTCCCGCTGGACGCGCTGCCGGACGACGTGGTCGCGTACTGCAGGGCCGGCCTGGACGCGTACCGCGCGGGCGAGCGCTTCCTGCTGCACCTGCACGAGCCCGGCGACACCATCGCCCACGACCCGCACGCTCCCGGCCGTGCCGTCGCCCTGGCGCCGAGCGGCTGCAGCACAATGGCCGCGACAAACAGCCGCGCCGTGCCCCGCCGGGAGAGCGAACCACAGTGAGCCTGAAGATCGTCATCCGTCCGAACGCGGCCGCCGCGCCGTTCGAGCAACTGCGCGCCCAGATCGCCGACCAGGCCCGCTCCGGAGCCCTCCCGGTCGGCTACCGGCTGCCGACGGTGCGCGGACTCGCCGACGACCTCGGCCTGGCCGCGAACACCGTGGCCAAGGCGTACCGCGCCCTGGAGTCGGACGGCGTGATCGAGACCCGCGGACGCAACGGCACGTTCGTCGCGGCCGCGGGCGACGCCGCGGACCGGGAGGCGGCCGCCGCCGCCTCCGCCTATGCCGAACGCGCCCACCGCCTCGGCCTGGACCGCGGCGCCGCCGAAGCCGCCGTGCGGGACGCGTTGCGCGCCGCGTACGAGTCGTAGCCCGTCCCCGCCGCCGGGATCCCGGCGGCGGGGACGGGCAGGTCGACCCCACGACGTGCGCTCCCCGGCCCCGTGCACGCAAGGAGGGCGCCGCGGGGTCAGAGGTAGAGGCCGTCCGAGGAGGAGGCCGGCGTCTGGGTGGGCAGCACAGGGCCGGCGCCGGAGGACGCGCCGCGGCGCAGCGCGTACAGCTCCGCCAGGGTGGCGCCCTCGCGGCCGACGCCCTCGGACGTGCCGAGCCAGGTGGTGGCCTCGCCGCGCGTCAGCGGCCCGACCTCGATACGGGCCAGGCAGCGCCCGGGACGGACCACCGCCGGGTGCAGCCGCTCCAGGTCCTCGTTGGTGGTGATGCCGACCAGGACGTTGCGGCCCTGGCCGAGCAGCCCGTCGGTGAGGTTGAGCAGCCGCGAGAGCGCCTGGCCCGTCTGGTGCTTGGCCTGGCCGCGGATGAGCTCGTCGCAGTCCTCCAGGAGCAGCAGCCGCCAGCGGCCGGGCCCCTCGGAGTCGTCCTCGCCGATGGCGATCTCCATCAGGTAGCCGACGTCGTTGAAGAGCACCTCGGGGTCGAGCACGCAGTCCACCTGGCACCAGTCCCGCCACGACCGGGCCAGGGTGCGCAGCGCCGAGGTCTTGCCGGTGCCCGGCGGGCCGTGCAGGAGCAGCAGGCGGCCGCTGATGTCGTCCGGGGTGAGCTTCATCAGCCCGTCCACGGCCTCGGCCACCGGCGCGGTGTAGTTGCCCCGGACGTCGTCCCAGGGCGCGGCGCTGATCTGACGGGTGATGCGGTGCGGACCGCGGCGCGGCGCCACGTACCAGAAGCCCATGGTGACGTCGTCGGGCTGCGGTTCCGGCTGGTCCTCGGCGTTCTCGACGGCCTCGGCCAGCACGCGCCGGGCGAGCTCCTCGCTCACGGCGGTCACGGTCACGTCCGCGCGGTGGTGCCAGCGGGAGACCAGGATCGTCCAGCCCTCGCCCTCGGCGAGGGTGGCGCCGCGGTCCTTGTCGCGCGCCGCGCGCAGCACCTCGGCCCCGGCCGGCAGCAGGGTCAGCCCCGACTTCACGCGCTCCACGGAGGAGCCGCGGGAGTACGGCTGTTCACCAGTGACGAAGCGGCTGAGGAACAGGGCGTCGATGGCGTCGGACGGCGAGTCGTCGTCGTTCATGCCGAGGCGGATGGACAGGGCGCGATGCGGGGGCGTTGCGTCGGGCATGACGCTCATGATCCGGCACGGGCTCCGCGGGCGCACAGGGTTTTCGCGGAGCGGCGCAATCCCGTTGAACCCCCGGTGAAACCCGCCCGATCCGGGCAACGCGGCGGTTACCCTGACTGGTGATGGGACGCCATGGGGACGTTCGTGCGAAAGTACCGGGGGCGGGGCGGCGAGGCATGACCGCGCTTCTGGGGATCGGTGTGGTCGCGCTGGCGCTGCTGCTGACGATGTGCGACCTACGGGGCGGTACGGGCGACGGCGGGCGCGGCAGCGCCGGGTCGGGCGCCGGTGTGCACAGCCCGTCCAGCACGCCCACCGGGAAACCCTCCGCCGAGCTCGGGTTCGGCCTGACCCACACCGAGTACAGCGCCGACCACGGCGAGGGCCCGGCCAAGCGCGCGGCGGCCGGGCTGCTCTCCGAGCGGTCGCTGCCCCAGGACCAGGCGATCATGGGCTGGGGCGCCGACAACCCCGAACCCTCCCCGGGCACGTACGACTTCGGCGAACTCGACGACCGCATCGACCTCATCAGGGCCAGCGGCGGCACGCCCGTGATCACGCTGTGCTGCGCCCCCGACTGGATGAAGGGCGGCGCGCCGGGCGCCGGGACCGACTGGTCCCGGCTGGAGGTCGCCCCCGCCCCCGACCACTTCGACGACTTCGCGGCCCTCGCCGCCACCGTCGCCCGCCGCTACCCGGACGTGCGGCACTTCATCGTCTGGAACGAGTTCAAGGGCTTCTGGAACGACGGCCGGCAACGCTGGGACTACGAGGGCTACACCGACCTGTACAACCGCGTGTACCGGGCGCTGAAGAAGGTGGATCCGGACAATCTCGTCGGCGGTCCCTATCTCGTGATGGACAGCTTCGCCCCGGGCGACGACGGCAACGGCGACGCCTCGGACACCCTCAAGGGCCCCTGGGGCGCGGCCGACCGGCGGGCCCTCGACGCCGTCGACTACTGGCTGCGTCACAAGACCGGAGCGGACTTCCTCGTCGCCGACGGCTCCAGCACCAACCGAGACGACTCGCTGGTCCCCGACGAGTTCGCCGCCACCGAGAAGTTCGCCGCCGTCGGCCGCTGGCTCAAGCAGCGCAGCGGCGGGCTGCCCCTGTGGTGGGCCGAGTGGTACGTCGAACCGGACGGGAAGCCGACCGGCTGGGACGAACGGCACCGCACCGCCGTGCAGGCCGCCGCCATGATGGAGCTGGCCCGCGGCGGAGCGGACGCGGCGTTCTACTGGAATCCCCAGGAGCGCGGAAGGTCGTGCCCGGGATGCCTGTGGACCAGCACCGAACTGTCCTCCGGCGGTGGCGAGCAACTGCCCATGATGGACCTCCTGCGCCGCTTCGCCGCCGCCTTCCCGCCGGGCACGCGCTTTCGCACGGTGTCCGTCGCGGCGGACGACCGGCCCAACGTCCGGGTGCTCGCGGACGACAGGGCCGTGCTCGTCGTCAACGTCCTCGGCCGTCCGATCCAGGCGAAGGTCGACGGCCGCTCCTTCTCCCTGCCCGGCTACGGGCTGCGCTGGCTCAGCCGCGGCTAGGAGCCGCGGCGGGCGTCACACGACGTTGCGGACCAGCCACTCGTCCGGGTTGTAGGCGTCGCGGTCCGGGTCGTGGACCGTGGCCCGCACCCCGGGGACCGCGTCCTGCGGGCGGACGCGCTCCGGCAGCCGGCCGAAGCGGGCCCGCCGGGCCTGCGCCGCCGTGTCCGGTGCCGCGGTCGTGGCCTGCGGGGTCGTCTCGTTCTCCTCGTGCGCCATTGCTCGCACCTCCTTGGCCCGGGAACGCCGCGTGGCGGCGCGGTGTTCCCGGGGTTGTTCCCGGGGCCGGGAGGCAGCCGGTCAGCTCAGGGTGAGGAAACGGACCGCCGTCGCCGCCAGGAACACCAGCAGCAGGGGCGCCGCCGCCACCAGCGACCAGCGCATGCCGCGCCGCCGCCTGGCCTCCGGCACGGTGACCCGGACCAGCTCGCGGGCCCCGAGCAGCACCAGCAGTGAGACGCCGGCGAGGACGCCGGCCGCCGTCCAGGTGTTCCATGTCACCACGGGGAAGACCCGGCCGGGCCGCGGTTGCGCCGCCGCCCAGCCGGCGGGCTGTTCGCGCAGTGCGTAGACGGTCGCGTCCTCGTTGCGCACCACCGGCCGCAGCTCGGTGCGCCCGTCGAGGGAGCGCAGCAGCTTGTCGGGCCAGGTCCGGGAGAATCCGGCGTCCAGCTGCAGATAGGCGTCCTGGCCGCGCGAGACCATCAGGTACGAGTTCGGTCCCGCGTCCTGGAGCGCCTTGACCAGCGGATCGACCAGCACCGGGTCGCGCGGGGCCAGGACCGGCACATACGTCACCCGCTCCATGTCCCGGGCGTTCCACGGCAGGCTCGGTGTCACGTCGTTCACCGGGTCGGTGCTGAGCCACACCAGGCGGGCGGTCGGCTTGTCGTGCGCGTACACGTACTCCATGGCCGCGACCTCGCCGGTGCGGACCCGCTCGAACGGCTCGTTGCCCCAGCGGGCCACCAGGAAGCCCGCCATCAGCACCCAGCCGGCCAGCAGCGCCGCGGCCGGCCCGCGCCACCCGCGGTCCGACGAGGAGCGCGGGAAGAACGCCAGCGCGCCCAGCACGGCGGCGCCGGGCAGGGCGAACAGGAACACGCGCAGGGCCATCTCGCCGCCGTAGGACTGCATGCCGAAGCCGAGGAACGGCACGACCAGCAGCACCAGCAGCGCCCGGTCGTTGATCCCGGCCCAGCGGCGGCGCAGCCAGCCGGCGGCCGCGAGCACCATGACGCCGCCGGCCAGGGCGATCCGCACGTACAGCACCAGCTTGTGCACCGTGCTGCCGCCCTCGATGCGCCCGGAGACGCTGGAGGAGACATTGCCGCCGAGCGAGCCCACGCCGCCGAACAGCTCGTCGAAGTGGCCCGACCAGTACGGCTCGGCCAGGTAGCAGATCCAGCCGATCAGCAGCACCCCGCACAGCAGCGGCAGCCCGAGCGGCGTCGACCGCCGGACGAGCACGAGCACGGCCAGCACGCCCAGCATCACGAAGGGGGTGAGCTGGTGGCTCACCACCGACGCCGCGAACAGCGCCACCAGCAGGGCCAGCAGCACCGCCCGGTCGATCCGGCCCGTCGGCGGCACCTCGGCCTCACCCGGCAAGAACGTGCCGCGCGGCGCCCCCGGGGCCCGGAACCAGACCAGGAGCACGGCCGCGAACAGCAGGTAGATCAGGTAGTTGAGGGACTGCGGGGAGAAGTAGTCCTGCCCCACCCAGCCGCACAGCGCGAACATCCACACCGCGCACCACTTGGCCCGCCATCCGGCGCGCACCGCGCGCAGCAGCAGCATCAGCGGGGCCAGGTAGAGCAGTTCCACGGCCAGCGGCCACCAGCGCAGCACTTCGGTGAGGTCGGTGAGCCCGATGGCGCGGGTGACGAAGGTGACCGCGGCGAAGAAGCCGGGCCAGGAGAAGCGGGCGTCCATGTCGGGCGCGGCGTCCCCGGTGCGGCCGATGTAGTCGATGAAGCCCGCGTGCTGCCACGCGGTCGCGAACCGCGGCTGCTCCTCCAGCAGCGCGGGCACGCCGTGCAGGGACGCCACCGTCGCCAGCAGGATCGCCAGCAGCAGCCACCGGCGCGGCGCGCGCAGCCACAGGCCGGCCGCGAAGGCCACCACCAGCAACGCCGCCCCCGCCAGGGTCGCCGGAGGGAGGACGGAGATCAGGCCGAGGCCGTTCATCGCGTCGAGCGAGGCGTCGTCCATGCGGCTCAGCGGCAGCCAGTACAGGGTCAGCGCGCCCACCAGCAGGACCCATACGCCGAGTTCGAGCAGCCGGGTCCGGCGGCCGGCGGGCGCGCCGGGCGGTGCCGGTGCTTCCGACGCCTGCTCCGCGGAGGTTTCCGCAGCTGTTTCCGCCGGGGCGGGCGCCGGTGGGTCGGGTGCCGGGTCCGGCGCCGCGGGGGCGGTCGCGGGTGTCAGGGACTTCTCCGCGCGCGGCGCGGGAAGCTCGGGGATCGCGGTGCCCTGCGGCGGCGTCACGTAGGGACGCCGCTCGGGGTGGTCGAAGTCCAGGTGCACCCCCAGTCGGAGGGTGTCGCTGTCCAGCGCGGCGGCCCGCGCCCAGCGGGTGCCGTAGACGATCTCCAGGTCCTCGCCCGCCGCGGCCGCCTGCTCGGCCGCCGGTTCGGCGGTGCTCGCCTCGTACGCCTCGGCCGCCGGTGCGGGGGCCGGCTGCGGACCGGCCGCGGGAGCGGTGACCAGCCGCCGCAGCCCGACGACGGCGACCACCGCGATCACCACCAGGCTGCCCAGCTCGGCCCACCCGGCCCCGGTGATGCCCAGCGGACCGAGCAGCGCGAGGGTGAGCCCCAGCACCAGCAGGCACAGCACGCCCTGGAGGAAGGCCAGCAGCCCGGTGCGGCTCTGCGCGCGCAGGATGCCGAAGTAGACCTCGATCAGCACCCGGGTCAGGGAGCACAGCGCCAGCAGCCGCAGCAGCGGCGCGCCCTCCTGCGCGTAGCCCTCACCGAAGACGCCGAGGATCTGCGGTGCGAAGACGCCCATGAAGAGCGTGATCGGCACCATGATCTTGGCCATCCGGCGCAGCGCCGCCCGGCAGTTCTCGGCGATCCGGCTCGGGTCGTGGGCGCCCTCGACGGTCAGTGAGGACCCCATGTTGATCGCGAGCAGGTCGATCGTGCCGCCGATGGTCATGGTGATGTAGAAGTACGCGTTGTCCGTGGAGGAGATCTGCGAGGCGACCATGACCGGGACGAGGTACACCACGGCGAGCGCGAAGAACGAGCCGGTGGCGTCACCGGCGACGAAGCGGCCCATCTGACGGCCTGTCGGCGGCTCGGCCGTCTCCGGCGTTGCCTTGGCGTGCCGGGGCGCCAACCGGCGGAAGACCAGCCAGCCCAGCGGCACCACCGACAGGCCGATGGCGGCGACCCAGGACACGAACACACCGGCCGTCGGCACCGCCGCCGCGATGCCCACCAGCAGCGCCAGCTTCGCAGCAGAGAAGACGGTGTTGCCGACGGGCACCCACACCGCCTTGCGCAGCCCGGTCAGCACCCCGTCCTGCAGGGTCAGCAGCGACCAGCCGACGACCGCAGCGATGAAGCCGAGGCCGTTGACCGTGCCGTGCAGGAAGCGGTACGAGGGGCCCCAGAAGTCCAGGGTCAGCAGGAAGACCGCCGCCGCGAAGGCCACGATCGCCGAACTCCCCGCGTACGTACCGAAGATCAGGCGTCCGGTGCGCAGGCCGGAGACCGGGATGAAGCGTGCGAGCGCCCCGGTGAGGGTCACCGCCGTCAGGCCCGCCAGGAACTTCATGGCGGCGATGGCCGCCGAGCCCTGGCCGACCGCGTCCTCGCTGTAGTAGCGGGCCGCGACCAGCCAGTAACCCAGGCCGAGGACCGCGGAGACACCGGTGTTGAGCATCAGCGCGTAGGCGTTGCGGAACAGCTGGTTCCCGCCGCGCTTGGCGGTGCCGGACGCGGTGCCGGGATCACCGGCCGTCGCGGTGCCGGCGGCCGTGCCCGGTGCGGGTTCCCCGGGCGTCGTGGGCGTGGTGGACGTCGTGGTCGTCTCAGACACCGCTCTCGCGCACCTTCCGCACACCCCGGCGGGCTCTGCGCACCAGGGAGTACCCCTGGGTCAGGACCCGGTCCGCCGCGAAATTGCGGGCGACGGCGCGCCCTTCGACCAGCCGCTCGAACTCCTCGATCCCCGTGCCGCGGCGGACGGTCACCCGGGCCAGCGCAAAGGGGCTCTGCCGCCGCGGGTCGGCGAGGGCGTTGCCCACGGCGAGCGCGGCGCCGTAGCCGGCCATGCGCACGGCCTGCCGCACCCGGCGGGTGGAGTAGCCGTACGGGTAGGCGAAGGAGGCCGGCGGCGCGCCCAGTTCGTCGCGCAGGATCTCCTTGCAGCGCAGCAGCTCGAACCAGAGCCGTTCGTCACCGAGCTGGTCCAGTTGCGGATGGGAGTGGCTGTGCCCGCCGATCTCGGTGCCCGCGTCGCGCAGTTCACGCACCTGGTCCCAGTCGAGCATGGTGTCCGGTGCCGCGCCGGGCACCTCGTGGTCGCCGCGCAGCCAGCCCGTGGAGACGAAGAGCGTGGAGGTGAAGCCGAGGCCCTTCAGGACGGGGAGGGCGTGCCGGTGGACGCCCTCGTAGCCGTCGTCGAAGGTGATCAGCACCGGGCGGTGCGGCAGCGCCCGCCCCTCCCGCCAGGCGTTCGCCAGCTCGAACGTGCCGAGCGGGGTGAAGCCGCGCTCCTCGAGCAGCGCCATCTGCGCGGCGAAGGCCGCAGGCGTCACGGACAGTCCCCGGGTGGCGCGGGCGGGCGTGTCGGTGACGGCGTGGTACATCAGGATCGGCACGGGGCCGTCCCGCCGTCCGTCGTTCTCGGTCATACGAGGGCACCTCCCGGTGTGCGGTGGACGGACGGCAGAGGGACGGCCGGTCTCACGGCGTGGCCTCCCCCCGGGTGCGCAGTCGGGCGACGGCATACCCGACCGCCGTGGCCGCCACACCGGTGACGATGGCGCCGGCCCGCCCCGCGCCGCCGGGGCGGCCGCGCAGGGCGTCGCGCAGTCCGCGCGCGGCGCCGGCGGGCAGGACGCGGGTGGCGTACCGGCGTTCGGTCTCCAGGCCCGCCTCGGTGCCCACGCTGCGGGTGACCAGCGCCTTGGACAGGCCCTCGGCGTAGCAGCGGGTGCGGAAGTAGGCGAAACGTTCCCTGGCGGCGGGGACGCGGTGCCAGATCACGGCGCGGTCGTCGATGAGCAGCAGCGTGCCGGGCTTGGCCTGCGCGAGCCGGATGCAGAACTCCGTCTCCTCGCAGCCCAGGGGCCGTTTGTCGCCGTCGCGCCCGATGCCGGTCGCGAAGCCGCCCGCGATGTCGAAGGCGGTGCGCCGGAACGCGGCGTTGCCACCGAGGACGTTGCGCACCGGCGCCCGGCCGGGCGGCTGGCCCCGGTAGGAGGCGCCCACCACCCAGTCGAACTCCTCGGGGAACCAGCGCGGCCGGTGCCCGGAGGCCCAGACCGGGCGGGTGCGCCCGCCGACGCCCATGACGAGCGGGTCCTCCAGGGCGTCGGCGAACCAGTGCAGCCAGTCCCGTTCGGCGACCGCGTCGTCGTCCAGGAAGGCGACGGCCTCGCCGGTGGACGCCGCGATCCCGGTGTTGCGGCCTGCCGACAGGCCGCGCGGCCCGGCGTTGGCGAGCACCCGCACCGGGGTTCCGGCGTAGTGCTCCGCCAACCGCCCGCGGAGCGCGGGGTTGTGGTCGACGACCAGCAGCACCTCGTGGGCGGCCAGGCTCTGCGCCTCCACCGAGGCCACCGCGGCGAGGATGTCGCCCCAGCGGTCCTCGGTGTAGACGCAGATCACCACGGAGACAGGGGTCCGCGTGGTCACCGCACCTCCTTGCGGCGTGCGGCGCGGCGCTCGTTCTTCTCCTGCACGATGACCTTCAGCACCCGTAACCCGTCGCGCACCGCGCGCAGGTTGCTGACGCCGTGGATGCGCACGTACTCGTGGCTGGGGATCTCCTGCACCTTCAGGCCGGCGGTGACGACTCTGATGTTCATCAGGGTCTCCACCTCGAAGCCGGTGCAGTCCAGCGTGATCTTGTCCAGGCAGTGCCGCCAGAACGCGTTGTAGCCGTAGCACAGATCGGTGTAGCGGGCCCCGAACTTGGCGTTGACCACGGCGCACAGGACGCGGTTGCCGAGCTTGCGGATCGGGGTCATGTCGTCGGTGCCGCCGCCGTTGGCGAAGCGCGAGCCCTTCGCGAAGTCGGCCCCTCCGACGAGGGCCGACACATAGGAGACGATCTCCGACCCGTCCGCCGAGCCGTCGGCGTCCACCATCACGATGATCTCGCCGGTGCAGGCGGCGAAACCGCTGATCAGGGCGTCGCCCTTGCCCTTTCCGGTCTGCGCCACGATCCGGACGTCCGGCCGCAGTTCACGGGCGACCTTGATGGTGTCGTCCGTGGAGTTCCCGTCGACGAGGACCACTTCGTGGATCCACGACGGCAGGGTGGCGAAGACGTGCGGCAGGTTCTCGGCCTCGTTCATGGCCGGGATGACCACGCTGACCAGCGGAGCGATCGCCAAGTGCGTGGAGACCGGAGTGAAATGGTCCGGAGCCAGGACCGCGACTGCCTGCGCGTGCCCGGTGACTGCCGGGCGCAGAGACGAGCTCATGAGTCTGTTTTCCCTCTCGTCCGGTGGGTCGCCCGTCCCGGGCGCCCTCTGGTGTGCCGGTTCGAAAGGGGGGTTGTCTCACCCCGCCCGGGAATCCGCGCATGCAGGGCATGGCGACGTCCCAACAGCTGGCGGGCCGGGTGAGTGGACATGCGTGACTGGCCGCGCGGCTCGCGACTCGGCACACACGTCCTGGTGACCGAGCACGGCACCCCCCTACCGCGCCCCGATCTTCCTGTCGCGACTGTCTGGCCCTCCCCTTGAGCCGCTTTGCATAACAGGTCGATGCGGGTGGATGTATGACGGTATTGACGGTTGGAACTCTATGGCAAGACTCGTGAGAGTGAATACCATTTCATTGAATTGGCGGATAATCGTCCAGTTGAGTCATGGTGTGACACGATGGGCGATGATCAGTCCCGATCGGAGTTGATCGGTACCGTTGAGCCCTATTGATCATTCCTGTGGCGCAATGTCCGTTATCATGTACCGGCGCGCAACCGCCCCACACGCTTCAGGAATCGGTCCGCCGGCTCCCGCAGCACGGGATGCGCCGTGACCGCGTTGCGCAGGGCGCGCACCGGCGCACGCCGGGCGCGATGGCCGAGCGCCACCGGATGCGGCCGGGTCACCCAGCCCTCGGAGACGGTCAGGTCGCGGGTCTTCAGGGACTCCTTGTACTCCTTGTGGCCGCGCCCGAGGTCGAGATGGGCCACCCCGTCGGCCGCCGCCCCCTCGGCCATCCGCAGATGGAGCACCAGCCCCGGCGAGTACTTCGAGAACTCCGTGTCGTACGCCGGGAACCAGCAGGCCAGCACCGCCGGCGTACGCATCCCGAAGTGCGCGGCGATCGGCCGGTCGCCCGCGTACAGCACCGACAGCAGGCCGCTGAAGGACTCCTCGCGGGTGTGGAAGAGATGCTCGACCAGGTCGACGATCCACGGCCGCGCGAAGCGGTCGCTGCGCCCCGTTCTTCGGTACTGCGCCGACTTCCACCCCATGAGCGTGCGCAGCGCGCCGACGTCGCGCTCGTCGTGGACGTAGCGCACCTCGCCGACGTCCCGGCCGAGCTTGCGCTCCTTGGCGAGCGTCGTGCGCACGAACTTGGGCGAGTGGCTGCGAAGATGGCCGAGATACGCCTCGTAACCGTGTTCGACGTCCATGACGGGTGAGGCGTACGTACCGGTCGCGCCCTCCTCGAAGGGCTTCTGGCCCTCCACGAGGTGGTCGAACTCCCAGACGGCCAGCCCGCAGGCGCGCAGCAGCTCCCGGGCGTCCCACTGGAACCCCGGCCGGTGCACGAGACCCTGGCAGTCCGAGAGACCGAGACCGACGGCCCGTCCCACGCCGGCCGCCGAGCGCTGGAACGGGAAGAAGGCGACCGGTTCGCCGTCCTCGCGGACCACCGCGACGCGCACGCCCCGGTGGTGGTGGGCCACGGCGAAGGTGAAGCCGGGTGACAGGAAGGGATTGCCGAGCTGCGGGCTGCCCATGGCGACCGCCTGGCTCTGCACGCGTGCCCACGCCGCCCGGTCGGCGGCGGTGAGCTCGCCGGGGCGGTAAACGGTGATGTCCACTTTACGGAGTCCGCCTTCTCTCGGCCCGGCCACGGGAGTGCCGCAGGAGCGGCAGCAGGAACAGCGCGGCGCTCACCGCCGCCACGGCGGCGACCCCGCCGCGCACCGACCACAGGTGCAGCGCGAGCATGCCCTGCGCCACGAGCAGGTCGATGACGACGGTGCCGCCGACGGCGACGACCGCCCGGCTGAGCGGGTCGAGGCCCCGCAGCCCGGCGGCGAGTGCCGCGGCGGGCGCGGCGAGCAGGAAGAAGAAGGTGAACGGCGCCCTGACGGGCGAGGCGATGTCCGCGAGCGCGAGCACCGCGCCGACCCCGCCGACTCCCACGGCGGCGCCCGCGAGCAGGGGAAGTGATTCCTTGCCGATCGGGTGACCGGCCGCGTTGTCTGTGTGCGGTGGTTGCATTGGCGACTTTGCCCCCCAAAACGCCGGATGCAGGTGTTCAATGTCGCTCAATTCGGGCGTGGGCGTCAAGGAAGCGGGGAACAGAAGCGGCCGTGGTACCCGGAGCGGGTGGCGGGCCGGACAGGTGCGGACGATTTCCCCCGAACTGCCCGGCGGCGGGCGGGAGTTTGTTCGGCGCGGCGGCCGGGGGCCGGTGGGGGAGGGCGACGCGGGCCGACGGGGGCGCGGGCGGTGGCAGGCCGGCGGCCCGTCACCTGCGCGCCCTCCGGCGGGGGTCGCGGTGCCCGCCGCGGCGCGGACACCGCTCGCGCGAGCCGGCGCGCGGTGCGGAGCAAGCGGCGGCGATGCTGCTAAGTGAGGTTGCATGAGACTGCCCCGTTGCGTGTCCGCCGCGTCCGCGCTCGTCCTCACCGCCGCACTCGCCCTGACCGGTGCCGGCCCGGCACAGGCCTCAGGCCCCGTGTACGTGGCCCTCGGCGACTCCTATGCCTCGGGCGTCGGCTCAGGGAGGTACGACGACTCCAGCGGCGGCTGCTACCGCAGCAGCCGGGCGTACCCGCGCCTGTGGGCCAAGGCGCATACTCCGTCCGGGTTCTCTTTCCCCGCCTGTTCCGGTGCGACCACCGTCGATGTGATCAATCGTCAGCTCGGCGCGCTGAACGACACCACGACCCTGGTCAGCGTCACCGTCGGCGGCAACGACGCCGGATTCGTCGACGTCATGACCACCTGCCTGCTCAGCACCTCCAGCGCCTGCCTGAACCGGATCGACCGGGCTCGCGACTACATCGCGAACCGGCTCCCGGACCGTCTGGACACGGTCTACGAGGCCATCGGCGCCCGGGCGCCCGCCGCCCGCGTGGTCGTCGTCGGCTACCCCCGCTTCTACCGGATCGGGACCTCCTGCATCGGCCTCACCACCGCCAAGCGCAGGGCCATCAACGACGCCGCCGACCTCCTCGACACCGTCACCGCCAAGCGCGCCGCCGACCACGGCTTCGCCTTCGCCGACGTCCGCGGCGCCTTCACCGGCCATGAACTCTGCGCCGGAACCGCGTGGCTGCACAGCCTGACCATCCCGGTCCACGAGTCGTACCACCCCACCGCCTCCGGCCAGTCCGGCGGCTACCTCCCGGTGTTCTCCGCGGCCGCCTGATCCGCGGCGCACGCACTCGGAGGGGGCCGGGCGACCCCCGGCCCCCTCCGCGCGGTCAGGGAGAGGCGGGTGTGCCCGTGGGGGAGGGGGACGGGGACGGGGACGCCGTCCGGCAGGTGACGGTGAACGGGACGTGTTCCGACTCCACCGCCTCCGGACTCCCGGTCTCCAGGGCCATCCAGTCCTCGTGCGTGGCGTCCGGCTCGTACGACGGCTCGATGTGCTCGACCGTCCGGCTGGTGTCCCCGCCCGCCGGGAAGTCGAGCCTGCGCCACGCCGAGTCCCCGCCGGTGCCGCCCCCCGTCCGCCAGCGGTAGGTGACCGTCGCTGGGGTCCGGTCCACCGTCACGACCGCCGAGAAGGCCGGCGCCTCGGCCTCCGGCGGCGGGCAGGCGCCCGTGTAGCTGTCCCGCACCGCGTGCACCGAGACGTGGACGTTCACCCGGACCGGCGTGTGCGACGTGCCGGAGGACGTGTCCGAGCCCGGGCCGTGGCCGTCGGTGGGCGACGCGGAGCCCGTGCCGGCGGCCGGGGAGGAGGCCGCCGGCGAGGAGGCCCCGCCGTCCGTCGTCACGGCCGGGGAGGTCACGCCGGCGCCGTTGACACCGCCCGTCGTGGCCGTCGGCCCCGAACCGGCCCCGCCGCCCCCGTCGTCGTCCAGCAGCGCGTACGCCATGCCGCCCGCTCCCAGCGCCAGCGCGAGCACCCCCGCCGCCAGCGCCAGGAGCGCCCGGCGGGGCCGCCCCGTCGCGGTGGCGGCCGGCGGTTCGTCACGCGGGGGCGGCGGCAGGGGCGTCGTACGCACCGGTGTGCGCCCCCGGTCCGGGTCCCGGACCGGCTGCGGCGCGGTGACCGTCAGGGCTGCCTCGGTGGGCGGGTGGGCCGCGGCGACCGGGCCCGGCCCCGCCGGGCGGCCGGACGCCAGGGCCTCCAGCTGCCGCCCCGCCTCGGCGGCGGGGAGCCGGGCCGCGGGATCCTTCCGCAGCAGTCCCGCGATCACCGGGCCGAGCGGGCCCGCCCTCCCGGGCGGCGGCAACGGCTCGTCCACGACCGCGCGCATCGTGCTCAGCGCCGTGTCGCGCCGGAAGGGCGAACCGCCCTCCACCGCGACGTACAGCAGCACGCCCAGCGACCACAGGTCGGACGCCGGGCCGGGGCGGCGGCCCAGCGCGCGCTCCGGCGCCAGGTACTCGGGCGAGCCGACCAGCTCGCCGGTGCGGGTCAGCGCCGAGGTGCCCTCGATCATCGCGATGCCGAAGTCGGTGAGCACCACGCGTCCGTCGTTGCCGATGAGCACGTTGCCGGGCTTGACGTCGCGGTGCAGCACACCGGCCGCGTGCGCGACGCGGAGGGCGGCCAGCACCTTGGACCCGATGTCCGCCGCCCTGCGCACGGCCATCGGCCCCTCGGCGTCGAGGACATCGGCCAGCGTCAGGCCGCGGATCAGCTCCATGACGATCCACGGGTTGCCGTCCGCCATCGCCACGTCGTAGACCTTCACGACGTTCGGGTGCTCCACCCGGGCGGCGGCGCGGCCCTCCTGCTCCAGCCGCGCGTAGAGGCGCGCGGTGTCGCGCTCGTCGAACCCGGGCGGGGCCTTCACCTCCTTGACGGCCACCTCGCGGCCGAGCAGCTCGTCACGGGCGAGCCAGACCACGCCCATGCCGCCGCGGCCGAGTTCGCCGATCAACCGGTAGCGCTCCGCCACGACCCGTGTCATCGGCGGTTCCCCCCTTCGTGGCGCCCGCTGCCCAGCATGACCGAACTTCCCCCTGGACGAACCCTTTCGACGGGAACCTCCCCGTCGACGTCAACCGAGCGTCGCCGCGGCGCCCCTGAGCACCAGGCCGCAGCCGAGCACCAGCACCACCGACGCCGTCGCCAGCGGCGCCAGGCGCCGGGCCGCCGTCAACGCCCGCCCACGGAGCAGCCCTTGACGCAGCGACGCCCGGCCGGCCAGTCGGCCCAGGCGCACGACGGCGAATCCGGCCGCCGTGAGCGTGGCGGCCAGACCCGCGCCGTACGCCAGCACCAGCAGGAAGCCGAACCACGCCTGGCCGAGCGCCGCGGCGCCGACGAGCACGACGACGGCGGACGGGCTGGGGACCAGGCCGCCCGCGAAGCCGAGCAGGATCGTGCCGCGGAGGGTGGGGCGGGCCTCGTGGCCATGCGGGTGCGGGTGCGGGTGAGGATGGCGAGAGTCGTGCGGCGCGGGGGCCGGGCGCTCGGCGGTCAGGACGGCGGTGGGCGCGCGGAGGCGCCGGTGGGGGGCGTGCGCATGGCTGTGGCCGTGCTCGTGCTCATGCTCGTGCTCATGCGCGTGGTCGTGGTCGTGGCCGTGCTCGTGCGGGTGGTCGTGGCTGTGCCCGTGCTGGGCGCGGCTTCGCAACCGCCACGCCCTGCGCAGCAGCGCCGCCCCCGCGAAGGCGACCAGCAGGCCGCTCGCGATGCCGAGCCAGGCGATGACCGAGGGCGCCGCCGCCGACCCCGTCGTCACCAGCAGCCCGAGCCCGAAGACCCCGAGCGTGTGGGTCACCGTCACCGACGCGCCGAGGGCGACCATGTCACGCCGCGACCGGCGACCGCCCGCTGCTGCCGCCGCGGCCATCAGCGTCTTGCCGTGGCCCGGGGCGAGCGCGTGCATCGCGCCCAGCGCCAGCGCCGTGAGCAGGGCGAGCGCGGCGAAACCCGGAGTGAGCGCGTGCCGGGACACCAGCCCGGTGAGCGCCCGCGTCCAGCGGTCCGCACCGCGCGGCAGCACACCGCCCCCCGGTGCCGCCGTGCCCGCGTCCGCCGCGTCGCCCAGTGCCGGACCGCCCGGCGTCACGCGCAGCCGCGCCGACCGCTCGTTCGCGGGGGAGGACAGCAGGTCCCCCGGGTAGGCGGTCAGGCGCCGCGACACCGACGCGGCGGGTACGTCGGCGGAGGCCGGCGTCATACGGTCACCGCGCGCCGTGATCTCCCGCCAGCCGGGCCCGGTGCCGATGTCGGCCGGACGGTACGTCAGCGTGAAGGACGCCTCGCGGGGCAGGGCCGCCGTCAGCCGGCACTCCACGCGCAGCGTCGTCAGCCCGGCCTGCCCCGGCCGTACGGCGGCGCTCGCCGCGTCCACCCGTACGGGAACGCTCCGCCCGTCCGCCGCGGCCCGCGCGCCGTCCGCCGCGGCGCGGCAGCGCTGCCGCGCCCAGGCCGCCAACTCGGGCTTCGCCAGGGT
Source organism: Streptomyces sp. NPDC088354 (assembly GCF_044753585.1). Lineage (NCBI taxonomy): Bacteria > Bacillati > Actinomycetota > Actinomycetes > Kitasatosporales > Streptomycetaceae > Streptomyces > Streptomyces sp. NPDC088354. Next base: position 197,087 of record NZ_JBIVNJ010000010.1, on the reverse strand, counting down.
GCCGTCGCCGTCCCGGTCGACCGCCGGGGCCGCTTGGGCGGCGGGGATCTCCGCGAGGTCCTCGACGTGGTCGACACGCAGCGCGCCGGGCGCGACGACAAGACCGTCGTAGCGGTTGACGGTGAAGTTGCCGAGCGGGTGCGCCTGCGCCTGCCCCGCGGGCAGGAGCGCGAGCGCGGCGGCGGCCGCCGCCACGGCGGCCGCCGCGGCCGTCCTGCGCCGGATCATGACGGGTCTCCTTCGATACGAGCGATACGAGCGAGGGCCGCGCGGGCGGCGGGGGCGCCGGTCGGGGAGAAACCGGGGTTGAGGCGCAGCGCTGCGGCCAGCGACGCGCGGGCGGCCGGTCGCCTGCCGAGCGCGGCCTCGATGACGCCGCGGTGGTAGAGGAAGGCCGCGTTGCGGTAACCGGGCGCGGAGGAGCGCACCGCGTACGGCAGGGCCTCCCGGTCGCGGCCGTTGGCGTGCAGGGCCCAGGCGAGGGCGTCGGCGGTGTGCACGGTGTGCCGGCGTGCCCACTCCGCTCGGGCCGCGCGCAGCGCCTCGCGCGGGTCGCCGTGGTCGGCGGCGACCAGGGCCGCGTCCAGGTCCGTCGCGACGCCGTTCGCCTTGGCGAGGGCGATCCAGGTGCCGACCACCGCGTACTGCTCCCGGGCCTTGTCCCGCCGGCCTGCCGCCTCGTACAGCTCGCCCAGCTCGGCGAGCTGGGCCGGAAGCGGGTAGCGGCGCACGACGTCGGCCAGGTCGCGGACGGCCCTGGCGCGGTCGCCGCGTGCGGCGTACGCGCGGCCGCGGCCCTCGATCGCCGGCAGGTAGCCGGGGGACGCGCGCAGGGCGGTGGCGTACTGCCCCAGGGCGTCCGCGTAGCGCCCCTGGCTCCAGGCCAGCTGGCCCAGTGCCGTGGCCACGTAGGCGGTGTCACCGGGGGTGCTCGCGGAGTCCAGGGCCCCGGTCAGGATGCGGCGGGCGCCCGCGGCGTCCCCGCGCAGCTCGTGCACGTACGCGAGGCGGGTGAAGACGGGGACGCCGGGGCGCAGCGCGTCGGCGTGCTCGGCGGCGGTCCGCGCGGCGTCGTAGCGGCCGAGTTCGACCAGGGCGTCCACCCGCACCGCCAGGGCGCGTTCGTTGTAGGGGTTGGTGCGCAGGGCGCGGTCGGCGGCGCTCAGGGCGGTGCCGAAGTCGTGCCGGGCGGCGGCCAGGGCGGCCTGCCCGGCGAGCGCCGCGTCGTTGCCGTCCGGGGTGATCCGCAGGGAGCGGGCGAGCGCCGCCGCGGCCTGCGGGTAGCGGGTGGGGTCGCCGGAGGTGCGGGCCTGCTCGACGTAGGCCGCCCCGAGGGTGGCCCACCCCGAGGAGTCCTTCGGCTGCGCGCGCAGATGGTCCTGCAGTCCCGCGATGCCGCCCGCGAGGTCTCCCGCCGCGAGCCGGTCCAGCGGGGCGTCGCCGGCGCGCGCGGCGACCGCGGCCGGTCCACCGGCCGGTCCGGTCCGGCCGGAGGAGCCGCCGAGCACCAGCGCACCCGCGGTGAGCGCCAGCGCGAGGCCCAGCGACAGCGCGATGAGGAGGACGGCGGTGCGCAGCCGGCCCAGGGGCGGTGCGTCCATGGCTGTCTGCCTTTCGGGTGGGGTGGGAGCCCCGGCCGGGGCGAGGGGAGCCATGCCCCGGCCGGGAACGGGACCGGCGGTCAGGCCCGGTGCGCCCGCGCGCGGACCGGGCGGCGGCGCATGCGCCACCAGACCAGCGCGGCGCCGATGAGCAGCACACCCGCGCCGCCGGAGGCGGCCGAGGCGATCAGGACGGTGTTGTCGTCGTCGCCGGGGCCCTGGATCAGGCCGCCGGCGTTGAGCTGCGTCACCCCGTCGGTCCGGGCCCCGTCGGTCGTGGCCGCCTTGGCCGTCGGACCGTCCGAGCCGGAGTGGGGCAGCGCGACATAGGGGAAGCTCGCCCCGAAGGACTGGTCGTTGGCGTTGACCGCGTCACCGAGGTCGTTCTTGGCGCCCACCAGTTCGCCCTCGACCACCTGCAGCGCGATGTCGACGACGTCGTCGGTCAGCCGGCGCCCGTTCGGGAAGCCGGCGGTGTCGCCGTCGAGGACGCCGAGCCGCTTCGGCCGCGCGGTGGGCGGCACGGCCGTGTTGAGCCTCAGCATCTCCGACGGGCGGACGTGCGGCGGCTGGTTCAGCCCCGGCGCACCGGTGAGGAAGACCTGGACGAGGTCGTTGCGCGGGGTGGCCGGCGCCTTGATCTTGTAGATGCCCTCGATGAGCCTGGGCAGCTCGGGCTCGGTGACGTTCCTGAGGAACTGCGCGTCGTTCCAGGGCGACGAGGCGTTGAACCTGTCCTTGTCCTTGAGGGGGTTGACCACCTCGTTGACCAGCGGCATGCCGAGCCGCGAGACCTGTGCCCAGTCCCCGTCCGCGGTGCGCCGCTGGGTGGTGGACCAGATGCCGATGACCGGCTGCTTCGCGGACCGGCGTATCGCGGCGGTCGGGACCTGGAGGGCGATCGTGTTGACGTTGTAGCCCTTGAGGGTGTCGTCACCGACCTCGGACAGGTTGCCCCCGTAGAGGAGGTCGAAGACCCGCAGATCCAGGAAGAAGGGGTCGTCGGACTGGCCGGCGAAGGCCGTCGTGCCCCGGCCCAGGTCCCTGACGGCCTGCCGGCGCAGGACGTTGTAGTCGGGCATCGACGCCTTGCCGACGTTCGACGGTGCCACCGGGATGTCGTTCGCGACCTTGTAGCGGCCGACCACCTGCTGGTCGTGCAGACGGAACAGGTCGATGTCGTAGGTCTGGAAGACGTTGAGGTCCGGGTCGTCGAGGCTGGTGACCGGGCCGGTGTTGTAGAGGAACGTCTTCTTGTTGCGGACGTGGTCCTGGAACGTCCACCGGTAGAGGTAGTCGCCCTGGGCGTCGCCGTCGTTGTCGATGTGGATGTCGTACTGGGCGTCGTCGGCGAACGTGTAGAAGTTCGGGCCGCCGGCGGGGTCCTCGAACGGGATCCAGTTCGCCACCAGCGTGGTGGTGTCCGGGCGGTCGGGGCTGACGAACGCGTAGACGTCCGTGGTGTCGTACTGCGGCTGGCCCGAGATGAGCGGCGCCTCCCGGTGGCTGGAGGCCTCCGCGGCGTCCGGTGCCAGCACGGCGACGCCCGCCGCGGCGAGCCCCCCCGCGGCCAGGGTGCCCGCCGTGATCAGGGCGATCGCACGGGATCGCCCGATCCGGGCCGTGAGCCTGTTCCTGAGTTCTGCGGTCATCGCGTCGGTCCTTCGCGAGTGCGGCCCCTCCCCCTTGGAAGAGGTCCTGCGAGAGGTGTTCGGGACCGGGTGGTGGGGCGGATTGGCGGCCCCGGAGGAATTTGCGTCACAGGTTTGTCACGTGATAATGGGGCAACCGGGCATCGGTGTCGCGGAGTTGAGGCGGAGCCGGCCCTCCCGGCCCCCGAGGGAAGCAGGGGAGCGAGATGAGACGCTCCGTGCACGATCTGGCCGAGTCCTACACCCTGGACGCGCTGCGGCCGGGGGAGGTGCGCCGCTTCGAGGCCCATCTGCTGCGGTGCGACGCCTGCGCGGACCGGGTGCGCGAACTGGCCGGGGACACCGTGCGGCTCGGGGGTGGCGGGCAGGGGCGGACGCGGACGGTCCGCGGGGAGGCGGCCGGTCACCCGGGGCACCGGGAGTACCCAGCGCACCGGGGGTACCCCGGGCACTTGGAGCACTTGGAGCACTTGGAGCACTCCGGGCGCCGGCCCGGCGTGCGCTGGCGCGAATGGAGCGCGCGTGCCGGTGCGTACCACCGCCTGCGGCGATGGCGCAGGCCCTCGGCGGTCCGGCTGGCAGCGACGGGTGCCGTCGTGGCCCTGGTCGTGTCCGCGGTGCTGGGCGTCCTGCTCCATCGCGCCGAGGAGCGGCTGGACCGGGAGCGCGCGCGGACGCGTGCGGTCATCGAGGTGCTCAACGCGGGTGACGCGCGGCCCGCCTACACCAACGACGACCACGGCCGGGGCGTGACGGCGGTCTACTCGCGGGCGCTGCGGCGCGCGGTGGTGACCGTGCAGGGCCTGCCGCGGCTGGAGGGGCGCCGGGTCTACCAGGTGTGGCTGGTCAGCGAGCGCCCGGAGGCATTCCGCTCGATCGGGGTGTTCGCGGACGATCCGGGCGCAGGCGACACGCCCGGGCCGCTCGTCGCCGCCGGCCTGGACGACCGCTCGTACGCGTTCACCGTCACGATTGAGCCGAGTGGCGGATCACCGCAGCCCACCGCCGACCCCGTGGCCCAACTGCCCCTGCTGGCCCTCGGAATCGGTACATGACTGTCAACACCCTTGACGGACAGGTGAATCCGGTAACGCGGATGCGTAGGTGACGCGGCAGGACGATAGGGTTACCCTGCCCGGTGCCGGGTGCCCTCGAATGGGTGGGGAGTGTCATGGATCAGATAGCAATGCGAGGCAGGGCGCGAGTGCCTGCCGTCACATGCGGGAGCAGCACGTCCAGTGCGCGGCTCGACCGCCATCTTTCGGTGCTGGCCGGTCCGGCCGTGCCGCAGCGGGAGGCGGAGGAGGCCACACTGTTGATGCGCGAGCTGACCTCGCGTGACCACGTGCGGACGAACGCCAACCGTGGAGCCCGTGTGTCGCTGTTCGCGCCGCTGCGGCGGCTGCGGCGATCCCTCTTCGGGGGCCGCGGCTGACCCGACGGCGTCCCTGACGCTTCCGCACGCGCACAGGCTCGGGCGAACACACCGTCCCGGCACCGCGCCGCATCATGTGGCGTGTCGGTGTGTTCCGTCCGGGCCTGTTGTCATGTCGACTTGTGGTCACATCGTCATGCGATCACGGTTGCCTGGGGTTGCGGTGCGGGACACGGTTCCGGTCACAGCAGGACGAACTGCCCGTCCGGGCCCTCCTCGTGGTGATCCAGCACGGACGCGGGACGCCGTGCCGCCTCCGGGACCGGCAGCACGCGCGCGGCTCGCAACTCCCCGGCGCCGATGCGGGGGCCCGCGGCCACCCGCGCGGCCAGCGCCCGGCGGCGCGGCCGCTCCTCCGCGAGCAGCGCGAGGACGCTGATCAGCTCCAGTAGTTCGGTCGTGCGGGCCCGCGGCCAGGAAGCGGGGCGCACGGCGTCCAGCGTCCCCGCCTCCCCCGGCTCCGCACGGAGGGCGAACCAGGTCTCCAGCACCCGGGTGCCGCCCGCGTGGAACTCCCAGGCGGCCTCCGGCACCGGCGCGATCCGCCCGTCCCCGACCACCAGCGCCTCCTCCTGCGCGTCCCAGGCCGGTGGCTCCTGCGGTGCGTCCGGGAGGGCGGCCCGCACGTACGGCCGCCGGCCGCCCGGCAACCGGGGATGGCCCGCCGGCCGCTCCGCCCCGGGGTCGGCGTACCGGGCGCCGCGCGTGTGCAGCCAGAGCAGCCGGCGGCCGAGCGCGACACCCTGCGCCCACAGTTCCGGTTCCGCGGTCAGCGGTACCCCGACCGGCCCGCCGCCGGTGCCCGTCGCCGCGATCCAGGCGAGCACGTCCTCCGCCGGGACCGGTACGCCCAGCCGCGCCGCGAGGTGGGCCGACAGCCCCGGCGCCAGGTTGGGGTCGGCCCCGCCGGGACGGCGGAAGAGCGGACGGACGCGGCCCGGCCGACCGGCGGGGGAGTGCCCGTCCGGCAGCAGCGCCGAGAAGGTCAGCGGCGGCCCCGGAACCTGCGGCAGCCGGGCGAGCTCGACCGCGTACACCTGGTGGGTGTCGTCGGCGACACGCCACAACTCCGGACGGGCGGCGTCGATCAGCCGCTGGTCCGGCAGCAGCCACTGCTGGTCGTACGGGCCGTGGAGCACCCGCACGGGCTCGGCGCCCGGCCCGTCCTCGCGGTCCAGCCGCGCCGTCGACACGGGGTGGCCCGGCAACTGGGCGACGGCGGTGTGCGTCGTTCGCGCCCGTGACGGGTGGAACAGACGCTCGCGCTCGGCCCCTTCGGCCCGCAGCAGCCGGTCCCAGCGGGCGGTGAGAGTGGCGGCCTCGGGAGCCAGCACCCAGGAGCGCCCCAGGCGCAGGGGCGCGGTGGACCACGGCATCAGGTCTGCCAGCGTCGGCGCTTCATCGCTCACCGTGAGCATGCTACTGACGCCCCTCAGGGTGCCTCCATCGTGACGGTGAAGGAGAAGCGGTCCCCGCGGTAGTGGATGCGCACGACGTCGACCGCGCGTCCGGACTCGTCGTAGGTCACCCCCGTGCAGTGCAGGATCGGGCTGAGCAGCGGCACCCGCAGCAGGCGCGCGGTGTCCGGATCGGCCAGGCGGGCCTCCACGGTGTCGGTGATCCGGCTGATCCGCACCCCCAGGGCGTCGCGCAGCACCTTCGTCATCGGCCAGCGGGCCAGGTCCGCGAGGTCGATCCGGGCCGCCAGCTCGGGCAGCACGAAGTTCTCCGCCCAGTTGGTCGGCTCACCCGTCTCGTCGCACCGCAGCCTGCGGTACGCCATGGTCTCGGCCACCCCGGGGAAGTACTCGGCGTACTCCGCGGGCACCGGCTCCGGTCCGTGCCCGAGCACGCTCGTGCGCTCCCCGGACTGCTGGGCCACGATCGCGTCGACCGAGCCCAGCAGCCGTACCGGGGCGCCGCGCCGCGCCGCGGGCTCGATGAACGTGCCGCGCCGGCGGTGCCGGCTGATCAGCCCCTCCTCCTCCAGTTCCTTGAGTGCCTGCCGCATGGTGAGCACGCTCACCCCGTAGTGCCCGGCCAGGACGTCCTCGGTCGGCAGCCGCAGCGGGGCGTCCGGGCGGCGGCCGAGTATCGAGGCGCGCAGCGACTGCGAGACCTGGTACCACAGGGGCAGCTTGCGGTTCAGGACCAGCGAGTCGGGGGCGAAGAGGCCGGGGCTCGTCGTCATGGCCTGAAGTGTCGCTCAAGCCCCCGCCACACGTCGTCGTACCCCCGCTGCAGATGCTCCGCCCCCAGGGCCTGCGCCGTGGGCACGACCGGCCAGCGGGTCTCGAACATGAACGCCAGACCGTCGTCGACCTTCTGCGGCTTCAACTCCGCGTCGCTGGCCCTGTCGAAGGTCGTCCGGTCCGGGCCGTGCGCCGACATCATGTTGTGCAGCGAGGCGCCGCCGGGCACGAAGCCCTCCGCCTTGGCGTCGTACGCCCCCTCGACGAGCCCCATGAACTCGCTCATCACATTGCGGTGGAAGTACGGCGGCCGGAAGGTGTCCTCGCCGACCAGCCAGCGCGGCGCGAACACCACGAAGTCGGCGTTGGCCAGGCCGGGGGTGTCGGAGGGCGAGGTCAGCACCGTGTAGATCGACGGGTCGGGATGGTCCCAGCTGACCGAGCCCAGCACATTGAAGCGGTGCAGGTCGTAGACGTACGGCACCAGGTTGCCGTGCCAGCCCACGACGTCCAGCGGCGAGTGGTCGTACTCGGCGGCCCAGAGGTTGCCGCCGAACTTGTTGACCACCTCCACCGGCTCCTCGCGGTCCTCGTACGCGGCGACCGGCGCCATGAAGTCACGGGCGTGGGCGAGCCCGTTCGCCCCGATGGGGCCGAGGTCGGGGAGGCGGAAGTGCTGCCCGTAGTTCTCGCAGACGTAGCCGCGCGCGTCGGCGTCCAGCAACTCGACGCGGAAGCGCACCCCGCGCGGGATCAGCGCGACATGCCCCGGTTCCGCGGCCAGCAGGCCGAGTTCGGTGCGCAGCAGCAGGCCGCCGCGCTCCGGCACGATCAGCAGCTCGCCGTCGGAGGACGAGAACACCCGGGCGTCCATGGAGCGGTTGGCGGCGTACCAGTGGATGCCGATGCCCTCGCGGCGCAGCACATCGCCGTTCCCACCGACGGTGACCAGGCCGTCCACGAAGTCCGCCGGGCCCTGCGGTATCGGCAGCGGACTCCAGCGCAGCCGGTTGGGATCGGCCTCGGCCTCCTGGAAGGGACCGCTGCGCAGGGCGCCGTTCGCGATCCGCCGGAAGGGCGGATGCGCGGCCGAGGGGCGGATGCGGTACAGCCACGAGCGGCGGTTGTGATGCCGCGGCTCGGTGAACGCGGTGCCGCTCAACTGCTCCGCGTACAACCCGAGCGGCGCGCGCTGCGGGGAGTTGCGGCCCACCGGGACGGCGCCCGGCACGGCCTCGCTGACGTGCTCGTTGCCGAAGCCCGGAAGGTACTCCAGGTCCTTGATCTCAGTGTTGGTCACGATTCCTATGGTCAAGCAGAGGAATCCGGCCCGCAAGGGGTCGCCGGGCACCTGTGGAAAACCGGTACGACCGGCATGATGAATCCCGTGCAGAGCAGTGGCAGCGGTCTTCGGCGGGTCCCCGTCCAGCAGCGCAGCGCCGAACGCCTCGCCCGCATCCTCGACGTGGCGGCGGCGGTCCTCGACGAGGGCGGATACGAGGAGCTCAGCACCCGTGCCGTGGCCGCCCGGGCCGGGGTGCCGATCGGTTCGGTCTACCGCTTCTTCTCCAACAAGCGCGCGATGGCCGACGCGCTGGCCCGCCGCAACCTGGAGAAGTACCTCGCCGGTGTCACCGCCCGCCTCGACGCCGTCGACCCCGGTCCCGGTTCCGGTTCCGCCGCCGGCGCGGGCGCCGGCGACTGGCGCCGCCTGATCGACGTCGTCGTCGACCACTACGTCGCCATGCGCCGCACGGTCCCCGGCTTCGCCCTGGTCAGCTTCGCCGGTCCCGTCCCGGGCGCCGCGGCCAACGACGAGGCCAACCACCTGCTCGCCGACGGCCTGCGGTCGCTGCTCGCGGGCCGGCTCGGCGCCACGGGCGACCAGCGACGGCTGCGCACCGCCTTCGTGGTGGGCGTCGAGGCGGCCGACGCGCTGCTGAAGCTGGCCTTCCGCACCGACCCGGAGGGTGACACCGTCCTCATCGCCGAGACCAAGGAACTGCTGCGGGCCTACCTCGCCCGCGTCCTGGACGCCTGAAACGCCCCTGGGAGGCCCGGGCCCGCGGGATCGCTACCCGACATGCCTACCGGTCGGTATGGTGTGCCCGACGAGGATGTCTCCGGTCACCCGGGAGGGCCCGATGGCCAGCAGCCGTACCGCTCTGCGTATCTGTCCGCTGTGCGAGGCCACGTGCGGCCTGACGCTGACGATCGAGGACGACCGCGTCACCCGCGCCCGCGGCGACCGCGACGACGTCTTCAGCGCGGGCTTCATCTGCCCCAAGGGCGCCTCCTTCGGCGAGGTCGACGGCGATCCCGACCGGCTGACCGCGCCCCTTGTGCGGCGCGACGGCCGGCTCGCGGAGGCCACCTGGCCCGAGGCGTGGGAGGCGGTGGCCGCCGGTCTCGGCCGGGTGCTCGCCGAGCACGGCCGGGCCGCCTCCGCCGTCTACCTCGGCAACCCCAACGTGCACACCGTCGCGGGCGGCCTCTACCCGCCGACGGTCGTCCGCGCCCTCGGCACCCGCAACGTCTTCTCGGCCAGCACCCTGGACCAGATGCCCAAGCAGGCCGCCTGCGGTCACCTGTACGGCGACGCGCTGGCCGTCCCGGTCCCCGACCTGGACCGCACCGACCACTTGGTCGTCATCGGCGGCAACCCCATGGTCTCCAACGGCAGTCTCGCCACGGCCGCCGACTTCCCCGGCAAGCTCAAGGCACTGCGCCGGCGCGGCGGCAGGCTCACCGTCATCGACCCCAAGCGCACCCGCACCGCCGAACTCGCCGACCGGCACCTCGCCCCGCGCCCCGGCACCGACGCCGCTCTGCTCTTCGCCCTCGTCCACGTGCTGTTCGAGGAACGGCTGACCGACCTCGGCCGCCTCGCCGAGCACGTCACCGGGGTCGAGGAGGTCCGGGCACTGGCACGCGACTTCGCCCCTGAGAGCGTCGCCGCCCACTGCGACGTCCCCGCCGCACAGATCCGCACCCTCGCCCGCGATCTCGCAGCCGCCCCGACGGCCGCCGTCTACGGACGTCTGGGCAGCACCGCCGTCCGGTTCGGGACCGTCGCCAGCTGGCTGATCGACGTGCTCAACATCCTCACCGGCAACCTCGACCGCCCCGGCGGGGCCATGTTCCCGCTGCCGCCCACCGCCCGTGCGCCACGCCCGCCCCGCCCCGGCCGCGGCTTCACGACCGGGCGCTGGCACAGCAGGGTCTCCGGTCACCCCGAGGTCGCCTCCGAACTGCCCGCCGCCGCGCTCGCCGAGGAGATCGACACCCCCGGGGAGGGCCGCGTCCGCGCGCTGGTCACCATCGCCGGCAATCCCGTCCTGTCCGCCCCCGACGGCGAACGCCTCGACCGGGCCCTGGCCGGGCTGGACTTCATGGTCAGCGTGGACCCGTACCTCAACGAGACCACCCGGCACGCGGACGTCGTGCTGCCGCCGCCCCCGCCGTCGCGCAGCGCGCACTACGACTTCGCGTTCACCCATTTCTCCGTGCGCAACAACGCCCGCTACAGCCCGCCGCCGGTGCCTGTGGAGGACGGGCGCCCGGACGAGCCGGAGATCCTGGCCCGCCTCGCCCTCGTCATCGGCGGCCTCGGGGCGGACGCGGATCCCGCCCTCGTCGACGAACAGGCGATCACCCATCGCCTCGGCAAGGAGACCGCCGACCCGCACTCTCCGGTCCACGGCCGGGAACCCGCCGAACTGGCCGCGCAACTGACCGGGCGTACGGGCTACGAGCGGCGGCTCGACATGATGCTGCGCCTGGGCCCCTACGGCGACGGCTTCGGTGCCGACGCGCGGGGACTCACGCTCCAGCGGCTGCTGGAACGGCCGCACGGCATCGACCTCGGCCCGCTGCGCCCCCGCATTCCGGAGATCCTGCGCACCGCCTCCGGCACGATCGAGCTGGCGCCCGCCGCCGTCACCGCCGACGTCCCCCGACTGCTGGAGTCGGTCACCGGGCGCGCCGGAGACGGCCTGGTCCTCGTCGGCCGCCGCCATCTGCGCTCCAACAACAGCTGGATGCACAACGTCCCGGCGCTGACCGGCGGCACCAACCGCTGCACGCTCCAGGTCCACCCGCAGGACGCCGCGCGCCTCGGGCTCACCGACGCGGCCCCCGCCCGGATCAAGGGCGACGGCGGCGAGATCGAGGCGCCCGTGGAGGTCACCGACGCGATGCGGCCCGGCGTGGTGAGCCTCCCGCACGGCTGGGGACACGACCGGGACGGCACCCGGCTCACGGTCGCCGCCCGTACCCCCGGCGCCAACCTCAACCAACTGCTCGACGGCAGTCTCCTCGACCCGCTGTCGGGCACGGCCGTTCTCAACGGCTTCCCCGTCCAGGTCGCCCCCGCGTGATCCACTGCACGGAGTGCCGCCCTGGCACCAGAAAACTATCGGCGCTAGTTTGGGTGGGCCACGGCACAGGCGCCGCCCGGGAGGACAACGGATGAAGCCGCACGACGGGATGTACATCGACGGCGAGTGGCGGCCCGCCGCAGGCACGGAGACGATCGACGTCGTCAACCCGGCCGACGAGCAGGTGTTCGCCACCGTGCCCGCCGGCACCGACGCCGACGTGGACGCCGCGGTGCGCGCCGCCCGCGCGGCCCTCCCCGGCTGGGCCGGTACCGCCCCCGCCGACCGGGCCGCCCGCATCGCCGCGCTGCGCGACGTGCTCGCCGGGCGCCGCGACGAGATCGCCGAGACCGTCGCCGCCGAACTGGGCGCGCCCCTGGCCTTCGCCCAGGCCGTCCACGCCGACCTCCCGATCAAGGTCGCCGGTTCGTACGCCGAACTCGCCGCCGGGCACGCGTTCGAGGAGCGGATCGGCAACTCCACCGTGTTCCACGAGCCGGTCGGCGTCGTCGGCGCGATCACGCCCTGGAACTACCCGCTGCACCAGATCGTCGCCAAGGTCGCCCCCGCCCTCGCCGCCGGCTGCACCGTCGTGCTCAAGCCCGCCGAGGACACGCCGCTGGTCGCGCAGCTCTTCGCCGACTCCGTCCACGAAGCGGGCCTGCCCGCCGGGGTGTTCAACCTCGTCACCGGTCTCGGCCCGGTCGCGGGACAGGCGCTCGTCGCCCACCCCGGCGTCGACCTGGTGTCGTTCACCGGCTCCACGGCCGTCGGCAAGCAGATCGCCGCCACCGCCGGGGCCGCGGTCAAGCGCGTCGCGCTGGAGCTCGGCGGCAAATCCGCCAATGTCATCCTCCCGACCGCCGACCTCGCCAAGGCCGTCAACGTCGGCGTCGCGAACGTCATGTCCAACACCGGGCAGACCTGTAGCGCCTGGACCCGCATGCTCGTCCATCGCGAGCGCTACGACGAGGCCGTCGCCCTCGCCGCGGCCGCCGCCGCCAAGTACGTTCCCGGCGAGCGCATCGGCCCCGTCGTCAACGCCGAGCAGCAGGCCCGGGTGCGCGGCTACATCGAGCAGGGCATCGCCGAGGGCGCCCGGCTCGTGGCCGGCGGCCCCGAGGCGCCCCGCCCGCTCGGCTACTGGGTCAGCCCCACGATCTTCGCCGACGTCACCCCCGGCATGACCATCGCGCAGGAGGAGATCTTCGGCCCGGTCCTGTCCATCCTGGCGTACGAGGACGAGGACGACGCCCTGCGCATCGCGAACGGCACCGTCTACGGCCTCGCGGGTGCCGTGTGGGCCGGCGACGACGCCGAGGCCGTCGCCTTCGCCCGGCGCATGGAGACCGGCCAGGTCGACATCAACGGCGGTCGCTTCAACCCGCTGGCCCCCTTCGGCGGTTACAAGCAGTCCGGCGTCGGCCGCGAACTCGGCCCGCACGGCCTGGCGGAGTACCTCCAGACCAAGTCCCTCCAGTTCTGACGCCCCCGAACCCCTGAGCGCAGGAGAAAACACCGTGGTCCGCGCCGCCGTCCTGTCCGCCGTCAACGCGCCCCTGGCCATCGCCGACATCGAGCTGCCCGAACCCGGCCCCGGCCAGGTCCGGGTGCGCCTCGCGGCGGCCGGTGTATGCCACTCCGATCTGTCGCTGTCCAACGGCACGCTGCGCCAGCCGGTACCCGCCGTCCTCGGCCACGAGGGCGCGGGCACGGTCGTCTCGGTCGGTGAGGGCGTCACCGGCCTCGCGCCCGGCGACCCCGTCGTCCTCAACTGGGCACCCTCCTGCGGCGCCTGCCACTACTGCGGCCTCGGCGAGCCCTGGCTCTGCGCCAACGCGGGCGCGGCCGCCGCCGCGCCCTACGCCAAGCTCGCCTCCGGCGGCGACGAGCTCTACCCGGGCCTGGGCACGGCGGCCTTCGCCGAGGAGACCGTGGTCGCGGCCTCCGCGGTGCTGCCGCTGCCCGACGGCGTCCCGCTCACCGAGGCCGCGCTGCTGGGCTGCGCCGTCCTCACCGGCTACGGCGCCGTCCACCACTCCGCCGCCGTCCGTCCCGGCGAGTCCGTCGTCGTCTTCGGCGTGGGCGGCGTGGGCCTCGCCGTGCTCCAGGCCGCCCGCATCGCGGGCGCGGGGACGATCCTCGCCGTCGACGTCTCCCCGGCCAAGGAGGAACTCGCCCTGGCCGCCGGCGCCACCGAGTTCCTGGTCGCCGGTGACGACATCGCCAAACGCGTCCGCGCGCTGACCGGTGGCCACGGCGCCGACGTCGCCATCGAGTGCGTCGGACGCGCGGACACCATCCGCGCCGCCTGGTCCTCCACGCGGCGGGGCGGCCGCACAACGGTCGTCGGCATCGGCGGCAAGGGGGATGTGGTGTCCTTCTCCGCCCTGGAGCTCTTCCACTTCGGCCGCACGCTGTCGGGCTGCGTCTACGGCAACAGCGACCCCGCCCGCGACCTGCCCGTCCTCGCCGGCCACATCCGCGCCGGCCGCCTGGACCTCTCCGCCATGGTCACCGAACGCATCGCCCTGGAGGCCATCCCGGCCGCCTTCGACGCGATGCTCGCGGGGCGCGGCGGCCGCGCCCTGGTGGTGTTCTGAGGCCCGCTCACCCTCGACCGGCCGTCACGGTCACCTGCCCGTCATCCGGTCCCGGGGGCCGCGTCCACGCGTGGGTCGTGAAGGTCGGCAGGCGGCTCCGCGTCAGGGCGAAGCGCGGCAGCGTCACCCCGAACGCGGCGGCGATCGCCCCCAGGGCACGCAGTTCACCCTCTCTCGGGAAGTCCTCGGGGCAGAAGAGACGACCCGGATCGAGGTCCGGCGGCACACTGCCGCTCCGCCGGACCCCGGTGCCGTGCACGGTGAACGCGTAGGACTCCTCGCCCTTCTCGGCGACCGACAGGTGGAAGAGGTCGGACGACCTCGACCCGTGGGCCCCTCCCGGGCAGCCCCAGACCACGACGGCGCGTCCGGCCCGGGACGCGGCGGCCGCCGGCGAGACGAACCGTGCCTCGTCGAAGGCGGGCGGCAGCCCGTCGAAGGCAAAGCACCAGCCCCCGCCGGCGCTGCCGGCGGCCATGCGTGTCGCGCCCATGGAGCGCGAGTTCGTGCGGGAGGCGCCCCGGAGGAGTCCGTCGTCCCCCTCCGTCCCCAGCAGCCCGGGCAGCGCGTCCGGGGGCGCGCCCTCCACGAGGACGAAGCGGTAACCGCGTCGGTTCCCCATGGTGGACGGGAGCCAGAGGAGGCCGGCCGGATCGGCGTCGGCGGCGGGTTGCGGCCTCACTCCCGCCTCGCCGGCGCGCGGGGTGGCCAGCAGTTCCTCTCCGCGCTCCGGCGTGATCAGCGGCCCGAGGACCGGGTCCGCGAGCAGACCCAGCGGAGCGAGCAGAGCCGGACCCGCCGGCTCCCAGTCCGGCAGCGCGGCGCGCAGGGTGCGCCATGCCTCGTCGGTGCCACCCCAGCGCGCCTGCTCCCACGCCCGGTCGACGGCCTCCCCGAAGGCGCCCGGCGCCGTGTAGCGGAAGGTCTCCTCCCGCATGCTCCGCAGCAACTCCTGGCCCAGGGTGCGGACCTCGCCGGAGGCATCCCGTACGACCGACTCCCACGAGGCGTCGTCACGTCGGTCCCTTACGTGCTCGGCGGCCAGGAGCGCCAACAGGTCGTGCGCGTACACGGGGTCGAGCGCGGGCCCGCCGAGACCGGTCGTCCGGCCTCCGACCAGCAGCCGCCGTATCTGGGCGCGCAGCGGCTCCGCGCCCGGCCGTCCGTACTCCTCCGCCTCCCTGAGCGCCGTCTCGGCCCGCTCGTACCGTCCGCCCAGTGCGTCGCGCCGGGCGTCCTCCACCGCGGCGTCCAGCGCCCGCGTCGTCGAGTTGGCGAACTCCCCTCCGCCGCGGGCGCTGTGGATCACGGACGACCGGTGGAACGCCCGGTACCCGCCCTCCATGAAATCCCGGAACGACGCGTACCGCGTGGGCGGATGTCCCGACCAGACGTCGAAGCAGGAGACTGCCCATTCCCCGTCCTCGTCCGTGTCGCCTGGGTCCATGAGCACGTGGACGGCGTCGGACGTGTCGTTCACGTGCAGGGCCCGCCCCCACATGCCGGCGCGGACCACGTCCTGCGGTGACGGAACCTCGTCCGGATCGACCCTGTGGATGTCCGCGAACCCGCTGGCGTCCTCGAACCACCGCGTCCCCTCGGCGCCGACGAGCCGTGGGACAGTCCTGCCCGCGTGCCGCCACCCGTCGCTCACCTCGAGGAACGCCCGGTAGGACGGCGGCAGTCGGCGCCCCAGCCGCTCCTCCGCCAGAGCGATGCGCTCCGCGTCCGCCGGGGCGAAGCCCAGCCAGCGGTCGCGCACCGCCGCCGCGTCGTCCTCGGAGAGGGAGTCGTCCGGGTCCTGGGCGTCGGCCCACTCCTCGCTCCAGCGCACGAGGAAGGACCGCCAGTCGAAGGCCGTGTCCGTCATGGGCCGATCGTCGCACCGGCCACCGACAACGGGCCCCGGCCGCTCAGCGCGGCAGCGCCGCGAACTGCACCGCCAGCCCGTCCACCAGGGCCCGCAGCCCGGTTTCGAACGCGCCCTCGTCCACCCGCTGCTGATGTTCCGCCAGCAGGTGCGCCTGCCCCAGGTGCGGGTAGTCCGCCGGGTCGTACGCGGACGCGTCGTCGACGAACCCCCGCGCGAACGAGCCCAGCGCCGACCCCGCCACGAAGTACCGCATGAGCGCGCCCACCCGGGTCGCGTGGGCCGGCGGCCAGCCCGCCGCCGTCATGCCGCCGAAGACCGCGTCGGCCATGCGCAGGCCCGCGGGGCGGCGGCCGGGTCCCTGGGCGAGGAACGGCACGATGTGGGGGTGCGCGGCGAGGGCGGCGCGGTAGGACCGCGCCCAGTCCACCAGCGCGTCACGCCAGTCGCGGCCGTCCTCGAACATGGCGAGGTCCACCTCGGCGACGACGGCGTCGGCGACCGCGTCCAGGATCCCGTCCTTCGTCGTGAAGTGGTTGTACAGGCTCGGCCCGCTGACCCCGAGCTCCGCGGCGAGCCGCCGGGTGGAGACGGCCGCCAGCCCCTCCGCGTCCACCAGCGCGAGCGCCGCGGCGACGATGCGCTCGCGGCTGAGCAGGGGCTTGCGGGGACGGGCCATGCGGCACATAGTAGAGGCTGCGAGCAGGAAACTAGCACTGCTAATTAACGAGTGGATCAACACCGGGGTGCGTCGTGAACCTTGAGCTGTCCGAGGAGCAGGCCGCGGTCCGCCGCCTGGCCGCAGACTTCACCGAGCGCGAGATCGCGCCGCACGCGATGGCCTGGGACCGCGCCGAGAGCGTGGACCGCGGCATCGTGAAGAAACTGGGCGCGGTGGGCTTCCTCGGCCTCACCGTCCCGGAGGAGTACGGCGGCTCGGGCGGCGACCACCTCGCGTACTGCCTGGTCACCGAGGAGCTGGGCCGCGGGGACTCGTCCGTGCGCGGCATCGTCTCGGTCTCGCTCGGCCTCGTCGCGAAGTCCGTCGCCCACTGGGGCACCGAGGAGCAGAAGCGATCCTGGCTGCCCCGGCTGACCTCCGGCGAGGCCGTCGGCTGCTTCGGCCTCACCGAACCCGGCACCGGCTCGGACGCCGCCCACCTCACCACCCGGGCCACCCGGGACGGCGGCGACTGGGTGATCAACGGCACCAAGATGTTCATCACCAACGGCACCTGGGCCGACGTCGTCCTGCTCTTCGCCCGCACCAATGACACCCCCGGTCACAAGGGCGTCAGCGCCTTCCTCGTGCCCACCGACACCCCTGGCCTCACCCGCCGCGAGATCCACGGCAAGCTCGGCCTGCGCGGCCAGGCGACCGCCGAGCTGGTGCTCGAGGACGTGCGCGTACCGGACTCCTCGATGATCGCGCCCGAGGGCAAGGGCTTCTCGGTGGCGATGTCGGCACTGGCCAAGGGCCGGATGTCGGTGGCCGCCGGCTGCGTGGGCATCGCCCAGGCGGCCCTGGACGCCGCCGTGGGCTACGCCAAGGAGCGCGAGCAGTTCGGCCGGCCCATCGCCGCCCACCAGCTGGTGCAGGAGCTGATCGCCGACATCGCCCTCGACGTGGACGCCGCCCGCCTGCTGACCTGGCGCGTCGCCGACCTCATCGACCGCGGGCAGCCGTTCGCGGCGGAGTCGTCCAAGGCCAAGCTCTTCGCCAGCGAGGCGGCCGTGCGCTGCGCCAACAACGCGCTGCAGGTGTTCGGCGGCTACGGCTACATCGACGAGTACCCGGTCGGCAAGCTGCTGCGCGACGCCCGTGTGATGACCCTGTACGAGGGCACGAGCCAGATCCAGAAGCTGCTCATCGGCCGTGACCTGACCGGGGTCTCGGCGTTCTGACCGGGCCCGGCCGCCGCCCGTCCCCGTTCGACCGACCGCTCGGAATCTAAGCGCTTGCTCAGTGGGCATGTAGGGTGTCCGCCATGGACGTGGAGGCGGAGCGGTCGGAGCGGACCGAGGCATGGACCGGCATCACCCCTGATGCCGCCCGGCGGCTGGTCATCGCCGCGGTCGAGGCGTTCGCGGAGCGCGGCTACCACGCGACGACCACCCGCGACATCGCCGGCCGCGCCGGCATGAGCCCGGCGGCGCTCTACATCCACTACAAGACCAAGGAAGAGCTGCTCTACCAGATCAGCGTGGTCGGCCACCGGCTCTCCCTCGGGCTGCTCCAGGACGCCGCCGGCGGCGAGGGCTCCCCGGCCGGGCGCCTGGCCGACGCCGTGCGCGCGTTCGTCCGCTGGCACGCCGAGCACCACACCACCGGACGGGTCGTGCAGTACGAGTTGGGCGCGCTCGGCCCCGAGCACTACACCGAGATCGTGGAACTGCGCCGGCAGAGCGAGGCGGCGGTCCGCTCGATCCTGCGCGACGGAGTGCGGACGGGGGAGTTCGACGTCCCCGACGTCTCCGGCACGACCGTCGCGCTGCTGTCGCTCTGCATCGACGTGGCCCGCTGGTTCAACCCGGGCGGGCGCCGCACGCCGGACGGGATCGGCGCGCTCTACGCCGATCTCGCCCTGCGCATGGTCGGGTACGGCCCGGCCGGCTCAGGCCGGGAGTGAGGCCTCAGAGGTAGAAGCGCACGACCGTCTCGGCGACGCAGACCGGCTTGTCGCCGCCCTCGCGCTCAAGGGTGATGCGGGCGACGAGCTGTGCTCCGCCGGGCACTTCGGTGACCTCGGCCACCTGGCCCGTGGCACGCAGTCGCGAACCCACCGGTACGGGTGAGGGGAAGCGCACCTTGTTGACGCCGTAGTTGACGCCCATCTTCACGCCCTCGACGCGCATCAGTTCGGGGGTGAAGGAGGGGATCAGCGACAGCGTCAGGTAGCCGTGCGCGATGGTGGTGCCGAAGGGGCCCTGCGCCGCCTTCTCCGGATCCACGTGGATCCACTGGTGGTCGCCGGTGGCGTCCGCGAAGAGGTCGATCCGCTTCTGGTCGATCTCCAGCCAGTCGGTCGTGCCGAGTTCCTCGCCGACGGCGGCCTTCAGTTCGTCCACCGACGTGAAGATCCTGGGCTGTCCCATGTCATGCCTCCCGTACTGTCCAAGCGCTTGCTCAGCATGCTGCGACGGGCCGATCCCTGTCAACGCCCCGCCCTCCGGCGCGTATCACGAAGCCTCCGTCCGGTTTGTGGCTATCTTGCATAGCCATATGCCCCGAATGTGGCGTTGTGGCGGTGGAGGAGGCGGCAGTGGCCGAGGCCCGGACGGAGACCAGCCCGCACGACTGGGACACAACGGAGGTCCGGTACGGCAGCGGGCCGTCCGTCCCCGGTGAACGCCGCGTCCTGCTGCGGCCGTCCACCTGGCCGCAGGCCTGGGTCGCGCTCGGCGCGTACTGGCTCTCCAGCCGGGTGGTCATGCTCGCGCTGCTGCGGGCCGGGCACGGGGACATCGCGCGCGAGGTCTACTACCTCTACCAGCACTGGAGTCACGGCTTCGAACGCGGAACGTACCCGGTGCGCGACGTCACATGGCAGTACCCGCCCGGCGCCGCCCTGGTGATGCTGACGCCCGCGCTGCTGCCGGGCCTGAGCTACCTGCAGGGCTTCGTCCTGCTCTCGCTCCTCGGTGACGCCCTCGTGCTGGCCGCCCTCCTGCGGGCCGGGTGGAACCGGCCCGGCCGCAGCATCGCGGGGGCCTGGATGTGGGTGCTGGGGCTGCCCCTGCTGATGCACCTGCCCTACTCCCGCTACGACCTCCTGGTCACCGCCGTCGCCGTGTGCGCGCTGCTCGCGGTGCCCGTGCGGCCCCGGCTGGGCGGCGCCCTCGTCGGGCTCGCCGCCATGATCAAGCTCTGGCCCGCGCTCACCGTGCTCGGCACCCCGCGGGGCCGCACGACCCGCCAGGCGTGGACCGCGGTGGGCGTCTCGGCGGCCGCCCTGCTCGCGGTGCTGACCGTCTTCTTCCGCGGCGCCACCGGCTTCGTCGCCGCCCAGCACCACCGCGGGGTCGAGGTCGAGTCGCTCGGCGGCACCTTTCTGCACGTCGCGGGACTGCTCGGCTGGCCCGGCCGGGTGCGGGCGCACTACGGCTCCATGGAGTTCATCGGCCCGTACGTCACCTGGGTGGCCACCGCCTCGCTCGCGCTCACCGGCGCGGCCCTGGTGTGGCTGCTGGTGTGGCGGCTGAGGGCGGCCCGCTGGACGCCGGCCACCCCCTACGACGCCGCCATGACCGCCGTGCTGCTCTTCACCGTGACCAGCCGCGTCATCAGCCCGCAGTACCTGATCTGGCTGATCGGGCTCGCCGCCGTCTGCCTGACGATGCGGCAGACGACGCAGCGCCCGGTGACCGTCCTGCTGCTGCTCGCCACCGCCGTCACCACGGTCGACTACCCGCTGTTCTTCGAGGAGGTCGTCAGCAACTCCTGGCAGGGCACCAGCGTCGTCGCGATCCGCAACGCCCTGCTCGTCGGCGCGGCCGCGATGTCCTGCGCCCGGCTGTGGCGGGCGAGCGTCCCGCGCCGCAAGAAACTCACGACGCTCTCGTAGAGTCGGGGCATGGCCGCCCTCCCCACCGAACAACGCGAACTGACCGTCGGCCAGCTCAGCGCACGCAGCGGCGCGGCGGTCTCGGCACTGCACTTCTACGAGTCCAAAGGACTGATCCGCAGCCGGCGCACCGCCGGCAACCAGCGCCGCTACACCCGCGACGCGCTGCGCCGGGTCGCCTTCATCCGGGCCTCCCAGCGGGTCGGCATGCCCCTCGCGGCGATCCGCGAGGCCCTGGACGGCCTGCCCGCGGGACGCACCCCCGACCGGGCCGACTGGGCACGGCTGTCCGCGGGCTGGCGGTCCGAACTCGACGCCCGCATCGAGCAGCTGACCCGGCTGCGCGACAGCCTCGACGACTGCATCGGCTGCGGCTGCCTCTCCCTGGACCGCTGCGCCCTGTCCAACCCCGGCGACGTACTCGGCGACCAGGGGCCGGGCGCGCGGCGGCTGCTCGCCGGGCAGCCGCCGCGCCCCGCCGCGGCGACTACCAGAGCGCGGGCCTGCGCGCGGCCCACGGACGGGCCGCCTCCAGCTGCGCCGACAGCGAGATGAGCGTGGCCTCGTCCCCGTAGCGGCCGCCGAACATCACACCGATCGGCAGGCCCCCCTCGGTCCAGTGCAGCGGCACGTTCACCGCCGGCTGGCCCGTGGCGTTGAAGATCGGCGTGAACGGCGTGAAGGCCGCGAGCCCCGCGAACTCCGCGGCCGGGTCGCCGTCGTGACGCAGTCCCGTGGGGCCCACCGGCGCCGGCGGCTGCGCCAGCGTCGGGGTCAGCACCAGGTCGTACGAGGACAGCAGCGCGTCCGCGATCAACTGCCCCAGTGCGCGGAACGCGTACAGCGACGCCGCGAAGTCCGGCCCCGAGACCTTGGCGCCCTCGGCGCGCAGGTGCCGGGTCAGCGGCATCAGCAGTTCCTCCTGCTCCGGCGCGACCGGGTAGACGGTGGCCATCACGCCCCACACGCGGGTGAAGGCGTCCAGGATCGCGCCGTCGACGGGCAGATCCACCTCGTCGACCTGGTGGCCGAGCTCGCGCAGCAGTTCCGCCGTGCCGTCGTACGCCGCACGGCAGTCCGGGTGCAGTTCGGCACCCGGAACCGGCGGCTGGGGCAGCCCCACCACCCGCAGCGGGCCGGGCTCCCGCGCGGCGTAGGAGGCGAACGTCTCGCCGGGCGGCAGCGACGGCGCGCCGTACGGGTCGCCCGGCATCCCACCCGCCAGCACGTCCAGCAGCGTCGCGGCGTCCGCGACGGTGCGGGCGAGCGGTCCGCTCGTGCTCAGCCCGCTGACGTCGTGCTGCACCGGCCCCGCGCTGACCCGGCCGCGGCTCGGCTTGATGCCGAACAGACCGCAGACGGAGGCGGGGATGCGGATGGAACCGCCGCCGTCGCTGCCCTGGGCGACCGGCGCCAGCCCCGCGGAGACGGCGGCCGCCGCGCCGCCGCTGGAGCCGCCGGCGGACCGCTCCAGGTCCCATGGGGTGCGGGCGGGCGGGGCCAGCCGGTTCTCGGTGTAGCAGGGCAGTCCGAACTCGGGGGTGTTGGTCTTGCCCAGCAGGACCGTGCCGGCGGCGCGCAGTTTCGCCGCGACGTGGTCGTCGACGTCCGGTACGTGGTCGGCGTAGGCCCGCGAGCCGAGCGTGCAGCGCACGCCCGCGACGAAGTTGAGGTCCTTCACGGGGACGGGCACGCCGTGCAGCGGCGACAACTCCTCGTGGCGGCCCTCGCGGCGGGCCGCCAGCGTCTCCGACTCGGCGTCGGCGGCCTGCTTGCGGGCGATTTCCGGGGTGACCGTGATGTAGGCGCCGACGGTGTCGTTGAGGCGGTCGACGCGGGCCAGGTAGTGGTCGGTGAGCTCGACCGGGGACACCTCCCCGGCCCGGATCGCGGCGCCCTGCTCCCGTGCGGTCAGATCGTGCAGCTCGGCCATGCCGGTACCGTCCCGTCCCACGTCGATGGACCTGCGACGGCATCGTCGCATTACCCTCCGGTAGGTGTCAGCCCCTGCGCTGCGCTGGCTGTCCGGGTGGGTTTTTTCCCCGCCCGCCCGCCCGTGTGCCCCAGGAAGTCCGGGCGCCCCGGCGCGCGTTTCGTGGGGTGCCGGGGTCGGGGCCTCCGGGGCTGGCCATTCTGGACAGCACATTTCGGTGCCTCGGGTACCTGCTCATCTCGGCCCGGGTTGTGCACCCAAATATGCTCCACAGTCCAGAACACCCACCCCTACGACCCCGCCCCCTCCGTAGGTTGTCGCGCCTGATCCCCGGTGGGGGGTATGGAGGCGGTCCGGGTGCCCCCGGTTGCCTGGACACGGGCCGACCGGCTGTGAGGGCGCGTCCCATGGGGTTTCCCGGGCGGCGGGTTCCACAGGGAGCAGGGGGTAGACGCGGCTGCGGGCGGTGAGGTCGTCCGGTCCTGTGCGCTCGGCGGCGCCTGCGAGTGGCTCGGCCGGGTCGTCTTGCCGGCCGCGTCGAACTCCACTCGGCGGCTGGCGTGCGGTGTGTCTGCGAGGGGCGGATCGCGGGTCTCATGGGGTCCTGCGCGGCGGCGGGTTCCACAGGGAGCAGGGGGTAGACGCGGCTGCGGGCGGTGAGGTCGTCCGGTCCTGTGCGCTGGCGGCGCCTGCAAGTGGCTCGACCAGATTGTCTCGTCCGAGGCCGTGCCGAACGCCACTGCCGGTGCGGGGGCGAGGCGGCGGTTGCCTGGGCGGCTGGCGTGCGGCGCGCCAGCGGTGGCCCGAGCACGGTCCGCCTCCATACCCCCCTCCGGGGATCAGGCGCGAACACAGCGGAGGGGGCGGGGTCGTAGGGGTGGGTGTTCTGGACTGTGGAGCATATTTGGGTGCATGACCCGGGGTGATCAGTTGAGGGTGCTTGAGGCACCTAAATGTGCTGTCCAGAATGGCCGGCCCCGGAGGCCCCGCACCCGGCCCCCACGAAACGCGCGCCGGGGCGCCCGGACTTCCTGGGGCACACGGGAGGGCGGGCGGGGAAAACCCACCCGGACAGCCAGCGCAGCGTCGGGTCAGCCCGCGGCGGCAAGCAACTCCCCCCGTGCCGCGGCCACCGCCGCCCCCGTCAGGACGGGAAGCGGCACCACGATCCCGCAGTGCGCGCACACCGGTCCCGCGCCGGGATAGTGGTTGAGACGGTCGCGCCACAGGAGCCGCTCCTGCGCGCAGACCGGGCAGGCGCGCCCCGCCCCCGCGTCGATCGCCGTGATGATGCGGCGCAGGACGTCCGCGAGCCGGTCGGAGGGGTGCGTGAGCGGATCGTCGCACCAGGCGACCCCGTTGCCGCCCCAGGTGCGCCGGTGCCAGTCGTCGAGCGCGCCGGGCTGCCGGATGCCGGAGAACTTCTCCTCCTTGCGGCGGGCGGCGAACTCCCGTTCGTACGCGAGCCAGACGGCCCGCGCCTCCTCCAGCTCCGCGAGTGCGGACAGCAGGCGGGCCGGGTCGGGTTCGCGGTCGTGGGGGGCGAACCCGGCGCGGGCGCACAGGTGGTCCCAGGTCGCGCGGTGCCCGTACGGAGCGAAGCGCTCCAGGCATCGCCGCAGGTAGGTGCGGCGCTGGGTGGGGGACCACCGCGGGTCGCGCACCTGTCTCGCGAGACTTCGGAATCCGGCCATGGCATGCCACCTCCGTCATCGGGTTCGCATCGCTGTCCAATGGACGTAACGGACGGCGATCCGGATCCATCCCCGGTGCGGTGAGTTCCGGCCGATCTCGTGTGCTCAAAACGTGACGCATGTTCATCTTACTCGTGGGTCAACTTCGAAGTAATCTGCGTCACACCGGCCTTCGGGAGGAGCGGTCATGCGTGTGCAGATTGACAGGTTCAGGTCAAGACTGAGAGCGGGTGCCGCCGCGGCGGTGCTCGTACTGGGCGCGAGCCTGCTCGCGCCGCTCCCATGGGCGGCCCCCGCGGCCGCCGCCACGCCCAACGACTACTGCCAGGGGCAGTGTTCCGACATCCTGCCGCCGGGGGAGAACGGCAACGCCACTCTCGCCCAGATCCTGCTCAACCAGATCTTCGGCACCCAGCCCGACCACGCGGAGGACCAGCTCGGGCCGTACGCCAATCTGGCCACCGGGTACCAGGGCCTGACGAACGCCACGATCAACACCTTCTTCAACGACGCGTCCTTCGGCGTCCCCGCCGGCCAGGTGGCGTCCACCGTCTCGCCCCGCAGCGACGTGACGATCACGCGCGACAAGAAGACCGGTGTCCCGCACATCTCCGGGACGACCCGCTACGGCACGGAGTTCGGCGCGGGGTACGCCGCGGCGCAGGACCGCCTGTGGATGATGGACCTCTTCCGGCACGTGGGCCGGGGGCAGTTGACCTCGTTCGCCGGCGGCGCCCTGGCCAACCAGGGCCTGGAGCAGCAGTTCTGGCGCGCGGCCCCGTACACCGAGGCCGATCTGCAGGCCCAGATCGACTGGATCGCCTCCCACAACGGCGCGCGCGGCCAGCAGGCGTACGCGGACGTCAGCGCGTACGTGGACGGCGTCAACGCCTACATCGCCGCATCCGACAGCGGCCGCTACTTCCCCGGCGAGTACGTGCTGACCGGTCACAAGGACGCGATCACCAACGCCGGCACCATAGAGAAGTTCAAGCCCACCGACCTGGTGGCGCTCGCCTCCGTGATCGGCGCCCTCTTCGGCACGGGCGGGGGCGGCGAGGTGACCAACGCGCTGTCGCTGCTGGCGGCCCAGGAGAAGTACGGCGTCACCGAGGGCACCAAGGTGTGGGAGTCCTTCCGCGAGCGTGACGACCCCGAGGCGGTGCTCACCGTCCACAACGGGGAGAGCTTCCCGTACGCCGTGCGCCCCGACAACCCGCGCGGCACGGCGATGCCCGACGCCGGCTCGGTCACCGAGGAACCGCTGGTCTACGACCGCACCGGCACCGGCGCGACCGCCAAGGCCGCCGCCGCGTCCAGGAGTGCGGCGAATACGGCCCTGTCGGCCAACACCCGGGGCATGTCCAACGCCCTGCTGGTGAGCGGCGCACACACCGCGAGCGGCCACCCGGTCGCCGTCTTCGGCCCGCAGACCGGCTACTTCGCGCCGCAGCTGCTCATGCTGCAGGAGATCCAGGGGCCCGGGATCAGCGCCCGCGGCGCCTCCTTCGCGGGTCTGAGCATGTACGTGGAGCTGGGCCGCGGCCCGGACTTCGCCTGGAGCGCGACGACCTCCGCCCAGGACATCACCGACACCTACGCCGTCGAGCTGTGCCAGGACGACGTCCACTACCTCTACCACGGCACCTGCACGCCCATGGAGAAGCTGGAGCGCAGCAACTCCTGGACGCCGACCACCGCCGACGGCACGGCCGCCGGCTCGTACCGGATGCAGGTCTACCGGACCAAGTACGGGACCGTGGAGTACCGCGGGACCGTCGGCGGCAAGAAGGTGGCGTTCACCAGCCTGCGCAGCTCCTACATGCACGAGGCCGACTCGGTGGTCGGCTTCCAGATGCTCAACGACCCGTCCGCGGTCACCGGTCCCGCCTCCTTCGAGGAGGCCGTGCAGCACATCAACTACACCTTCAACTGGTTCTACGCCGACTCCCAGCACACGGCGTACTACAACAGCGGCGACAACCCCGTCCGGCAGACCGGCGTCGACGCGACCTTCCCGGTCCGCGCCGAGAGCGCGTACGAGTGGCAGGGCTTCGACCCCGCGCACAACACCGCCGACTACACACCGACTGCCCAGCACCCGCAGTCCGTCGACCAGGACTACTACGTCTCCTGGAACAACCGGCAGGCCAAGGGGTACGACGCGGCCGGGTTCGGCAACGGCTCGGTGCACCGCGGGGACCTGCTCGACGACCGGGTCAAGCAGCTCGTCGCCGCGGGCGGGGTCACCAGGGCGCAGCTCACCCGGGCGATGGCCGACGCGGCGCTGACGGATCTGCGCGGCGAGGACGTGCTGCCGAACCTGCTGAAGGTGATCCGCAGCAGCGCCGTCTCCGACCCGGCGGCCGCCGCGGCCGTCACGAAGCTCGGCGACTGGGTCACCGCGGGCGCCAAGCGCAAGGAGACCTCGGCGGGTTCGCACACCTACGCCAATGCCGACGCGGTGCGCATCCTGGACGCGTGGTGGCCGCTGCTGGTCAAGGCCGAGTTCGAACCGGGCCTCGGCAGCGGGCTGTACGCGGCGCTCACCGCCAACCTGACCGTCGACGAGTCGCCCTCGGCCGGGCACGGCCCGACCGGCGCGCACGCCGGGAGCGCCTTCCAGTACGGCTGGTGGTCCTATGTCGACAAGGACATCCGCCAGGTCCTCGGTGAGCCCGTCCAGGGCGGGTTGGCCAGGAGCTACTGCGGCGGCGGCTCGCTCAGCGCCTGCCGGGACATTCTGATCACCACCCTGAAGCAGGCCGCGGCGGCGACCGCCGCCCAGGTCTACCCGGGCGACGAGAACTGCTCGGCAGGCGACCAGTGGTGCGCCGACACCGTGATCCAGCGGCCGCTCGGCGGCATCAAGCACGGCAAGATCAGCTGGCAGAACCGCCCGACCTACCAGCAGGTCGTGGAGTTCGCCGCGCACCGCTGACCCGGTGCGACCGCCCGTGCCGCGATCCGGGGCCCGGCCGTTTCGGCCGGGCCCCGGCCCGTGTCCGGGCGGCATGACCTTCCCTCTCTCTGACCGACCGCTTAGTATGCGAAGGGAGCCGTACGAGTCGAAGGAGACGCGATGGAAGCGCTGCGCGATGCCCGGGTGGTCGTCACCGGTGCGGGGGGCGGGATCGGTGCGGCGCTGGCCCGCCGATTCGCCGCGGAGGGCGCCCGTGTCGTCGTCAACGACCTGAACAAGGCCGCCGCCGAGGCCGTCGCCGAGGAGATCGGCGGCATCTGCCTGCCCGGTGACGCCTCGGGCGTGGTCGGGCCGGCCCGCGAGGCGCTGGGCGGCCACATCGACCTGTTCTGCGCCAACGCCGGTATCGGCTCCATGGCCGGCCCCGAGGCCGACGACGAGGTCTGGCAGCACGTGTGGGACGTCAACGTCATGGCGCACGTCCGGGCGGCGCGCGAACTGCTCCCGGAGTGGCTGGAGCGCGGTGAGGGCCGCTTCGTGGCCACCGTCTCCGCCGCCGGACTGCTGACCATGGTCGGCGACGCCCCGTACTCCGTCACCAAGCACGCGGCCCTCGCCTTCGCCGAGTGGCTGGCCGTCACCTACCGCCACCGCGGCGTCCGCGTCCACGCCGTCTGCCCGCAGGGCGTGCGCACCGACATGCTGCGCGCGGCCGGCCACGCCGGCGAGCTCGTCCTCGCCCCCGGCGCCATCGAACCGGAGGACGTCGTGGAGGCCGTGCTCCAGGGCATCGCCGACGAGCGCTTCCTGATCCTGCCGCACCCCGAGGCCGCCGGGTACTACGCGGCCCGGGCCGGCGACACCGACCACTGGATCGACGCCATGAACCGGATGCAGCGGAAGCTGGAGGAGGGGGGAGCGGCATGACCTCGTACGAGAGCAAGCCCTGGCTCAAGCACTTCAGGCAGGAGCTGCGCACCCTCCCCGACCCGCCGCCGACCCTCCTGCACACCTTCCGCGCCACCGTGGAGCGGGTGCCGGACCGCACCGCGCTCGCCTACTTCGACGCCCGGATCTCCTACCGCGAGCTCGACGAGCTCTCCGACGGGCTCGCCCGCCACCTCATCGGACGCGGCTTCGCGACCGGCGACCGGCTCGCGATCGTGCTGCAGAACATCCCGCAGTTCGCGGTCGCCCTGCTCGCCGCCTGGAAGGCCGGCGGCAGCGTCGTCCCGGTCAACCCGATGTACAAGGAGCACGAGCTCGGCCACATCCTGCGCGACGCCGACGTGGCCGCGCTGGTGTGCTCCGAGCGCGCCTGGGACGCCTACATCCGCAAGACGGCCGCGGACTCCCCGGTCCGCATCCCGCTGACCACCAGCGAGCTCGACCTGCAGACCCGCGACGACCAGCGGGTTCTGCCAAAGCGGCGGACCGGTGCCGGGAGTACCGGGGGTGCGGAGGACGCCGAGGACCTGCTCGCCGCCGCCCACGCCGGCACGGTGGGTCCCGCCCTGGCCGGCCCCGGGCTCACCGGCGGGGACGTCGCGCTGATCAGCTACACCTCGGGCACCAGCGGCGTGCCCAAGGGCGCGATGAACACCCACGGCAACATCAGCTTCAACGCCGACCGGCAGCGCGCCCACAGCGTGCTCCCCGAGGGGGCGACGATCTTCGCGCTGGCGCCGCTGTTCCACATCACCGGCATGGTCTGCCAGCTCGCCGCCGGCATCGCCGCGGGTGCGACGGTCGCCCTCGCCTACCGCTTCGAGACGGGCGTCGTCCTGGACGCGCTCCGCGAGCACCGTCCCGCCTACATGGTCGGGCCGTCCACCGCCTACATGGCGCTGATGGCCCACCCGGAGGCCGTGCCGGAGGACTTCGCCTCCTTCCAGCTGCTGTACTCCGGCGGCGCGCCGCTGCCGCCCGCCCTGGTGGAGGCCTTCCGGGAGCGTTTCGGGCACTACCTCCACAACGGCTACGGCCTCACCGAGTGCACCGCCCCGGCCACCAGCACCCCGCCCCATCTGGAGGCCCCGGTGGACCCGGTCTCCGGCACGCTCTCGGTGGGCGTCCCCGGTCCCGACACCCTCGTGCGGATCGTCGACGAACAGGGCGCGGACCTGCCCTTCGGTGGGCACGGCGAGATCGTGGTGCGCGGTCCGATGGTCGTCCCCGGGTACTGGCGGCTGCCGGAGGCCTCCGCGGCGGCCCTGCCCGGCGGCGAGCTGCGCACCGGCGACATCGGCTTCATGGACGAGGACGGCTGGGTCTACGTCGTCGACCGCAAGAAGGACATGATCAACGCCTCCGGCTTCAAGGTGTGGCCCCGCGAGGTCGAGGACGTCCTCTACACGCACCCCGCGGTGCGCGAGGCCGCCGTCGTGGGCGTCCCCGACGCCTACCGCGGCGAGTCCGTGAAGGCGTACGTCAGCCTGCGCCCGGACGCCGCCGCGTCCCCCGGGGAGCTGATCGCCCACTGCAAGGACCGGCTCGCGGCGTACAAGTACCCCCGCGCGATCGAGGTCCTGCCCGAGCTGCCCAAGACCGCCACGGGCAAGATCCTGCGCCGGGAGTTGCGGGCACGAGCGGACTGACGACATACCGCTCGGTACGCTGTCCCGCGCACCGTACGGAGAGAGGGCAGGCCATGGCACGGAGTACGACACCACCGAAGGCGGCCGCCACCGCTGTCCCGCAGCGGCTGCTCGCCGAGGCCACCCGGCTGTTCGCCGAGCGCGGGTACGACCGGACCTCGGTGCAGGAGATCGTCGAGGCCGCCGGAGTGACCAAGGGCGCGCTGTACCACTACTTCGGCAGCAAGGACGACCTCCTGCACGAGATCTACGGCCGGGTGCTGCGGCTGCAGATGGAGCGCCTGGAGTCGATCGCGGACAAGGACGAGCCCGTGCAGCGGCGCCTGGTCGAGGCCGCCGCGGACGTCGTCGTCACCAGCATCCAGAACCTCGACGACACCAAGATCTTCTTCCGGTCCATCCACCAGCTGAGCCCGGAGAAGCAGAAGGCGGTGCGGGCCGACCGCCGCCGCTACCACGAGAAGTTCCGCGCGCTGGTGGAGGAGGGACAGCGCGAGGGGGTGTTCCGGGCGGAGGCCCGGCCCGACCTCGTCGTGGACTTCTTCTTCGGCGCGGTGCACCACCTCGGCACCTGGTACCGCGAGGACGGACCGCTGTCCGCCGGCCAGGTCGCCGCCGATTTCGCCGACATGCTGCTGCACTCCGTGCGGCAGCCCTGAACAGGAGCCGGGAGCGGACCGCATGAAGGCATGGCGAGTGCACGAGAACGGGGAGCCGCGCGAGGCGATGCGCCTCGAGGACCTCCCCGACCCGCAGCCCGGCCCCGGCGAGCTGCTGCTCACGGTGCGCGCGGCCGCGGTCAACTTCCCCGACGCGCTGCTGTGCCGCGGCCACTACCAGGTCCGGCCACCGCTGCCGTTCACCCCCGGTGTCGAGTTCTGCGGCGAGATCACCGCCGTCGGCGAGGGCGTCGAGGGACACCGCGCCGGCGACCGCGTCATCACCCCCGCGGCGCTGCCCGGCGGCGCCTTCGCCGAGCGGGCCGTCGTCCCGGCCGCCGGTGTGCTGCCCGCGCCGCAGGCGCTGGACGACGCGGAGGCCGCCGCTCTCCACATCGGCTACCAGACCGGCTGGTTCGGCCTGCACCGGCGCGCCGGCCTGCGAGCGGGCGAGACCCTGCTCGTGCACGCCGCGGCGGGCGGTGTGGGCAGCGCCGCGGTCCAGCTCGGCAAGGCGGCGGGCGCCACGGTCATCGGCGTCGTCGGCGGCCCGGAGAAGGCCAAGGCCGCCCGGGAGCTCGGTGCCGACGTCGTCGTCGACCGGCACAGCGAGGACTTCGTTTCCGTCGTCAAGGAGGCCACCGGCGGGCGCGGCGCCGACGTGGTCTACGACCCGGTCGGCGGCGACGCCTACACCCGGTCCACCAAGTGCATCGCCTTCGAGGGCCGTATCGTCGTCGTCGGTTTCACCAGCGGCACCATCCCCAGTCCCGGGCTCAATCACGCCCTCGTGAAGAACTACGCCGTCCTCGGCCTCCATTGGGGCCTTTACAACGCCCACGACCCGGCCGCGGTCCGGCGCTGCCACGACGAGCTGACCCGGCTGGCCGCGGAGGGCGCGATCAAACCCCTGGTGAGCGAGCGGGTCCCGCTCACCGGCGCCGCCGACGCCGTGCAGCGCGTCGCGGACGGCAGGACGACGGGACGACTGGTGGTCGTCAACAGCTGATCACCCGCGAGCAACCTGTGCGCCGCCTGGATCGTCTCTTCTCCAAAGGCCGGACCGCCGAACAGGGGGAGAAACGAACGATGCGGTGGTGCCTTGACGCACGCGGGCAGTGGACGGCCTGGGCGGTGACCCGGCTGCTGCTCGTGGGGGCGTCGCTGCGCCTCGGCCCGTTCAGCGGTCTCGGAGACCTCGACCCGTCGGTCTCGGAGGTGTACACGGGCTGGTACGCGGTGCTGCGCACCGGTGTCTTCCCCGTCGCCGACGTCACCTGGCAGTACCCGCCCGGTGCCGCGCTCCCGCTGCTCGCCCCGGGCCTGGTGCCGCTGCTGGACTACGGCCACGCGTTCATCGTCTGCTGCGCGCTGTGCGACGCCGTCGTGACCGCCGTCCTGCTCCGCAAGGGGCCCGGCACGGCGGCCGCGTGGATGTGGATCGGCGGCCTGCCGCTGCTGATCACGCTGCCCTGGAGCCGCTTCGACGTCTTCGTGACCGCCACGGCCATGGGCGCCCTCATCGCGGCGGGCACCCGGCGCCGCTGGGCCGACCTCGCCTTCGGGATGCTCGTCGGGCTCGGCGCCATGGTCAAGGCCTGGCCGCTGCTCCTGCTCGGCGGACTGCGGGCCGGCCCGCGGGCCCGTACCGCGGTCCTCACGGCGGCGGCGACCGCGGCGGCCGTCGCCCTCGGCTTCGCCGTCGCCATGCCCGGGGCCTTCGACTTCCTGGCCGCGCAGCGCGAACGCGGCATCGAGGTCGAGGCGACGGCGGCGCTGCCGTTCCACGTCGCCCGGCACTTCGGCTGGTCGGGGCGGTGGATGCCGCGCGACGGCTCCATGGAGTTCGTCGGCCCCTGGATCCGCGAGGCGGTCTGGGCCAGCGAGGCCTGCACGGTCCTGGCCTTCTGCTGGCTGCTGTGGTGGTGGCGGCGGGCCGACCGCAGGGGGCCCTGGGTGCTGCCGGACGCGGCACTGACGGCGGTGCTGCTCTTCGTCGTCACCAGCCGCGTCCTGAGCCCGCAGTACCTGATCTGGCTGATCGGCCTGGCCTCCGTCTGCCTGCTGCACCGCGGCACCTCGCAGCGGCCGGTCGCCGCCCTCCTGGTCGCCGCGACCGTGCTGACGACCCTGGACTTCCCGCTGCTCTTCCGCGACCTGCTCGACGGGTCCGTCCTGGCCGTGGGCGTGCTGACCGCCCGCAACCTGCTGCTCGTGGCCGCCGCGGCGGTCTCGGCGACCCGTCTGCTGCGGGCCACCCGCCGCGCCGGCACCGGCCCCGGGGCGGTCCACCTCGTCGCGGACGGCGAGACGCGGGGCGGGAAGGACGCGCAGGCGCTGGGCGTGGGCAGCCGGGCCGCCTGACCGGGCCGGCCGCGCACCGCTCCCGCACACGAAGGCGCCCCCGGGCGGGGGACCCGGGGGCGCCTTCGCAAGCGTGTGACGCTCAGCCCTCCCGGGGGGCGTACCGCTTCAGTTCACGTCGGGCGAGCGACCGCTTGTGGACCTCGTCCGGCCCGTCGGCCAGACGCAGCGTGCGGGCCGCCGCGTACAGCTCGGCGAGCGGGAAGTCCTGGCTGACGCCGCCCGCGCCGTGCACCTGGATGGCGCGGTCGAGGATCAGGCCTACCTTCGCCGGAGTGGCGATCTTGATGGACTGGATCTCGGTGTGCGCCCCGCGGTTGCCGACCGTGTCCATCAGCCACGCGGTCTTCAGCACCAGCAGCCGCAGTTGCTCGATCTCCACGCGGGCCTCGGCGATCCACTCCTGGACGACGCCCTGCGCGGCCAGGGGCTTGCCGAACGCGACCCGCCCGGTGGCACGCCGGCACATCAGCTCCACCGCGCGCTCGGCCATGCCGATCAGCCGCATGCAGTGGTGGATGCGGCCGGGGCCCAGCCGGGCCTGGGCGATGGCGAAGCCGCCGCCCTCCTCGCCGACCAGGTTCTCCGCCGGCACCCGAACGTCGTGGAAGGCCACCTCGGCGTGGCCGCCGTGGTCCCCGTCGTCGTAGCCGAACACCCGCATGCCGCGCCGGACTTCGAGGCCGGGCGTGTCGCGCGGCACGAGGATCATGCTCTGCTGGCGGTGCCGGTCCGCGGTGGGATCGGTCTTGCCCATGACGATGAAGATCGCGCACTTCGGGTTCATCGCGCCGGAGATGTACCACTTGCGGCCGTTGACGACGTAGTCGCCGCCGTCGCGCACGATCCGGGTCTCGATGTTCGTCGCGTCCGAGGAGGCCACGTCCGGCTCGGTCATCGCGAAGGCCGAGCGGATCTCCCCGGCGAGCAGCGGCTCCAGCCAGGTCTTGCGCTGCTCGTCGGTGCCGAACTCGTTCAGCACCTCCATGTTCCCGGTGTCCGGGGCGGCGCAGTTGAGGGCGGGCGGGGCGAGGTGCGGGCTGCGGCCGGTGATCTCGGCCAGGGGCGCGTACTGGAGGTTGGTCAGGCCCGCGCCGCGCTCACCGGGCAGGAAGAGGTTCCACAGGCCCAGCTCCCGCGCCGTCGCCTTCAGTTCCTCCACGACCGGCGGCGCCGACCAGACCGCGTCGCCCTCGGCCGCCTCGCGCTGCCGGTGGAAGACCGGCTCGGCGGGGTACACGTGCTCGTCCATGAAGGCGAGCAGCCGCCCGCGCAGTTCCTCGGTCCTGGCGTCGTACGCGAAGTCCATGGTCAGCCTTCCTCAAGTGTGCGCAGGCCGTTGTCGATGAAGGCCGGGACGACGGCACCGATCCGGTCGAAGCCGGCGCCGACGGTCTGGCCGAGGGTGAAGCGGTAGTGGATGCCCTCGAGGATGACCGCGAGCTTGAAGTACGCGAAGGCCGTGTACCAGGCCACCGCCGACACGTCGCGTCCCGATCCGGCGGCGTAGCGCTCGACCAGCTCGGCGGCCGAGGGGTGACCCGGGGCGCCGCCGGTGACGGACACCGGCGTGCCGGGGGTCGGGCGCAGCTCGCCGTACATGAGCAGCAGGCCGAGGTCGGTCAGCGGGTCGCCGAGCGTGGACATCTCCCAGTCCAGGACGGCCCTGATGGTGTCGTCGGAGCCGACCAGCACGTTGTCGAGCCGGTAGTCGCCGTGCACGACCGCCGCGGGGCCGGAGGCGGGCAGCCGCGTGCCCAGGGCGGCCGCGAGCTCGTCGATGCCCGGCAGGTCGCGGCTGCGCGAGGCGTCGAGCTGCTTGCCCCAGCGGCGCAGCTGGCGCTCCAGGAACCCGTCGGGGCGGCCGAAGCCGGCGAGCCCGGCCGTGACGGGGTCGACGGCGTGCAGCGCGACCAGCGTGTCCACCAGGTCGAGGACGATGGCGCGGGTGCGCGCGGGGCCGAGTTCGGTGAGCTGCTTCTCGGTCCGGTAGGGCGTGCCCTCCACGAAGTCCATGACATAGAAGGGCGCGCCCAGGACCTCGGGGTCCTCGCACAGGAGCACGGCGCCGGGGACGGGCACGGAGGTGTCGCGCAGGGCGCTGATCACCCGGTGCTCGCGGCCCATGTCGTGCGCGGTCGCCAGGACGTGTCCCAGCGGCGGCCGCCGGACCACCCAGCGCGCGATGCCGTCGGTCACGGCGTAGGTCAGGTTGGACCGCCCGCCCTCGATCAGCTCGCCGTCGAGCGCGCCGTGCAGCAGGCCGGGCCGCTGCGCGTCCAGGTACCGCCGCAGCCGGTCCAGGTCGAGCCCCGGTGGGTTCTCCGTACCGCTCATCATGCTCCTCGCCACTGCCGAACCTGTCCCCGACATCATGCCGACCAGTCGGTATGTCGTCCAGTCCACCGCGTGAACCGGCGGCCGCGCGCACCGAGGTGCCCGCGCCCGGCGGCGCCGCGGGACGTGCGGCCATGATCCCGCCCACCGCGCCCGACTGCCTCTGCGGCCCGGCCGCGGCGGCGCTTTCGGCTGCGCCGTCGACCGGGACGCCTTTCCCCGCGCGTTCGCCGACGCCCACGCGGCCGACCCGCACCGCGTGCCGCGCCGCATCGGCGCGGGGGAGTCGCCCCGCGCGGCGCGCCGAGGGGGACCCGGCCCCGACCTCGCCCCGGACCTCGCCCGGGACCCGGCCCAGGTCTGGACGCGGTCGCCGACGTGCCCGGTGGCCCGCGCGTCGCGAGCCGCTTCCCGGAGGCCACCCCCGTCCGGCACGCCGCCGGTGTGCGGGGCTCGGGCCAACGGCGGCGTCCGCACCCGGCGCCGTGCGCTTCGCCCTCTGGGACGCCGCGGCCGGGCCGGCGGCATGGGCAACGCCCCGCGCCGCGGCGGGCGGTGTCGCCGCCGCCCGTGCCGGCGTGGCTGCCGCCCGGTCGGCGTCGCCGGGGTGCGATCCGTGTCCGGACCTGTGCGTTCTTGACGAGTTTGGGGAGGGGACCTAGGGTCCGATTCTGATAGACGCATCTCAATCATGTATGTGAACAACGAGGGTGGGCGTTGATGACACACCGCAGGGACCTGACGATCACGGACGTACGACTCACCCCCGTCCTGATCTCCGACCCGCCGCTCCTCAACACCCAAGGTGTTCACCAGCCGTTCACGCCCCGGTTGATCATCGAGGTGACCACCGAGACCGGGATCACCGGCGTCGGCGAGACCTACGGCGACGCCCGCTACCTGGAGCCGGCCCGGCAGCTCGCCGACGCGCTGCCCGGTTGCGAGGTCAGCGACCTGAACAACCTGGTGCCGCTCGCCAACCTGGTGTGCGCACCGCCCCAGGAGACCTCGGACGCCGTGGACGCCGGCGGGCTGCGCGGCGTCCAGACCGCCGACAAGGTGCTGCTGTCGGTCGTCTCCGGCTTCGAGGTGGCGTGCCTCGACGCGCTCGGCAAGGCGCTCGGGCTCCCGGTGCACGCGCTGCTCGGCGGCAAGGTGCGCGACACCGTCGACTACAGCGCCTACCTCTTCTACCGCTGGGCGGAGCACCCGGACGGGCAGGGCCTCAAGGACGACTGGGGCGCGGCGCTCGACCCGGAGGGTGTCGTGGCGCAGGCCCGGCGCTTCGTCCGCGAGTACGGCTTCGCCTCGTTCAAGCTCAAGGGCGGCGTCTTCCCGCCCGAGGAGGAGATCGCCGCGGTGCGGGCGCTGGCCGCGGCCTTCCCCGGCATGCCGCTGCGCCTGGACCCCAACGGCGCCTGGTCCGTGGAGACCTCGCTGCGCGTCGCGGACGAGCTCGGCGACGTCCTGGAGTACCTGGAGGACCCCACCTCCTCCACCGCCCGCATGGCCGAGGTCGCGGCGCGCACCGACCTGCCGCTGGCCACCAACATGTGCGTCACCACGTTCGAGGAGATCCCCGAGGCGTTCGCCCAGGAGGCCGTCCAGGTCGTGCTCTCCGACCACCACTACTGGGGCGGGCTCCGCAACACCCGTGAACTCGCCGCGCTCTGCCGCACCTTCGGGGTGGGGGTGTCCATGCACTCCAACACCCACCTCGGCATCAGCCTCGCCGCGATGACCCACGTCGCCGCCACGGTGCCGAACCTGCACCACGCCTGCGACTCGCACTACCCGTGGCAGACCGAGGACGTCATCACCCGCCGCCACGAGTTCCGCGGCGGCCGGCTGGCCGTGTCCGACGCCCCCGGCCTCGGCGTGGAGCTGGACCGTACGGCCCTGGAGACCCTGCACCGCCGCTGGCTCGACGACGACGGCGGCCTGCGCGACCGTGACGACGCCAAGGCCATGCGCCGCGCCGAGCCCGGCTGGGTCACCCCCGCGGTGCCGCGCTGGTGAAGGCGGGCCTCAGGCCAGGCACTCCGGGACCCGGCCGCCGTTCAGCACCGCCATGTCGGTGATGATCCGCGCCAGGTCCAGCGGCGAGCCGGGCGGCAGCCCGTCCAGCTCCGCGTACGCGCGGTGCAGATTGGCGACCAGCCGCTCCGGCTCGCGCAGTGCCGCGAACTCCCCGGCGTCGGCGGTCCTGGCGACCTCCAGCGGTTCCCGCCCGGCCTTGTGGCCGTCCGCCGCGAGCTCGGTCACGAAGCGCAGGTAGCGCTCCGTCGTGTCGTACGCCGACGGGTCGCAGACCTGCCCGTGGCCCGGCACGACCACCTCGGCGTCCAGCGAGCGCAGCATCTCCAGCGCGTCCAGCGAGCCCGCCACGGAGCCCATCAGGACGAAGGGCGCGCCGCCGTTGAACACCAGGTCGCCGGTGAAGACCACCCGTGACCCGGGCAGCCACACCACGGTGTCGCCGAGCGTGTGGGCGACCCCGGGGTGCAGCAGCCGCACCTCCTCGTCGCCGACGTGCAGGGTCAGCTGCTCCTCGTAGGTGACCGTGGCGGGGACGACGGGCACCTCGCCGTAGTCCACGTCCGGCCAGATGGCGTGCAGCTGGTGCCCCGCGGCCAGCTGCTCCTTGACGCACGCCGTGTGGCCGACGATCCGGGCGCCGGAGGCGAAGACGCTGTTGCCGTTGGTGTGGTCGCCGTGGTGGTGCGTGTTGACCACGTACGAGGGCTGCGGCACCCCGGCGGCGGTCAGCGCGTCGCGCAGCAGCAGGGCGCGCCGCTCGGTGGCGGCGGTGTCCACCAGCAGGGTCGTGCGGCCGTCGCTGACGAACCCGGCGTTGTTGAGGCACCAGCCGCCGTCCGGCTGGACGTAGGCGTGGACGCCCGGCGCGAGCCGGGAGGTGTACGGAGCTTCGGTGTACGACGGTGACGGCATGGCTGCGCCCTTCCCTGGTGGACCCCGAAGAACCTAACAGGGAAGGGCGCAGGCCAGGCGGGGTGGGGTCCGCCCTCGACGGACCGGCTACAGGATCAGCGAGAGCAGCAGGACGAAGACGATCGCGACCACCGAGATGAGGGTCTCCATCGCCGACCAGGACTTGAGGG
Organism: Streptomyces sp. NPDC088354; assembly: GCF_044753585.1. Classification (NCBI taxonomy): domain Bacteria; kingdom Bacillati; phylum Actinomycetota; class Actinomycetes; order Kitasatosporales; family Streptomycetaceae; genus Streptomyces; species Streptomyces sp. NPDC088354. The sequence goes on along the minus strand of NZ_JBIVNJ010000010.1, from coordinate 159,161 downwards.
TCTTCGGGACGCTCATCCCGAAGTACTCCTTGACCAGCCAGAACCCGGCGTCGTTGACGTGCGAGAAGAACAGCGACCCGGCGCCCACGGCCAGTACCAGCAGCGCGGCGTGGGTGGAGGTCATGCCCTCGGCGAGCGGCGCGACCAGGCCCGCGGCGGAGATCGTCGCCACGGTCGCGGAGCCGGTGGCCACCCGGATCAGGACGGCGATCAGCCAGGCCAGCAGCAGCGGCGAGATGTGCCAGCCGTCGGACCAGGCGAGGATCATGTCGCCGATGCCGGCGTCGACGAGGGTCTGCTTGAAGCCGCCGCCCGCGCCGACGATCAGCAGGATGCCCGCGATCGGGCCGAGGGACTTCTCGACGGTGGTGGAGATCCGCTCCTTGGTGAAGCCGGCCGCCCGGCCGAGGGTGAACATGCCGAGCACGACGGCCGCCAGCAGGGCGATCAGCGGCGAGCCGATGACGTCGAAGATGCGGAAGACCAGGCTGCCCTGGTCGTCGACCAGGACGTCCACCAGTGCCTTGCCGAGCATGAGCACGACCGGCAGCAGCATGGTGGCCACGGTGGGGGCGAAGCCGGGCCGCTTCTCCAGCTCGTCCGAGGCGCGGGTGGGGGTGAGGTGCTCGGGCGGGGTGACCTGCACCCAGCGGTCCACGAAACGGCCGAAGAGCGGTCCGGCTATCGCGACGGTCGGCAGGGCGACGAGGACGCCGAGCGCGAGGGTGGTGCCGAGGTCGGCGTGGATGGCGTCGATCGCGGCGAGCGGGCCGGGGTGCGGCGGGACGAGACCGTGCATGACCGACAGGCCGGCCAGCGCCGGGATGCCGATCCGCATCAGGGAGTGGTTGCCGCGGCGGGCCACCAGCAGTACGACCGGGATCAGCAGCACGATGCCGACCTCGAAGAACAGTGGCAGGCCGATCAGTCCGGCGATCAGGGCCATCGCCCAGGGCAGCCGGCGCTCGCTGGTCCTCGCCAGGATCGTGTCGACGATCTGGTCCGCGCCGCCGGAGTCGGCGAGCAGCTTGCCGAGGATCGCGCCGAGCGCGATGAGCACGCCGACGCCCGCGACGGTGGTGCCGAGCCCGGTGGTGAAGCTGGTGATCGTCTTGGCCAGCGGCGCTCCGGCGACGGCGCCGAGCACACCGGTGCCGATGGTCAGGGCGAGGAAGGCGTGCATCTTCCAGCGGGTGATCAGCAGGACGATCACCGCTATGCCGACGAGCGCGGCGACGGCGAGCCGGGTGTCGCCGGCGCTGGTGATCGGCTCCGTCGCCGCCGGCGTCGCGGCCAGCAACTCGGCGCTGAGTGCAGACACGTGGGTACTCCGTTGTCAGTGGGGGGAGGGTGTCGGAGGGTGCGGGGCGCGCTCCGGGGGGCTCAGTGGGGGAGAGCCGCCAAGGCGCGCTCGGTGATCTGCTGCGGCCCGCCGTCGATCGTGACGACCGCTCCGGCCTCGTCCGGGTCGAGCGGTTCCAGCGCCTCGAACTGCGAGTGCAGCAGCCCGGCCGGCATGAAGTGCTGCATCCGCGCCGCGAGACGGCCGGCGATCAGCTCCTCGGGGCCGTCGAGGTGGAGGAAGAACAGGCCGGGCGTGTCCCTGCGGAGCCGGTCGCGGTAGCGGCGGCGCAGTGCGGAGCAGCTGACCACGCCGCCGCGCTCGCCGCGTTCGGTGATCCAGGCCGCGATCGCGTCCAGCCAGGGGGCGCGGTCCTCGTCGTTCAGCGGGTGCCCGGCCGACATCTTGGCGATGTTGGCGGGCGGGTGGAAGTCGTCGGCCTCGGCGTACGGGACGCCGAGCCGCCCGGCGAGCAGTCCGCCGACGGTGGACTTGCCCGATCCGGAGACCCCCATGACCACCACCAGGGGCAGCCGCGGGCCGTCCGGGCCGTTGTCCGTCATCGCTGGTACCTCCTCGTCCGGGTGACGGCCCTCAGGAAACGGCATAGGTACTACTTATTCAAGGGGTCGAAATCAAATCGTCATACGAATCAATCCCGCATAGGCTGTCGCCATGGATCGGCAGGGAGAGAACGGCGGCCTGCACGCCCGGGTCCTGGCGGAACTCGGCCCCGCCATCGCCTCCGGCGTCCACCCGCCCGGCACGGTGCTGCGCATCGACGAGATCGAGCGCGACTTCGGCGTCTCCCGCACCGTCGTCCGCGAGGCCGTCCGCGTGCTGGAGGCCATGCACCTGGTCGAGTCCCGGCGCCGGGTCGGCATCACGGTGCGCCGCACCGAGGAGTGGAACGTCTTCGACCCCGCCGTCATCCGCTGGCGCCTGGCCGGCGCCGACCGGCCCCGCCAGCTGCGCTCGCTGACGATGCTGCGCACCGCCGTCGAGCCGGTCGCCGCCGCCCTCGCGGCGGCGGCGGCCACGCCGGCCCAGTGCCGCGAACTGACCGTGCTCGCGGCCGAGATGGCTGCGGCCGGACGGGCGGCGGACCTGGACGCCTACCTGGTCCACGACGTCGCGTTCCACCGCGTGATGCTCCAGGCGTCGGGCAACGAGATGTTCGCCCGGCTCGGCGACGTGGTCGCCGAGGTCCTGACCGGCCGCACCGAGCACCACCTGATGTTCAGCGCCCCCGACCCGGAGGCGGTCACCCTCCACGTCCGGGTCGCCGAGGCCGTCCGCTCCCGGGACGGCGAGACCGCCGAGCGGCTCATGCGGGAGATCTGCGTGGGCGCCATGCGCGAACTGGACATCCTGGCGCCCTGACACCGCCCGGCCGCCGGGACCGAGTCGGCTCAGCCCGTGGGCCCGGCGTGGCGCAGGATCGTGTCGACGGTCTCCTGCGGGGTCTGCTCGCCGGTGTCCAGCCACAGTCCGATCCGGGGGGTGCCCGAGCGCAGCGCGCGGTCGAGCCGGGCGGGTGTGACGACGGCGTCGTAGGCCCGCTTGGCGCGGGCTGCCTCCCGCGCGGCGACCGCCCGGGGCGGCGGGACGAGGACGACGACGTGCAGCGGCCTGGTGCGCAGCAGCGCGATGGTGCGCGGCAGTTCGTCGCCGAGGATCACGTCCTGCAGCACGGGCGTGAAGCCGGCGGCGGCGTACGCGTCGGCGCTCGCCGCGGCCAGCGCGTACCGCAGCCGCATCTGCCGCAGCGCCTCCTCGTCCGGGCCGTCGTCGTGTTCGTCGCCGGGGTGGCCGGGGTGGCCGGGGGCGGGCTCGGCGCGGCCGCCCACGATCATCCGGCGGAAGACGTTCCCGCGGATGTGCGCCGACCTCGGCAGCCGCTCGGCCAGTGCCTGCGCCACGGTGGACTTGCCCGAAGCCGGGATCCCGGTGATCAGGAACATGCCTCGCACCGCCGCCGTCTGTCGCGGAACCGGTAACGGGTCGTCACAAGGCCCTCCCCTCAGGGGAATTGACGTGTCAGGGGCGAATCTAGGGTCGAACGCGCCGGCAGCGGAATCCCTGGTGACGGACGACTGGAAACCGGATGACCGGCCGGGCCCCGGAATGGTCGACTGGTGGCCATGACCTCCCCGCCCGGCGCGCGCCCCGCCCCGCCGCAGCCCTACCGCTGGACGCTGTCGCGGGCCGGCGGCGGGCGTCGCCCCGACCGCCTCGGCGCGCTCGCCGAAGGGGGCGAGCCGCCCCGGCTCTGGTTCCTGCCCGAGCTGACGACCTGCGCGGGCAAGGTGCTCGCCCGCTCCGGCGGGGCCGATCCGTGCTTCGTGGGGCGTTCCCTGGACAGCATGTACGACCTGCTCAGCGGTGCCTTCGAGGGTTCCTCGTGGGACGGGCGGCTGCTGCGTCTGCCGCTGTCGCTGCGGGCGGCCGGCGCGGGGCTTGACGCGGCGCACACCCGCCGGCTGCGGGAGCACCTGGCGGCCGCCGGGCTCGCCCCGTACGACCTGGCCCGCCGCACCCGGCCGGTCGCGCTGGTCGACGTGGTGGACGGGGGCACGACGTACGACGTGCTGCACGGCGCGCTGGCCGGCTGGGCGGCAGAGAGCCGCGAGCCCTGGCCGGTGATCCGCCGCAAACTGCGCTTCGTCGGGGTGACGATCCGGGAGCGGACCAGCCCGAACACCTGGCGCTGGCGGCAGCACACCGAGGGAGACTGGGCCCGCGCCCTGCCGGCCGGGCACGTCGTGAGCGTGTCACTGGACGCCCGGGTGTGGGCCTACCTGGGCAACCACCAGGACAAACTGCAACCCTCGTTCCCGCCCCGCCGGTGGTTCGACGACTGGGCCGGCGAGCCCTGGCACCGCCCGGGGCTGCCGGCGGCCCTGGCCGAGTCGCTCGCCCTGGTCCGGGCGGGCCGCGGCCGCGCCGTGCGCGAGCACCTGATCCGTGTCATCGGCGCCGAGCCCGGCTTCGCCGACCGGAACGTCCGGGCGCTCGTCGCGCCGTTGCGGCGTCAGCCGCGGGCGCGGTCCTCCATGACCGGGCGCAGCCGCTCCAGCAGGCCGTAGAGCGCCTCCCGCTCCCCGGCGTCGAGCACGTCGAGGGCGCCGTGGGTGGCCTGCATCTCGTCGCGCACGCGGCGCATCGTCTCGCGGCCCAGATCGGTGGCGACCACGTTCTTCACCCGGCGGTCGGCCGGGCTCACCTCGCGGCGCACAAAGCCGTGGGCCTCCAGACGGTCGACGATGCCGGTGATGTTGGACGCGTCGCACACCAGCCGCTCCGCGAGACCGCGCATCGGGACCGGGCCGTGCAACTGGGCGAGCACCTTGGCCTGCATGGACGTCAGCCCGTGCCGCGCCGCCGCGGCCGCGAAGTCCTGCCACTGGGCGGTACCGATGGCCGCGAGCAGCTCCAGCAGCTGGATCTTGGAGGGCGGGGCGACGGCCGGCGAAGCCGGGGCGGTCGGGGCGTTCCGGGCGCTCATGCTGCGAGTGTACTCAGGTACTTGACATTGTGAACCATTTGCTTGACGTGCCCAAGTTCCCGCGGGCGCGGCGGCCCGGGCTCACAGGAACAGCAGCGCCGACCCGAGGAGGACCAGCACCAGGACGCACAGCCCGGCCCAGGCCGCCCACGGCACGCTCAGCACCGGCGGCCGGGCGTCGTCCAGCACGGCGATCCTGCGCTGCGCGACCGCCGTGAACGCCAGCCACACCAGCGCGCACACCGCCACCTCGCAGATCGCGCCCGCCGACACCCCGTGCAGCAACGACTCGCGCCCGGCCAGCAGCGCCGCCACCGCGAAGGCGAGGGTCGTGCGCCGCCACGCCAGCCGGGTCCGTTCCGGCTGCAGCCCGGGATCACGCGACGGGGTCCGGCCGGCGTCCATCAGCCGGCCCGCCCCAGCACGGCGGTGAGCAGCAGCGTCACCGCCATCGCGGCCACCACCACCGCCAGCAGCGCCGGGAACCGCGAGACCGGCAGGTCCTCCCCGCGCCGCATCGCCCGCTCGCAGCGCACCCAGTGGTTGACCGCCCGGACCGCGCACATCGCCCCGCCCACGACCAGAACGACCGCCAGCGTCACCCGGACCGGACGCTGCAGGTCCCGCAGGAACTGGTCCACGGCGAAGCCGCCGCCCACCAGCGCCAGCGCCGTGCGCAGCCAGGCCAGGAACGTCCGCTCGTTCGCCAGCGAGAAGCGGTAGTCGGGGGTCGTGCCCTCCGTCCGCATCCGTTCCGGGGCGAACCACAGGCCGACCACCCGTGCGGTGTTCCGGACAGCGTCGATCACACGGTTCACCCTACCCACGCCGGGACAACCCCCGGCGTCCACGGGCTGCCGCCCAGGGGAGGGGTGCGTGACGTCCGCGGTCGTGGCACCGTACGGAGATCACCGGCGACCGGACGGCGGAGGCGCGGCATGGACGACACGGACGACATGGACGACACGGTCGGGGCGGCGCGCTCGGCGGACGAGCTGCTGGACATCGTGGACGAGCAGGACCGGGTCGTCGGGCAGGCCCGCCGCGGCGAGGCGACCGCCCGCGGACTGCGGCACCGGTGCGTGTTCATCCTGGCCAGGGACGCCGGCGGCCGGATCTTCGTGCACCGCAGGACCGCCGGGAAGCTGGTCTTCCCCTCCCTGTACGACATGTTCGTCGGCGGTGTGGTCGGCGCGGGCGAGACGTACGACGACGCCGCCCTGCGCGAGGCCGAGGAGGAACTCGGCGTCAGCGGGCTGCCGCAGCCCACCCCGCTGTTCGGCTTCCTGTACGAGGGGACCGGTGCGGCCGCCGGCCACACCTGGTGGTCCCGGGTGTACGAGGTGCGCTGCGACCTGCCGGTCGCGCCGCAGGTGGAGGAGGTGGCCTGGCACGCCTTCCTCACCGAGCGGGAGCTGGAGGACGAGCTCCCGCGCCGCGCGTGGGTCCCCGACGGACTGGAGGCCTACCACCGGCTGCTCGCCCGGCGCCGCACCGCGCGCTGACCGCCGCCGCCCGCCGTGTGCCGCCGCCCGGCCCGGGTCCCGGCCCTTCTGCCCGGCGGGGCACCGCCGGTAGCGTGCCGCTCGCGCGCCCCGGTGTTCCGTTCGCGTCGCGACGGGGCCTGTGCGAGCGTGGCCGGAGGCGTATCCGCACACGCCGCGGGTAGGGAATCGGGCCCGAACGGTCCCACGGGAGGCGAGTGATGAACCGACCCAGGATCCTGGTCGTCGGCGGTGGCTTCGCGGGCATGGAGTGCGCGCACCGCCTGGAGCGCCGGCTGGCGCCGGACGAGGCCGACATCAGCCTGGTGACGCCCTGGAGCCACCAGCTCTATCTGCCCCTGCTGCCGCACGTCGCCGCAGGTGTGCTCACCCCGCAGGCCGTCGCGGTCCCGCTGCGCCGCATGCTGCACCGCACCGCGGTGATACCCGGTCGGGCGATCGGCGTGGACCCGGCGGCCAAGGCGGTGGTCGTCAGGAAGATCACCGACGAGGAGCAGGTGGAGGAGTACGACTACCTCGTCCTGGCGCCCGGCAGCGTCACCCGCACCTTCGACATCCCCGGACTCACCGAGTACGGCCGCGGCATGAAGACCCTCGCCGAGGCGGCGTACATCCGCGACCACGTCATCGCGCAGCTGGACCTGGCCTCCGCCACCACCGACCGGGCCGAGCGCGAGTCCCGGCTGCAGTTCGTGGTCGTGGGCGGCGGCTACGCGGGCACCGAGACCGCCGCCGTCCTGCAGCGGCTGACCACGGCCGCCGCCAAGCGCTACCCGCGCCTGGACCCGGCGCTCATCAAGTGGCACCTGATCGACATCGCGCCCCGTCTGATGCCCGAGCTCGGCGAGAAGCTCGGCCTGAAGGCGCTGCAGATCATGCGGGAGCGCGGCGTCGACGTGTCGCTCGGCGTGTCCGTCGCCGAGGTCACCCCCGACACCGTGACCTTCACCGACGGCCGCAAGCTGCCCTGCCGGACCCTGATCTGGACCGCCGGGGTCGTCTCCAGCCCGCTGGTGACCACGCTCGGCACCGAGACCGTCAAGGGCCGTCTCGTCACCGACGCCGAGATGCGCATCCCCGGCGCCGACGGGGTGTTCGCGCTCGGCGACTCCGCGGCGGTGCCGGACCTCGCGACCGGCGGCGGCGCCGTGTGCCCGCCCACCGCCCAGCACGCCATGCGGCAGGGCAAGGCCGTCGCCGAGAACGTGGTCGCCGCCCTGCGCGGCCGCCCGCTGGAGGAGTACCGGCACAAGGACCTGGGTCTGGTCGTGGACCTCGGGGGCGTCGAGGCGGTGTCCAAGCCGCTCGGCATCCCGCTCAGCGGGCTGCCCGCGCAGATCGTGGCCCGCGGCTACCACCTCGGCGCGCTGCGCACCTTCCCCGCCCGCTTCCGGGCGGCGGCGGGCTGGTTCCTCAACGCCGTCGCCGGCGACGACTTCGTGCGCACCGGGTTCCAGGCGCGCAGGCCGGCCGCCCTCAAGGACTTCGAGGTCACCGACATCTACCTCTCGCCGGAGGAGATCCGCCGCCACGTGGCGTCGCTGCGCGCGACCGCGGCCTGACCCCGGACAGCGCGGCACCACGGCACCGCCGCACCACCACATCTGAAGACCGACACCGCCGACGGCGAGGGACATGACCCAGCGACGAGACACCCTGCGGATCGCCAACTGCTCCGGCTTCTACGGGGACCGGCTCTCGGCCGCCCGCGAGATGGTCGAGGGCGGCCCCATCGACGTGCTGACCGGCGACTACCTCGCCGAACTCACCATGCTGCTGCTGTGGAAGGCCCGGCAACGGGACCCCGGCGCGGGGTACGCGGTCTCGTTCCTCGCCCAGATGGGCGACGTGCTCGGCACGTGCCTGGAGCGCGGCATCAAGGTCGTCGTCAACGCCGGCGGCCTCAACCCCGCCGGGCTCGCCGCCAAACTCGGCGAACTGGCGGCCCTCGCCGGGCTGAGCCCCTCGGTGGCGTACGTCGAGGGCGACGACCTCGTCGAGCGGCTGCCCGAACTCCAGGCCCAGGGCCACCACTTCGCGCACCTCGCCACCGGCCGCACCCTCGCCGACGCGGGCGTGCGGCCCGTCACCGCCAACGCCTACCTCGGCGCGTGGGGGATCACGCGGGCGCTGCGCGCCGGTGCCGACGTGGTGATCTGCGGGCGCGTCACGGACGCCTCCCTGGTGGTCGGCCCCGCGGCGTGGGCCTTCGACTGGGCGCCGGACGACTGGGACCGCCTGGCCGGGGCCGTCACCGCGGGGCACATCATCGAGTGCGGCGCCCAGGCGACCGGCGGCAACTACTCCTTCTTCACCGAGATCGAGCGCCCTGTGCACCCCGGCTTCCCCATTGCCGAGATGCGCCCCGACGGGTCCGCCGTCATCACCAAGCACGACGGCACCGCCGGCGCCGTCACCGTCGAGACCGTCACCGCCCAGCTGCTGTACGAGATCGACCGGCCCGCCTACCTCAACCCGGACGTCGTCACCCGCTTCGACACCGTCACCCTGGAACAACTCGGCCCCGACCGGGTCCAGGTCAGCGGCGCCCGCGGCGAGCCCGCCCCCGACACCCTCAAGGTGTGCCTCAACCACCACGGCGGCTACCGCAACACGGCGACCTTCGTGCTGACCGGTCCCGACATCGAGGCCAAGGCCCGGTTCGCGGAGGCGTCCCTGCTGGACGCCACCGGCGGGCCCGGGCGCTTCGGGACGTACGACGTCCACCTGGAGCCCACCGCGTCCGGTGCCCGGCTCACCCTCACCGTGAAGGACGCCGACAAGGACAAGGCCGGCCGCGCCCTGTTCTCCGCCGTGGTCGGCACGGGCCTGTCGACGGCACCCGGACTGCACATGGAGCACTTCTCGCCGAAGGCCACCGAGTACGGCGTGCACTGGCCCGCCCTGGTCCCGGCCGAAGTGGTCCGGCACGAGGTCGTGCTCCACGACGGCACCCGGGTGCCCGTGCCGCGTGCACCGGTGGTCGCCGCGGCGCCCGTGCCCGCCCCCGCGCCGGGTGCCGCGTCCGCCGTGCCCGCGCCGGGCGGGCCCACCGTGCGCGCCCCGCTGGGCCTGGTCGTCGGCGCCCGGTCCGGTGACAAGGGCGGCGACGCCAACGTGGGCCTGTGGGCGCGCAGCGACGCCGCGTACGCCTGGCTGCGGGACTGGCTGGACGTCGAACGGCTGCGCGCGCTCGTGCCGGAGGCCGCCGAGCTCCGTGTGAGCCGCCACGAACTGGCCAATCTGCGCGCCCTCAACTTCGTCGTGCACGGCCTGCTCGGCGAAGGCGTGGCCGCGTCCACCCGTCCGGACCCGCAGGCCAAGGGCCTCGGGGAGCAACTGCGCGGCCTGGAGGCCGACATTCCCGCCGCGCTGCTCCCGGCGCCGCGCGGTGAGGCGTGAACATCCCCGTGAGCCATCTCGACGTGCGTCTTCGGACCCCCGCGTGCGGCGGGCGCCGGGACGTGTCCGCCGCGCCCGTGCGCGACCTGCTGACCGGTCGCGTCGTCCCCCTGGAGGGCGAGCCGCGAGTGCCGTTGGCGCGAACGCTGGTCCGCGGGGGGCTCGTCGGGTGCGCGGGCGGCCGGGCGTCCCCGGCGCGGAGCGCGTGCCAGGGACGCGAAGGCTGACGCTGCCCGCGTCCGCGGGACGACCGGGTGGGGGGGTCCGGCGAGTGGGCGACGGTATGGGCGCTCGCCGAGGACCGCTTCGGCGGCGCCATGTTGGCGGACGGCCTGCCCGGCGCGGGGTCGGGGGTGCACTCCGCGTGGGCCGTCCGGTCGCGGATTCGCCCCGACCGCCGCGACCCGCGGACCTCGCAGCCGCCCGCGCCCGGCGAGGCCTCAGACCCGGAAGACCGAGCCGACGAACTCCGTCAGCAGGCGCTCCTTGAGGCGGCCCGGCAGGGCGTCCAGGAGCGCCAGCACGGGGGCCATCCGGCGCGGCAGTTCCGATCCGCCGCCGAGGCCCGCGAAGGCGAGCACCCCCGCCACCTCCTCGGGGCCCAGGGTGTCCGGGTCGAGCCCGGCCGCGAACTGCGCGAGCCCGGGGTCCACGGTGACCGGCGCCAGGGTCCGCGCGGCCTTCAGGGCCGCGTCCAGGTCGGCGAGCAGGGCGTCGACCAGCCCGGCCGACGCGGGAGTCAGGGTGAGGTGCAGATTCGGCGGGAGCCCGTCGAAGGACAGCTGCGGCTGGAGGTACCAGCCGCGTTCGCGCATCTCGTCGGCCAGGTGCAGCAGCAGGCCGAGATCGGGCGCGCCGTCCGTCCCGAGCAGGGTGAACGCCACCAGCCCTGCCCCCGGGTCGCCCAGCACCCGTACGCCCTCCACGGCGCGCAGCCCCGGCAGCAGCCGGTCGGCCGCCCCGGCGGTCCGCTCGGCGAGTTCGCGGTAGCCGTCCTCGCCGATGTACCGCTGCACCGCCCACGCCTGGGCCAGCAGCCCGGCCGACTTGGTGCCCTGCACCGTCGGGTTGACCACCGGGTAGCCCGGCCAGCCCGCGTGCGCGAAGTACTGGTGGCGGCGCAGCTCCGCGTCCCGGTACAGCACGACCGAGGCGCCCTTGTCGGCGTAGCCGTACTTGTGGAGGTCCACCGACAGCGAGGTCACCCCGGGCACCGACAGGTCGAACGGCGGCACGTCCCGCCCCGCCCGCCGCAGATGGGGCAGCAGCCAGCCGCCGATGCAGGCGTCCACATGGCAGAGCACCCCGCGTGCGGCCGCCGCGGCGGCGATCTCCGTCACCGGGTCGATCACCCCGTGCGCGTACGACGGAGCGGAGGCGACGACGAGCGCGGTGCGGCCGGTGATCGCCGCCGCCATGGCCGCCGCGTCCGCCCGCAGGCTCTCTTGGTCCACGGGAACGGTCACCGTCTCCAGACCCAGGTAGCAGGCGGCCTTGTGGAACGCCGCGTGCGCGGTCGAGGGCAGCAGGAGCTGCGGCTCCATCACCCCGCGCACGGCGCGGGCGTGGTCGCGGGCGGTCTTCACGGCCAGCAGGATCGACTCGGTGCCCCCGCTGGTGAAGGTGCCCTGCGCGCCGGGCGCGCCCAGCAGCGCCACGGCCGCCGCCACCACCTCGTTCTCCAGGCGGGCCACGCTGGGGAAGACCGTCATGTCCAGGCCGTTGACGGCGGCGAACTCCGTGTACGCGGCGGCGGCCAGCTCGTCCACCCCGGCGAGCCCGGAGTCGTAGACGTAGGCGAACGTACGCCCGCCGCGGGTCGGGGCGTCCTGCGCGCGCAGCGCCCGCAGCTCGGACAGCACCTCCTCGGCCGGCCGGCCGAGGGGGAACGCGGGGGTGGGAACGGGCTCAGTGGGCATGGTCGTTCGTGTCCTCGGAAGAGTCGGTGGCCTCGGGGCCGGGCGCGGCCGCCGCCGGGACCGGGGCGTCCTCCCGGTAGCGGTGCAGCAGCCACAGGCTCGCCGCGGCGAGCACGGCGGGCAGCAGGCTCATGCCGGACGCGATGCCGGTCAGGGCGGCGCCGGGCTGGTCGACGCGGTGCGCGGCGTCCGACGAACGGAACCCGGTCACCGCCAGGACCAGGGCGAAGACCCCGGCGCCCAGCGCGAGCGCGAGGGTCTCGGCGGCGGTCCACAGCCCGGTGAAGGTCGCCGCCCGGCGCCGCCCGGTCCGCACGGCGTCGGCGGCCAGGGTGTCGGCGAGCATCGTCAGCGGCAGCAACTGCAGCCCGGCGTAGGCGATCCCCACGGCCGCCACCGCCGGGTAGGCCAGCGCCGGACCGGCGAACGGGGTCAGCGCGAGCAGCGCGGCCGCGACGACGAACAGCGACGAGGCGCACCACTGCGCGTACTTGGGGCCGCGCGCCCGGGCCAGCCGGTTCCACAGCGGCATCACCAGCACCAACGGGCCGATCATGCAGGCGAACAGCGGGGTGACCGCCCCCGCCGCGCCGAGGGTGTACGTGGCGAAGTACTGCACCCCGGCCAGCATGATCCCGACGGCGAGCGCCTGCAGCCCCCACATGCCCACCAGGAAGAGGAAGGCCGGGTTCTCCCGGGCGGCCGCCAACTGCGCCCGCAGGGAGGGCTCCGCCGCGCTGCGGGCGACCGACGGGGCCCGCCGGGTGAAGTGCCATGCCCCGAGCGTGCCGGTCAGCAGGATCAACGCCACGACGACGCCCATCAGCCGGTAGCTCCCCGGGGTGTCGCCCCGCTCGTGCGCGATCGCGGGGGCCAGCGCCCCGGACAGCAGGATCGCCACGCCGAGGAACCCGACCCGCCAGCCCAGTACGCGGGCCCGTTCGCCGGTGTCCTCGGTCATCTCGGCGGGCATCGTCACGTACGGGACCTGGAAGACCGCGTAGGCGGTCGCGGCCAGCAGGAAGAAGGCGGCCACGTAGCCGGCCGCGGCCGCGCCCCGCAGCGGCGGCGCCGCGAAGACCAGCGCGAACAGCGGCGGCAGGGTCACCGCCCCGGCCAGCAGGAACGGCCGCCGCGAACCCCCTTGCAGCCGGCTGCGGTCGGCGGCCGCCCCCACCAGCGGATTGATCAGCACGTCCCACGCCTTGGGCAGGAACACCGCCGCGCCCGCCACGGCCGCCGGGACGGCCAGCACGTTCGTCAGGTAGTAGAGCAGGATCAGCCCCGGCACCGTGCCGAACGCGCCCGTGCCCAGCGACCCCAGGCCGTACCCGATCCGCACCGCGCGCGGCAGCGGCGCGGCGGGCGGGCGGCCGTGGTCGTCTGGAGGGGCGGTGGGCAGCGTTCCGGGCATGGGTTCCCTGCGGGCCGGGGCGGACGGCGGAGCGACAGGGCCAGGAGATCACAACGGGCCGCGCACCGACAGATCCGGGCACGGTCCGATTCCCCCGCGCTTGCCGCGGCTCACCCCTGCGGGGGTGCGGCCACCACCCGGCCCGCGACCTCGCCGAAGCCGATCCGGGTGCCGTCCGGGCCGGGCGCGGTCGCCGTGATCACGACCTCGTCCCCGTCCTCCAGGTACGTCCGCTCCGTCCCGTCGGCGAGTACCAGCGGCTCCTCGCCGTTCCACGTCAGCTCGATGAGCGCGCCGCGCTGTGCCCGCTCGGGGCCGCTGACGGTGCCGGAGGCGAAGAGGTCCCCGGCCCGCAACGAGGCGCCGTTGACGGTCATGTGGGCGAGCATCTGCCCGTACGTCCAGTACATCGTGGCGAACGGCGGCCGCGAGACCACCTCACCGCGCAGCCGCATCTCCAGCGCGATGTCCAGGCCGCGCGGCGGGGCCGAGCCGTCCTGGTCGTCGAGGTACGGCAGCAGCGCCGCGTCGCGGGCCGGCGGGGCGACGCGGGCCGCGGCGAGCGCGTCGAGGGGGACGACCCAGGGCGAGACGGAGGTCGCGAAGGACTTGCCGAGGAACGGGCCCAGCGGCACGTACTCCCAGGCCTGGATGTCGCGGGCCGACCAGTCGTTGACCAGGCAGACGCCGAAGACGTGGTCCTCCGCGCCGGCGAGCGGCACGGGCGTGCCCTGCGCGGTCGGGCCGCCGACGACGAAACCGATCTCCGCCTCGACGTCCAGCCGCCGCGTCGGCCCGAAGTCCGGGACGGCCTCGCCCGGCGCCCGGCGCTGGCCGCTCGGCCGCACCACGGGCGTGCCGGAGACCACCACCGTGCCGCTGCGGCCGTGGTAACCGATCGGCAGGTGCTTCCAGTTGGGCGGCAGCGCCGCGCCGTCGGGACGGAAGATGCGGCCGACGTTGGTGGCGTGGTGCTCGGAGGCGTAGAAGTCGACGTAGTCCGCCACCTCGATCGGCAGGTGCAGCGTGACCGCCGTCCGCGGCAGCAGGTGCGGCTCGACCGCCGGGCGGTGCGCCGGGTCGGTGAGCCAGCCGGTGAGCAGCGCGCGGACCGCCGTCCACGCCGGCCGCCCCGCCGCCAGCAGCGGGTTGAGCGACGGCGCCGACAGCAGGGCGGCCGTGGCTGCCGCGAGGTCCCCGTCCGTCGCCGCGACCGCCCCCGCGTCGAGCACGTACTCCCCGACGGCCACGCCGATCCGCCGCTCGTGCGGCCGGTCGGCGGTGGTGAACACCCCGTACGGCAGGTTGTGCACGCCGAAGGGGGAGTCGTCCGGCACGGCGACCCAGGTGGGGGCGGCCATGGCACCTCCATACGCGTCAGCGCCGCGCCTCCTCGCGCGGTCGGCTCACCCTAGCGTCCAGCGTGGCTGAGGACGCCGGACGGCTCGCGTCGGTAATGTCGCGAGAACCGCACAGGTCGCGAATGGTGCGCCGCGACGAGAGGGGAAGGCGATCTCCGGGACCGCGAACCAGCCGCAGGAAGCCGACCAGTTGCGGAACCTGCTGCGTCAGCCGCACTACCGCAAGGTGCTGTTGTCCTCCGCCGTGCTGGGCATCCCCGTCTCCTTCCTCGCCTTCTGGTTCCTCGTCGGCCTCCACGAACTGCAGAGGCTCGTCTGGGAGGACTGGCCGCGGCATCTCGGCCACGCCCAGCCGCCCTGGTGGTGGCCGATCCCGCTGCTGGCCGTCGCCGGCCTGGTCGTCGGTCTGGTCGTCACGCGCTTCCCGGGCGGCGGCGGCCACATCCCGGCGTCGGGACTGCACTCGGGCGGTGCCACCGCGGCGGCGGTGCCCGGCGTCGTCGTGGCGGCCGTGGCGAGCCTGCCGCTCGGCGCCGTCCTCGGCCCCGAAGCGCCGCTGATCGCCTTCGGCGGTGGCATCGCGCTCGTCTTCCGCAACCTGGTCCGCGCGTCCCCCACCCCCAGCAGCAACGTGCTGCTGGGCGCCGCCGGTTCCGCGGCGGCGATCGCGACGATCTTCGGCAATCCGCTGGTGGCGGCGGTGCTGCTGATGGAGGTCGCGGGCGTCGGCGGTCCGCAGCTGTTCGCCGTCATGCTGCCCGCCCTGCTGTCCAGCGGAGTCGGCGACATCGTCTTCACCGGGTTCGGGCGCTGGACCGGCCTCAAGACCGGCGGCCTGGACATCGGCCTGCCGCGGCCGCCCGCGCTCGACGTCGGCGACGTCGTGTGGGCCGTCCTCATGGGCCTGGTCGTGGGCATCGTCGTGCACTGGATCGTCGTCGGCGGCCGGCACGCGGCCGTCCTGGTCTCCCGCAGCCCGCTGCGCAACACCGTCGCCTGCGCGGTCGCCGCGGGCGTCTGCGTGGCCGCCTACGCCCTGCTGACCGGGCGTTCACCGGCCGAGGCGGCGCTGTCCGGGCAGAGCACACTGCCCCAGCTCGCCTCCGACCCCCACGCGTGGCCGGTCACCGCCCTCGTCGCCGTCCTGGTCCTGAAGTCCCTCGCGTACGCCCTGTCCCTGGGCAGCCTGCGCGGCGGCCCGATCTTCCCGGCCCTGTTCCTCGGCGGGGCCTGCGGCGTGCTCGTGGCCCCGCTGCCGGGCTTCGGCCTCGTGCCCGCCATGGCCGCGGGGATGGCCGCCTCGTGCGCCGCGGCGATGCGGCTGCCGGTCAGCACGGTCGTGCTCGTCGTCCTGCTGCTGGGCAACGCCGGGACGGTGCCGGTGGTCGTACTGGCGGCCGTGGTCGCCTTTGTCACCACCGAACTGCTGCCCCAGGGCCCGGACATCCCCCTGTTCGGCCGCGCCGGGGACGGGGAGCCCGCGGCCGCCCCGGACGTCAGGCCTCCCGCGCGGTGACCCGGCCGGTCCGCACGGCCTCCAGGAGCGCCCGGTGGTCGCGCTCGTTCTGGTCGGCGTACAGCTCGGCGAACTCCGCCAGCGCCCGGTCGAAGACGTCACCGCGGCCCAAGTAGGCGGCGATCGCGATGCGGTCCCCCGACCGCGCGTGCGCGCGGGCCAGCGTGGCCCCGCACACCCGGCCGAAGATGCCCATCACCCGCGGCGACATCGTCTCGGCCACCACGATGCCCTTCCAGTCGCGCAACTGGCGCACGTAGAAGTCCCGCCGCCGGCCGTCGATGCCGTGGACGCGTTCCCAGCCCAAAAAGATGTCGCTCGTGGCCTGCATCAACCGCTGCCCGGCCACCACCCGCTCGCCCTGCGTCCGCTGCAGGCAGGCGCCGGCATGCCGGGCCAGCACCGACTCGTCGGCCTCCTTGGCCTGGAGGAACAGCGGGTCCTCGTCGTCCTTGCCGAGCAACAGGACGATCCAGCAGCGCGTCCCCACACTGCCCACCCCGACGACCTTGCGGGCGATGTCGACGACCCGGTACTGCTCCAGCAGGGCGCGGCGGTCGGACGGCAGGGTGTGGCCGTAGCGCTCCATCAGCCGCCCCAGTTCCCGCGCCACCCCGGAGTTCAGTGCGTCCGGCAGATCGCGCAGCGGCGTCAGCAGCGGCGGATCGGGCACGATGCGCCGCTCGCCGTCGACGATGCGGGTGAGCTTGACGAACGCCTGCAGCGTGTCGTGCGAGCGGGCCCGTTCCTGCGAACGCTCCCAGCGTGCCCGGTCCCGCGCGCCGAGCAGCGGGGCGAACTGCTCCTGCAGCCGTTCCGCCTCGAAGTGGGCGTACCAGACGTCGAGATTGCCCATCCGGGCGAAGCGGCGCATGTACTCGCGGTACCCCCCGACGGCGGCCAGGACGGTGGCCGCACGCTCCCTGGCGGAGAAACCGGCCGCCCGGCCCGCGATGACGAGACTGGCGGCCAGGCGCTTGACGTCCCACTCCCAGGGGCCGGGCAGCGTCTCGTCGAAGTCGTTGATGTCGAACATCAGCCGCCGCTCGGGCGAGGCCAGCAGCCGGAAGTTCAGCATGTGCGCGTCCCCGCACAGCTGCGCGCGCAGCCCCGTCACCGGCGTGCCCGCGAGGTCGGCCGCCATGACCGCCGCCGCGCCCCGGTAGAAGCGGAACGGAGACTCGGCCATCCGGCCGTACCGGATCGGCACCAGCTCGGGCACCCGGCGCGCGGACTGCTCCTCGATCACGTCGACCGGGTCGGCCCGGTCCGGCGGGGGCGCCCAGTGCGCGTGGTCCGACCGGGGCGTGGTCCGCCGGGCCGCCCTGCCCAGCGCGGACCGTTCCCGCGGCGAGAGGTGCTCCCGCACGTCGGGCGCGCCCGGCTCGTCCTGCTCGTCGGTCATGGCGGCCACGGCGGCACCGTCCCTAGTGGCTTCCGCCGACCACAGTGAAGCTCTTCCAGGGGGCCTGGCCGGGCACGCCCGGGTCGCTGGTCTGCGAAGGCAGGTAGAACTGACTGGTCCCCGCGGCGTTGTGGCAGTCCTCCTGGGTGTACAGGACCACGTCGTTGACGGTGTTGTTGTCGATGTTCTTCGCCCCGGGAGCCGTCAGCGGGTGGCACCCGTCGACCGAGGGGCTGTCGATCTGCTGCGGCTTGCCGTCCGTGGTCGTGTAGACCAGGGTGCCCACGGCCTGGTGGGTCATACCGGAGCACGCCGCGGTGCCGAGGAGCAGAAGCAGGGCGCCGGCGTGAAGGCCGGGCCGGCGGAGAGCGGCCATGGTGAGCGTCCTCGTCTGTACGGGGGACCGGTACTGAGGGCAACGCTGCCGCGTGCGCCGGACCCTGTCACCCGCAGCGCGACCAGTCGGCTGAATCGGCGCGGCCCTACACCGCCGCGTGCCTCCGCCCCGGGGCGGTGCACAGGGCCCAGATGACGACGCCGTCGAGGAGGATCATCGCCAGGGCCCAGAACGGGATGTACGGCAGCCACATGAAGTTCGCCAGCATCGACAGGCCGACGATCACTGCGCCCACCGTGCGCGCCCACAGCGCGCCCCGCAGGAGCAGCAGTCCGACGAGGACGACCAGCACGCCGAGGACGAGGTGGATCCATCCCCAGGCGCTCAGGTCGAACCGGAAGGTGTAGTTGCCGGTCACGACGAAGACGGTGTCCTTGGCGATCGCGGCGACGCCCTGGAGGATCGCGGAGATGCCACCGAAGATCATCAGGACGGCGGCGAGGACGATCCATCCGGAAGCCGCGGAGCCGTCCGTTCGCGAAGTGGCCATGGTGGGCTCCTTACTCTTCGGAACCAGCGTGCCACGGTCCGCAGCGGACGGCACGCGGAGCGTGCCCGGTCCGCGGGGCCGGGGGATTCCGGGCCCGGGAACGCCGATGGGCGGCACCGCCGGAATCCGGCCGTACCGCCCATGGGCTTCACGTGGTGTCCGAGGGGGGACTTGAACCCCCACGCCCGATAAAGGGCACTAGCACCTCAAGCTAGCGCGTCTGCCATTCCGCCACCCGGACAAGGTGTCCGCCGCCCGGCGCTTGGGCCCGGCGACGTGGAAAACAATAGCAAACATCCGGGGCCCCTCGATCAATCCGCCCGCCGGACCCTTGTGACGGCCGTATGACGGGGCCCGGGGGGCCTCGCGGCCCGCGGGGGAGGCGGGGGAGGATGGGGAGATCGACGAACGAAGGAGACAGCGTGAGCGAGTCGAGCTCGGCCGCCCGTACGACCACCGGCGAGGACGAGGTCGCCGACCTCTGTCGTGACCTCATCCGCATCGACACCAGCAACTACGGCGACCACTCGGGTCCCGGCGAGCGGGCAGCCGCCGAGTACATCGCCGAGAAGCTCGCCGAGGTCGGCCTGGAACCGCAGATCTTCGAGTCGCACCAGGGCCGGGCCTCCACCGTCGCCCGCATCGCCGGCGAGGACCCCTCGCGGCCCGCCCTGCTCATCCACGGCCACACCGACGTCGTGCCCGCAAACGCCGACGACTGGACCCATCACCCGTTCTCCGGCGAGATCGCCGACGGCTGCGTGTGGGGCCGCGGCGCGGTCGACATGAAGGACATGGACGCCATGACCCTGGCGGTCGTGCGCGACATGCTGCGCAGCGGACGCCGTCCGCCGCGCGACATCGTGCTCGCCTTCCTCGCCGACGAGGAGGCCGGCGGCGTCTACGGGGCCCGCTACCTGGTCGACAAGCACCCGGAGCTCTTCGAGGGGGTCACGGAGGCGATCGGCGAGGTCGGCGGCTTCTCCTTCACGGTCAACGAGGACGTGCGGCTCTACCTGATCGAGACCGCCCAGAAGGGCATGCACTGGATGCGGCTCACCGTGGACGGCACCGCCGGCCACGGCTCCATGACCAACAACGACAACGCGATCACCGAGCTGTGCGAGGCGGTCGGCCGGCTCGGACGGCATCGGTTCCCGGTGCGCGTCACCAAGTCCGTCCGCGGCTTCCTCGACGAACTGGGCGACGCCCTCGGGACCGATCTCGACCCCGAGGACATGGAGACGACGCTGGCCAAGCTGGGCGGCATCGCCAAGCTCATCGGCGCCACGCTGCGCAACACCGCCGCGCCGACCATGCTGGGGGCCGGCTACAAGGTCAACGTGATCCCCGGCCAGGCCACCGCGCACGTGGACGGGCGCTTCCTGCCCGGCTACGAGGAGGAGTTCCTGGCCGACCTGGACCGTATCCTCGGTCCCCGGGTCCGGCGCGAGGACGTGCACTCCGACAAGGCGCTGGAGACGACGTTCGACGGGGCGCTCGTCGAGGCCATGCGCGCCGCGCTGAAGGCCGAGGACCCGATCGCCCGGGCCGTGCCGTACTGCCTGTCCGGCGGGACCGACGCCAAGTCCTTCGACGACCTGGGCATCCGCTGCTTCGGGTTCGCGCCGCTGCAGCTGCCGCCCGACCTCGACTTCGCCGGAATGTTCCACGGCGTCGACGAGCGCGTACCGGTGGACGGTCTGAAGTTCGGAGTGCGGGTGCTCGACCGCTTCCTCGCGAGCAGTTGAAACGACTCGCCAATTATCGACAATTCCTGCCGCTTAGCCGAAAAGAGTGAATGAATCCCAGCGGCAGTAGCGCGCCTTGTGTCCACTCGTTGGTTCCTGTGCGGTCCGAAGTTGGGGCCGTTTTGCCAACGAGGAGGAAAAATGATCAAGAAGGTCGTCGCTGCTGCCGTGGTCACCGGTGGGCTCGTGGCTGCGGGTGCCGGCGTGGCCGTCGCCGACTCCGGCGCCCAGGGGGCCGCGGTCGGTTCCCCGGGCGTGCTGTCGGGCAACGTGATCCAGGTTCCGGTGAACATCCCGGTCAACCTGTGCGGTAACACGATCAACATCGTGGGACTGCTGAACCCCGCCGTCGGCAACGTCTGCTTCAACAGCTGACATCGCTTCGGGCCTCTTCGAAGGCCCGATCCCGGCCGGCCCCGTGAAGCCCCTCACGGGCTTCGGGGCCGCCCCGGCTGGGGGAGTGCCGGTTTTCGTGTCCGGGGGGTCATTCATTCCCCCGGCGGGTATCGCCCGTCGGTTTCCGTATCCGGAAAAGCAAGGCAAGGAAGCACAATGCGACAGGTTGCAAAGAAGGCGCTGATCACTGCGGTCGCGGCCGGCGGTGCGCTCGCCGTCACCGGCGGCATGGCCCACGCCGACTCCCACGCGAACGGCGTCGCCGCGGGCTCGCCGGGCGTGCTGTCCGGGAACCTGATCCAGGTTCCGGTCAACATCCCGATCAACCTCTGCGGCAACACCATCAACGTGGTGGGCCTGCTCAACCCGGCGGCGGGCAACGTCTGCATCAACGGGTCCTTCGGGCACCGCGAGGTCCGCGTGTACAAGAAGGGCGGCGGCTTCCACAAGCCCATCGGTGGATACCGCGACAAGGACGGCTACGCCGACAAGGACGGCAAGTGACGTTCTCTCGGGCCTCCTTGGAGGCCTGAAACCGGTCGGCCCCGGAAATGCCCTGTGCGCTTCCGGGGCCGCCCCGGTAGGGGAGGCGAAATTCTGACGTCCGGGGGGGCGACCATTCCCCCGGCGGGCATTGCCCGCCGGTTTCCGTATCTGGAAAAGCAAGGCAGGGACATTCCATGCGACAAGTCGCGAAAAAGGGGCTTCTCACCGCGGTCGCGACCGGCGGCGTGCTCGCCGTGACCGGCGGTATGGCCGCCTACGCGGACTCCAACGCGTCCGGCGTTGCCGCCGGCTCGCCGGGCATCGCGTCCGGCAACGCGATCCAGGTTCCGGTGAACATCCCGGTGAACGTCTGCGGCAACACCATCAACGTGATCGGCCTGCTCAACCCGGCGGCCGGCAACACCTGCGTCAACGGCTCTTCCGAGCGCCGCGAGGTCCGCGTCTACAAGAAGGGCTTCCGCAAGCCCGTCGGCGGCTACCGCGACAAGGACGGCTACGGCGACAAGGACGGCGGCCCGGGCCGTTCCGTCCGCGGTGTCGACTCCGCCTTCGGCAGCCGGGGCAACGACGGCGGCCGCGGCTTCGGCGGCAACGACGGCGGCCGTGGCTTCGGCGGCGGCTTCGGTGGTGACCGCGACGGCCGCGGCTTCGGGCACGGCGGCGCCTCGGCCCACGCGGCCGCGGTCGGCTCGCCCGGCATCCTCTCCGGGAACGCCGTCCAGGCGCCGGTGAACATCCCGGTCAACGCCTGTGGCAACTCGATCAACGTGGTCGGCCTGCTCAACCCGGCGATCGGCAACACCTGCGTGAACGCCGGCGGCTACGGCGGCCACTACGGCGGCGGCAAGGGCCACGGGCACCACCCGCGCCCGCACCGCAACATCCCGCGCGGCAACGACGACTACCCGGAGCACAACTACCCGGAGCCCGCGGGCGTCCCGGGCGGCGGTGGCCCCAGCCTGGCCCAGACCGGCACCGAGGACGTCGGCACCGCGCTGCTCACCAGCGCCGGCCTGCTGCTCGGCGGTGCCGTGCTCTTCCGTCGCGCCCGCGCGGCGCGTCGCTGAACGCCTCCGTCTCCCCCCGTGGGGCGGCATGTGAGGAAAGGGGCCCCGCAGGCGCGGGGCCCCGCTTCATGTGGCGCACATCACCATGTGGCGCGGACCTGGCGGATGATTCTTCGGCGCAGCCGGACCCGGCGGCTGCCGTCGGGGTAGAGGCGGAGACGGTCCAACTCCCAGTGCCCGTACTCCGCATGGTCGGTCAGTAGCCGCTGGGCCTCCTTGCGGGAGACGCCCCGTGGCACGTACACATCTCTGAATTCGTATTCAGGCATCGCATCTATTGTGCGGGGAGCGCCCCAGTACGGATAGCGTCTTCCGCATGTCTGATGCCGCGCAGCCCGCTGTTGCCGAGGTACGAGCCGCCGTCGAGGCGGTGAAGGCCGCTCTGGACCGCCACCTGGCCGCGGTCGAGCACCGCACCGGGGAGGACGATCCCGCGGTCTACCAGGCCTTCGAGGCCCTGGCCTCGGCGGCCGAGGCCTATGACGAGCTGCTCTACGACACCTACGACGAGGTCACCCCCTTCGAGGTGCCGCTCGGGGACACGCTGCCCGAGTACGACGGTCCCGAGCAGCCGAGCGCGGTCAGCGTCCTGATCCGGCGCGACTACACCGTGGGCGACTCGCAGCGCCTGGTGCAGCAGGCGGAACGGGTCTCCGACACCGGCCCCGAGGGCGGCCCGGATGTCGCGGCCGCGATCGGGGTCCTGTTCGGGGAGTACGAGCCCGACGAGATCGCCGAGCGCCACAAGGAGTTCGGCCTGGTGGAGGGCGACTCCACGGTCTGGGTGACCGCGGTGGAGCCTGCGGAGCCGGGGGAGTGGCTGGCCAGCCCCTTCGAGCAGGCCGATCCGCGGCACCTGATCTGCCGGTTCGACGTCAGCGCGGTCTTCGACGAGGAGAGCGACGTGCTCGGCGCGGACCGCAGCGAGGCATGACGGACCGAGGGGGGCCCGGGCATGCCCGGACCCCCCTCGGTTGCGCTACTGCGCCTGTGCCGCCTGCTCGCGGAGGATGTCGCGCAGCCGCGTGGTCCGATCCCTGGCCGGGATCTCCGCGACGGCGCGGGGCAGCGCCTGGTCGACGCCCTGGACGACGGAAAGGTGCCGCTCGCCCCGGCCGAAGGCGGTGTAGATCCAGGCCCGGGTCAGGGTCTGTGCCGCGTCACCGGGCAGCACGACGACAGCGGCCGGCCAGCGGCGCCCGACGGCCTGGTGGGCGGTGACCGCCCACCCGTGACGCACCTGCGCGGCGACGGCCTCGGGCGGCACGACGACGGAGGCCCCGTCGCAGTCCACGCGCAGGCCCTCGTCGCCGCCGGCGGTCACGGTGCCCGGCACGGTCCGGCCGGGGGCGGGGGCCAGCAGCACCCGGTCCCCGGGGTCGAAACCGCCGAAGCGGCCGGGGCCGGGATTCAGCCGTTCCTTGAGCGCCGCGTTGAGCACCCGGGTACCGGCGGCACCGCCGTGGCCCGGGGTGATGACCACGGTGCTCGCGGCGGGCACCCCGATGACCCGGGGCACGGAGTCCGCGACCAGCTGCACCGTGCGGTGCACCGCCTCCCCGGCGTCCCGCACCGGGACGATCACAACCTCCTTCTCCGGCGCCTCCACCTGCGCGAGCTCACCGATGCCGATCCCCGACACGAGCTCGCCGATCGGGCCCGGGTCCGGCGTGCGCGAGGCGACCTGCGGGCACACCTTGGCGGCGGCCAGGTCGGCGAAGACCCGTCCCGGACCGGCCGACCACAGCGCCATCGGGTCGCCGGAGAGGACCAGGCGCGCGCCGTCGGGCACGGCCTCGACGAGTGTGGCCGCAGCCTCCACGTCCAGCTGCGGCGCGTCCAGGACCGCCAGCAGGTCCAGCGCCAGCGTCCCGTCCTCGTCCCGTCCCGGTCCCTCGTGGCCGGCGAGCAGGCCCGCGACGGTGGCCACCGCGTCCTCGCCCGCGCCTGCCGCGGCCAGCCGCCTGCGGCCGTCCTCGGTGGCCGCGGCGGCGTAGGCGCGCAGTCCGAGCGCCCGGGCGGCCGCCACCAGGGCCGCGGGCTCGGCACGGGCCTCCTCGGCGCCGTGGTGGACGACGAGACCGCTTCCCGCGGCCGCGCGCACGAGGGCCCCGGCGGACGAGGAGGGCGCCGCGGCGGCCGCGGCCTCCCAGCCCGGTGCCTCCTGTCCCTCGCCCGGGGAGAAGGTGTTGAGCAGCCGCATCAGGCCGTCGGCCAGGCTCTCCTCCGCCATCGCCCACCGGTCCAGGCCGAGCAGCAGCCGTACCGGCCGTTCGGCGTCCTCCTCGTCGTCGCCGCCCGCGGGCTGCGCGGGTGCGGCGTTCTCGTCGGCGACGTGGAAGAGCAGCGCCAGGCCGTCGGTGACGGCCGCCTTGAGCGCGTCGTCGGCGGCGGTGACCGCGTGCCGGCCCAGGGCCGCGCCGAGCGCGGGCCATTCGACCGCCGTGTGCCCCTGCTCGGCCGCCTGTTCCAGCAGCCGGACGACCAGGGCGCGCACCCGGCGCTCGTCCTCCGGGCCGGCGGCGCCGCCCAGCAGCGCCTTCGCGAAGCCGTCGGCCTGGTCCACCCGGACGCCCGGCACGGACAGCACCTGCCACGGGTCCTCGCGCAGCGCCTCGCCGGCCCGCTCGCCGAGCGCCGCGACGGCCGCCTCCGCGAGCCCCTCCGGCGCGCCGCCCGCGGCGAGCACCGTGCGCGCGGCGGCCACCGCGTCCCCGCTGAGCAGCGCGGGAACGGGCGCCGGGGCCACCGCGGCGGGGGAGGGCGCGGGCACCGGCGAACGCTCCGGAGCGGGGCGTGCCGGGGCGGTGCGGCCCCTGGGCACGGCCGCCGGCCGTTCGCCGCGCTCGATCGCCCGCACCGCGGCGGCCAGGTCCGTCAGTTCCTCGGGGAGCTGCGAGCCGACGCCTTCGGTGGACGGGCGCGGGCGCCGGGGCGGCGGCGCCTCCTCGCCGGTGCCGTCCGCGGCACCGGCGGACTGCGCCTGCGCCGCGTCCGCACCGGGCGCCGCCTCTGCTGCGCTGGGTTCCTCGCGGTCGCGGTCGTCGCGGTCCTCGGTCACGGTGGCCTCCGTAGTAGGGCGGACTACCTCCGGAGGACGCTCACAGCGTGCTCCAGTCGTGGTCCGGATAGCGGTGCAGCGGCGCCGAAACGTCGTCCAGCGCCTGGCAGATCTCTTCGGGAAGACTAAGGGCCTCCACTGACAACGCCGCTGCCAGCTGCTGTGCGTTGCGCGCCCCGACGATCGGCGCCGTGACCCCGGGGCGGTCCCGCACCCAGGCCAGGGCCACCTGGAGCGGCGAGGTGGCCAGCCCGTCGGCCGCTATGGCGAGTGCGTCCACGATGAGCCGGGCCGTCTCGTCGAGGTAGGGCGCGACGAAGGGCGCCATGTCCTCGGAGCCGCCCCGCGAGTCGGCCGGGGTGCCGTGCCGGTACTTGCCGGTGAGCACGCCCCGCCCCAGCGGGGAGGAGGGCAGCAGGCCCACCCCGAGGTCCAGGGCGGCGGGCAGCACCTCGCGCTCGATGCCGCGCTGCAGCAGCGAGTACTCCATCTGCGTACTGGACAGCGGCGTCCGCGTCTGCACGGCCCGCTGCCAGGTGGCGGCCTTGGCGAGCTGCCAGCCGCAGAAGTTGGAGACGCCGACGTACCGCGCGCGGCCCGAGGTGACGGCGAGGTCGAGGGCCTGCAGTGTCTCGTCGAGGGGTGTCGTGGGGTCGTACGCGTGCACCTGCCACAGGTCCACGTAGTCCGTACCGAGCCGCTGCAACGAGGCGTCCAGGGCGGCGAGCAGGTGGCCGCGGGAGGCGTCGAACCGCCGGTCGGGGTCGGGGACGCTGCCGGCCTTGGTGGCGATCACCAGGTCCGAGCGCGGCACCAGGTCCTCGACCAGCCGGCCGAGCAGGTACTCCGCGCCGCCGTCGCCGTACACGTCGGCCGTGTCGACCAGCGTTCCGCCGGCCTCCCAGAAGGCCTTGAGCTGGTCCGCGGCGTCGAGTTCGCCGGTGTCGCGTCCCCACGTCAGCGTGCCGAGCCCGAGCCGGGACACACGCAGTCCGGTACGGCCGAGGTGCCTTTGCTCCATGACGGCTGACATTACTGGTCAACGCCGCTATTTGGGCCCGTGTGACGTACCAGACGGGCGCCGTGCCGCCGTCAGGACGATATGGTCCGCAGAACAAGGACGTTACTGACTGGTAAGGGGAGCGCTATGCGGCTCGGGATCAACCTCGGCTACTGGGGCGCCGGAATGGACGCGGACAACCTCGCCGTCGCGCAGGAGGCGGACCGCCTGGGCTACTCGGTGTGCTGGGCGGCCGAGGCCTACGGCTCGGACGCGCCCACCGTCCTGTCCTGGGTCGCCGCGCAGACCGAGCGCATCGACGTCGGCTCCGCCATCTTCCAGATCCCGGCCCGCACGCCGGCGATGACCGCGATGACCGCGGCCACCCTCGACTCGCTGTCGGGCGGCCGCTTCCGCCTCGGCCTCGGCGTCTCCGGCCCCCAGGTCTCCGAGGGCTGGTACGGCGTCAGGTTCGACAAGCCGCTGGCCCGCACCCGGGAGTACGTGGAGATCATCCGCAAGGCGATGTCCCGCGAGCGGCTGACCCACGAGGGCGAGCACTGGACGCTGCCGCTGCCGGACGGCCCGGGCAAGGCGCTCAAGCTGACCGTGCACCCGGTGCGCGAGCACATCCCGCTGTACATCGCCGCCATCGGCCCGAAGAACCTGGAGCAGACCGGCGAACTGGCCGACGGCGCGCTGCTGATCTTCCCCTCCGCCGAGCACCTGGAGGACACCGCCCTGCGCCACATCCGGGCGGGCCGCGAGAAGGCCGGGAAGACGATGGAGGGGTTCGACGTCTGCCCGACCGTCCCGCTCGCGGTCGGCGGGGACGTCGACGCGCTGGCCGACCTCTTCCGCCCCTACACCGCCCTGTACGTCGGCGGCATGGGCAGTCGCAAGCAGAACTTCTACAACAAGCTCGCGCAGCGCATGGGGTACGAGAAGGAGGCCGCCGAGATCCAGGACAAGTACCTGTCCGGCGACAAGGACGGCGCCGCGGCCGCGATCCCGCGCGAGCTGATCGACTCCACCACCTTGCTCGGTACGGTGGAGCGCATCGCCGACCGCATGCAGGCGTACGCCGCGGCCGGCGTGACCACCCTGACCCTCTCCCCGGCGGGCTTCACCCTGGACGAGCGGATCACGGCCCTGCGCACCGGTGTCGAGGCCCTGGAGCGGGCCGGGCTTGCCGAGTAGGCCCATCCGCGGCGCGCGGCGGCGGCCGGTCCCGGCTCAGCCCGGGACCAGCCGCCCCAGCAGCCGCCCGAAGGCGATCAGCCGCGCTATCTGCCCCGGGCCGCCGTCCTCCAGGGACTTGCTGAACCGGAAGGCCTCCGGCCGGAACCGGGCCGAGGCGATCGCCCCGTCCGCGTCCCCGCGCACCGCGCTCAGCTCGTGCGGCATGGCGGTCGCCAGCACGACGTAGACCCCGCGGTCGACCCGCCGGCCCTGCTCGTCCTGGCCCACCAGGACGCGCATCCCGACGTGGCCGATGGTCTCCAGGGGAAGCACCTGCACGGAGGAGTCCAGGACCCGGCCGCCGGGGGCGTCCTCGTCGGCGACCTCCTCGCTGTGCCAGAGGATCAGCCGCCGCCCGTCGCAGACCGCGGCCTCCTGCCACACCGACGTCCCGGCCTCCGTGAGGTCCACCACGCGTTCGAGGGTGAAGCCGCGCACCCGGCGCCGGCCCATGACCCCGCCGATCGCCTCCAGGGCCACCTCGGCGTGCAGGAAGTAGGCGTGCGCCGCGTCGTCCAGGCGCGCGTAAGGCGCCCAGTCGGAACCCGCGGGGCCCGCTGGACGCACCGTCGAGCGGCTCCGCGTCGCCTTGCTGAACATGTCTAGGTAGTGACCCCTCCGAGGGGCTATGAAATCACGAGCGCCCGGGCCGGCCGCAGGACCCCTCGGTTTCCGCGGCCGTGGTGGGGGCTCGGGGGTCTTCCCCGCCACGGCCGTCACCAAACTCAACGCCGGGAAGCGCCAAGGGTTACGCAGCCCTCACCCGATCGTCCTCATCCGTTCGGCCGAGTTGACGTGCGGGCCTGTTGCCAGGCGCTTTCCGGGGCATTTGACTCTTCATTTACGCACGGCCGATTTATTGAGTTATCCGGTGGTCCATCCGGTTCGCGCAGGAGGTTCCGACATGCTCTCCGCCCGGAGTCTGTTCCAGGAGATCCTCGACCACGACGACTCCTTCCGGCTCTTCTGCTCGATCGCCGCCAGCGGGGAGGCGCAGGGAGGCTGGGAGAACGGCCGCATCGCCGCCCTGGTCCCCGAGCAGGAGCGCGGCCTCGCGCCCAAGATCGCCCGGCACGGCGCCGACGAGGACAAGCACGGGCGGATCTTCGACGCCCTGCTGCGCAAGCGCGGCCTGGAGCCCGTCCCCGTACCCGCGGACACCGACTACACGATGCTGCTGGAACGCGGCGGCATCGGCCTGGCCCACGACAAGCTCCGCCGAGACGAGCCGCTGACCGTCCGGGACGTGGTCACCTACCTCGCCCACAGCCGTGTCACCGAGCAGCGCGCCTCCGAGCAGATGGCCCTGCTCGTCCGGTACTTCGCGGACCATCCCGACGTCGGCCGCGCCGTCCGCATGATCTCCCAGGACGAGGACAACCACCTCGCCTACTGCCACGAGGAGCTGCTGCGCTTCGCCTCCGCCGGGCACGGCCGCGCCATCCGGCACACCCTGCGCACCTGCGCGCTGGCCGAGGTACGCGTCTACCGGGACGTCAGCCTGGCCGTCATGACCCACATGGGACGTGTCCTCGGCTGGTCGCGGGGACGGTCCGCGCTGCTGCGCGCGGGCATCCACGCGGTGTACGTCTACGAGCGCCTGGGCGGCTGGCGGCGCATGGTCCGCCTGTCCATGCCGCAGCGCCGCAACGCCCTCGGCGGGCCGGCCACCGCGGCCGAGGCGGCGGTGTAGCGGCGGGTGGGCGCGGGCACCGGCACCGGCACCGGCACCGGCAGGGCGGCAGGGCCGGCTACAGCCAGTCGTGCCGCTTGAAGGTCCGGTACAGCAGGATCTCGGCCACCACGATGACCGCCAGGACCGCGGGATAGCCCCACACCTGGCGCAGTTCCGGCATGTGCTCGAAGTTCATCCCGTACACGCCGGTGATCATCGTCGGCACGGCGGCCATGGCGGCCCAGGCGGAGATCTTGCGCATGTCGTCGTTCTGCCGCACGCCGACCTGGGTCAGATGGGCGCCCAGGATGTCGCTGAGCAGCCGGTCGAGGCCGTCCACCAGCTCGTTGGCCCGGGTGAGGTGGTCGGCGACGTCCCGGAAGAAGGGCTGGGTGCTGGACGCCACGTGCGGCACCGTCCCCGCGGACAGCCGGATCATCGGCTGCATCAGGGGCGAGGCCGCCCGGCGGAACTCAAGCAACTGGCGCTTGAACGCGTAGATCCGGCTGGCCGTGCTCTCCGCGCCGCGCCGGGCGGCCGCACGTCGCGGCTCGGGGGCGAACACCTCCGCCTCCAGTTCCTCCAGATCGGCCTGGAGATCGGCCGCCACCACGATGTAGTCGTCCACCACGGTGTCGCTGATGGCGTACATCACGGCGCCCGGGCCGTGCTTGAGCACCTCGTGCTCGGCCTCCAGCCGTTGCCGGATCTCACCGGGGGCGATGGCCTCGCCATGGCGCACGGTGACGACGAAGTCGTTCCCGACGAAGACCATCAGCTCGCTCGCGGAGACCGTGTCCCGCGCGTCGTCGTAGGCCACCGGCTTGAGCACGAGGAAGAGCGAGCCCTCGTAGACCTCCAGCTTGGGGCGCTGATGGGCGCTGAGGGCGTCCTCCACCGCCAGCGGGTGCAGCGTGAACTCCCGGCTGACGAGGTCGAACTCCTTCTCCGTGGGCTCGTACAGCCCGATCCACACGAAGGCGCCGTCCACCGCCCGGGCGGCCTCCAGCGCCTCGGCCACGTCGGCGGGGGTCGCCGTCCGCTCGCCGTCGCGGTACACGGCACAGTCCACGATCACGTAAGTCTCTTTCCGCGTATCGCCGCCGACACACCGGTCCCGGGCGCGCCGTATGGTGGCGGTCATGTCCACCGTGATCCTGGTCCGGCACGGCCGGTCCACCGCCAATACCGAGAACGTGCTCGCCGGACGGCTCCCCGGCGTCGCCCTCGACGAGACCGGCCGCGACCAGGCCGCGGACCTCGCCGCGCGGCTCGCCGTCCTGCCGCCCGCCGCTGTGGTCACCAGCCCGCTGCAGCGCTGCCGCGAGACGGTCCAGCCGCTGCTGGACGTGCTGCCCGACGTGCCCCTGCACGTCGAGGAACGGATCACGGAGTGCGCCTACGGCGACTGGAGCGGACGCAAGCTCGCCGAACTCGCCGACGAGCCGCTGTGGGGAGTCGTGCAGCGCTACCCGTCGGGTGCCGTCTTCCCCGGCGAGGGCGGCGAGTCGGTGCGCGCCATGCAGAACCGCGCGGTCGACGCCGTGCGCGAGTGGAACGCCCGCATGGAGGAGGCCCACGGCCCCGACGCGCTGTGGGTCCTGTGCTCGCACGGCGACGTCATCAAGTCGGTCGTGGCGGACGCGCTCGGCATGCACCTCGACCTCTTCCAGCGCATCGCCGTCGACCCCTGCTCGGTGACGGCCATCCGCTACACCTCGGAACGGCCCTTCCTGCTCCGACTCGGCGACACCGGCAGCCTCGACGGGCTCCGGCCGCGCGAGCAGCCCCCGGCCGCGGCGGGGGACGCGGAGGTCGGTGGTGGTGCGGGCGCACCGTGATCAGCTTCCGCAGTAGGGTGGACCGGACCTCGAAGACACCGAGCAAACGGAGCAGGACGTGCCTCGTCAGGTGTTCCTCTACGACAAGCCCGATCGCTTTGTCGCAGGCACCGTTGGCCAGCCAGGACAACGCACCTTCTTCCTGCAGGCCAGCGCGGCCGGCCGGACCACCAGTGTCGCCCTGGAGAAGACCCAGGTGGAGGCGCTGGCCGAACGCATCGACGAACTCCTGGACGAGGTCGTGCGGCGCACCGGCGGCGCCGCGCCCGTCCCCGCCGTGGCCCCCAGCGAACTGGCGGACAACGCTCCCCTGCAGGCCCCGGTCGAGGAGGAGTTCCGGGTGGGCACCATGGCCCTCGCCTGGGACGGCGCCGAGGAGCGCATGATCCTGGAGGCGCAGGCCCTCGTCGAGATCGAGGCGGACGACGACGAGGACCTGGAGGCCGCGGAGGAGATGCTCCTCCAGGACGACGAGAACGGCCCGCCGTTGCTGCGGGTGCGCCTGACCGGCGCCCAGGCCCGCACCTTCGCCAAGCGCGCCCTGGACGTCGTGGCCGCCGGCCGGCCCCCGTGCCCGCTGTGCAGCCTGCCCCTGGACCCGGAAGGACACGTATGCCCGCGTCAGAACGGGTACCGGCGATCGGCGACGGCCTGAGCGGCGACGTGCCGGGCCGCGACGGCGTCGACGGCATCGACGGCGGCATAGCCGGGGCCGGGGCCGAACTGCTCGCGCACGGCGAACTGACGGTGCTCGGACGGCTGCGCGACGCCTCGAACGCCGTGCTCTACTGCGAGATCGCCCACGAGGGCGTCACCGCCCACTGCGTCTACAAGCCGGTCGCCGGGGAGCGGCCGCTGTGGGACTTCCCCGACGGCACGCTCGCCCAGCGCGAGGTCGCCGCGTACCTGGTGTCCGAGTCGACGGGGTGGGGCCTCGTGCCGCCCACGGTGCTGCGGGACGGACCGTACGGCGAGGGCATGTGCCAGCTGTGGATCGACACCCCCGAGGAGGGGGAGGGCGGCGGCGACGGCCTGCTCGCCCTCGTCGACGCCGAGGAGCCGGGGCCCGGCTGGAAGGCGGTCGGGTTCGCGGAGGTCGGCGAGGGCCGCACCGCGCTGCTGGTGCACGCGGACGACGAGCGGCTGCGGCGGCTCGCGGTGCTCGACGCCGTGATCAACAACGCGGACCGCAAGGGCGGCCACCTGCTGCCGACGGCGCGGGGCGGGCTCTACGCCATCGACCACGGTGTGACGTTCAACGCGGAGAACAAGCTGCGGACGCTGCTGTGGGGGTGGGCGGGGGAGCCGCTGACCGAGGAGGCCGTGGAGGTGCTCGGCAAGCTGGGGACGGAGCTCGGCGACGGCGGCCTCGGGGCGCGGCTGGCCGAGCTCATCACCGCCGCGGAACTCGCCGCACTGCGCGAGCGCGTGGCGGACCTGCTGCGCACGGGGCGGCACCCGGAGCCGTCCGGGGAGTGGCCGGCCATCCCCTGGCCCCCGATCTGAGCGTTCCGGACGCCCCCGGCGGCGCCGCAGTGGGCGACGGCACAGTCCCGGGGGCGCCCAGCGGTCGTTTGCCGATCACGCGGGCGGTTAATCTCATGACATGCATGCCTGGCCCGCTTCCGACGTCCCCGCCCTCCCGGGCAAGGGACGCGACCTCCGTCTCCACGACACCGCGACCGGCGGACCCGTAACCCTGGACCCCGGTCCGGTCGCCCGCATCTACGTCTGCGGGATCACCCCGTACGACGCCACCCACATGGGGCACGCGGCCACCTACAACGCGTTCGACCTCGTGCAGCGCGTGTGGCTCGACACGAAGCGCCAGGTCCACTACGTCCAGAACGTCACCGACGTCGACGACCCGCTGCTGGAGCGGGCCGCGGCCACCGGCCAGGACTGGACGGCCCTCGCCGAGCGCGAGACCACGCTGTTCCGTGAGGACATGACTGCCCTGCGGATGCTGCCGCCCGCGCACTACATCGGCGCGGTCGAGGCCATCCCCGGGATCGTCCCGCTGGTCGAGCGGCTGCGTGAGGCGGGTGCCGCCTACGAGCTCGACGGCGACATCTACTTCCACGTCGACGCCGACCCGCACTTCGGCAGCGTCTCGCACCTCGACGCGGCGGCCATGCGCGCGCTGTCCGCGGAGCGCGGCGGCGACCCGGAGCGCCCCGGCAAGAAGAACCCCCTCGACCCGATCCTGTGGCTCTCGGCCCGCGAGGGGGAGCCCAGCTGGGACGGCGGCGGCCTCGGCCCGGGACGGCCCGGGTGGCACATCGAGTGCGTCGCGATCGCCCTGGACCACCTCGGCATGGGCTTCGACGTCCAGGGCGGCGGCTCCGACCTCGCCTTCCCGCACCACGAGATGGGCGCCTCGCACGCCCAGGTGCTCACCGGCGAGTTCCCGATGGCCAAGGCCTACGTGCACGCCGGGATGGTGGCGCTGCACGGCGAGAAGATGTCCAAGTCGAAGGGCAACCTGGTCTTCGTCTCGCAGCTGCGCCGGGACGGGGTCGACCCGGCCGCCATACGCCTCAGCCTGCTGGCCCACCACTACCGCTCCGACTGGGAGTGGACGGACGCCGTGCTGGAGCGGGCCGTGGAGAGGCTCGGCAGCTGGCGCGCGGCTGTGTCGCGGCCGGACGGACCGCCTGCCGACGCCCTGGTCGAGGAGATCCGCGAGGCGCTCGCCGACGACCTCGACGCGCCCGCCGCGCTCGCCGCGGTGGACCGCTGGGCGGCCCTCCAGGCCGCCGAGGGCGGCACCGACACCGGGGCTCCCGGGCTGGTGTCGCGCGCGGTGAACGCGCTGCTCGGCGTGGCGCTCTGAACCGGCCCGACCTGAGCTGACCAACGGCGAGGGCCGTTGTCCCCGCGGGGACAACGGCCCTCGCCGTTCGCCGTGGCGGCCGGCGGCCGCCCCGGGTTACTCGTCCTTGTCGGTGTTCTCGGTGTTCTCGGTGTTCTCGGTGCTCGCCGTGCCCTCGCCGTCGGCGTCGGCAGGCGTGTCGGCGTCGGCGGAGCCTTCCTTCCCCGGCGCGTCCCGGTCGGGCCTGGCCACGTTGCCCTGCCCCGCGGTGCCGGTGTCCGGCTTCGGAGAGGTGTCCCGCAGGTAGGGGCTCGCGTCCTGGTCGCCCGCCTGCGGGTCGCGGCGCCGCAGATAGCGTTCGAACTCGCGGGCGATGGCCTCGCCCGAGGCCTCCGGCAGCTCGGCCGTGTCGCGGGCCTCCTCCAGGGTCTGCACGTACTCGGACACCTCGCTGTCCTCGGCCGCGAGCTCGTCCACCCCGACCTGCCACGCGCGGGCGTCCTCGGGGAGCTCGCCGAGCGGGATGCGCAGGTCCAGCAGGTCCTCCAGCCGGTTGAGCAGAGCCAGGGTGGCCTTCGGATTGGGCGGCTGCGACACGTAGTGGGGCACGGCGGCCCACAGGCTCACCGCCGGGATCCCCGCGTGCGTGCAGGCCTCCTGCAGGATGCCCACGATGCCGGTGGGGCCCTCGTAGCGGGACTCCTCCAGGCTGAGCGCCGTCGCCAGGTCCGGGTCCGAGGTCACCGCGGTGACCGGGACGGGACGGGTGTGCGGCGTGTCGCCGAGCAGCGCGCCCATCACCACGACCATCTCGACGCCGAGCTCGTGGGCGAAGCCCAGGATCTCGTTGCAGAACGAGCGCCAGCGCATGCTGGGTTCGATGCCCCGGATCAGGACCAGGTCGCGCGGCTTGGGGGTCTCGATGCGGACGACGGACAGCCGGGTCGTGGGCCAGGTGATCTGGCGAACGCCGCCGTCCATCCACACCGTGGGACGGTTGACCTGGAAGTCGTAGTAGTCCTCGGCGTCGAGCGCCGCGAACACCTCGCCCTTGAACTCCCGGTCCAGATGCCCGACCGCGGCGGAGGCGGCGTCCCCGGCGTCGTTCCAGCCCTCGAACGCGGCCACCATGACCGGGTCGATCAGCTCGGGAACTCCCTCGAGCTCGATCACCCAGCGCCTCCTTCCGGCCGGAAGGGGGATGGTGTCACCCCCGCCGGCTGCCGTTCCTTCGCGTGCGGCACCAGCCTACGGCTTCACGGGGCGGGTGCCGCCGCCTTCGTAGGGGGATGATCCCCAGCGTCACCGGACGTACGCGTCCTGTCGTCCACCGGCCCCCACGCGGAGCGGTACGCGGCCCAGTCCTCCGCGGTCGCGTGGAAGTCGACGTAGAGGGCGAGCCCGAAGCGCTCGCGGCCGGGATCCTGCCGGGCGAGCCCCAGCCGGGCCCCGCGGGCGGCGGCGGCGACGGTCTCCGCCCACGCGTGGTGGCCCAGGTTGTTCGTGTGGTAGCCGGGCAGCCCCATCAGCAGGTCCGTACCCGGCGGGGTCACCTCCAGGGCCAGCGCGGTCTGCTGGGCGACGTAGCCGCCGAAGAGGCTCTCCAGCGGCATCGCGGTGTCGTAGGCCATCACCGCGACCTGGTCGACGCGCCGGGCGACGTCCCCGAAGTAGGCCTGCGACCACCACTTGGGATGGTGGAACAGCGCGCCCGCCGGTACGTGCAGCGAGGGCAGCGGATCGATCTGGTGTGTCGCCACGGAGAGGACCGCGCCGTGCCGGGCCGTCAGCGCGTGGACGGAGTCCAGGACGTCGAGGAAGCCGCGGTCGCCCGAGTACATCGGCTCCAGGTCCAGGTGCACCCCGTCGAAACCCACCGCCAGCGCCTGCCCTGCGCTCGCCGCGATCCGGGACCGCGTCGCCGGGTCGTCCAGGTGCAGGCCCTTGTCGCCGTGGTGCGAGACCACCTGTCCCAGCCACGCCTGCACACGGACCCCGGGCAGCGCGCGGTGCGCCTCACGCACCAGCGACGCGGCCTCGGGGTACAGCGCCGGATCGAGACTGCCGTCGAACTCCATCGGGCCCGTGTGCACGTACAGGTCCCGGGTGCCGCTGCCGCGCAGCTCCCGGCCGAGCGCGGCCAGGTCGGCCGCGTCCCGGCGGCCGTCGACCCAGGCGTGGCCGAGCCAGACCGCGTTGCGGCCGCGGTCGGCGCCCGCTCCTGAGGGGTCGCCCACGTACTCCAGGCGCAGGCCGACGCCGGCCGCCAGCACCGGCAGCAGTACGACGAGGGCGACCGCGAGGGCGCCGCGCCGCACCGCGCGGGCGGAGGGGCGGCGCAGGCGGAGCGGGCGGCGGGGCGCCGGGCGGGGGAGGTCCGGTTGCACGCGTGAATTCATCCGATCCCTTTTCTCGATCACTTCTTCGAGGGATCGGACGCACGGGGCGCCGTGCCCGGTTCGCCCGCGGGCCGGCGGCTCAGAGGGTCGAACGCAGCCACTGCTCCACGCTGGCGACATGGACCGTCGCCCACGACCGCGCCGCCTCCGCGTCGCGGTCGCGCAGCGCGCCGAGGATCGCCCGGTGCTCGTGCAGGGTGCGGCTGACCGCGTCCTCCTGGGTGAGCCCGCGCCAGATCCGCGCCCGCGTGGTGGGCCCGGACAGCCCGTCGAGCAGCGAGCACAGCACCGAGTTGCCGGCCGCCTGCACGATGCCGCGGTGGAACTCCAGGTCGCACGCGACCAGTTCCTCGACCGACGGCTCCGTCCCCAGCGCCGCCAACTGGGCCTCCAGGGCGTCGAGCTGGGCCTCCGGGATGATCGCGGCGGCCATGGCGGTCGCCGCGGGCTCCAGTATCCGCCGCACGGCCAGGAACTCCAGCACGGTGTCGTCGCGGTGGAAGTCCACCACGAAGCTCATGGCCTCCAGCAGGAGTTGGGGGTCGAGGCTGGTGACGTACGTGCCGTCGCCCTGCCGCACGTCCAGGATGCGGATCAGCGAGAGGGCGCGCACCGCCTCGCGCAGCGAGTTGCGCGACAGGCCGAGGTCGGCCGCCAGTTCGCTCTCCTTGGGGAGCCGGTCGCCCGGTCGCAGCGCACCGGAGACGATCATCCCCTTGATCTTCTCGATCGCCTCGTCGGTGACCGCCATGACCGCCCTCGCCTCCAGGACATCCGATGTATCGGGCCATTATGCCGTGCATCCGCGGATCGGGAGCCCTGCCGGTCGACCGCGATGTCCACGGTGCGCTCCGAAGATCCGGCGACGGCGTTCCGGGCGCCGCGGGGAGAGGGCCCGGACACGCCAAAGGCCGTTTCCCGGCTTCGGGAAACGGCCCTCGAACTGCGACGACGTTTGTCACACCGTCGGGACGACAGGATTTGAACCTGCGACCCCTTGACCCCCAGTCAAGTGCGCTACCAAGCTGCGCCACGTCCCGGTGCGGACCGGCCGGGGCGGTGCCCCGGAAGATCACGTAAAGAGGAGAATACCCGAAGGTCGCTGATCAGCCGAATCGCTCGATGCGGATCCGCCCCGCCGGCTGCCCGCCGTCCACCAGGAGGCGGGAGGCGTGCTCCGCGAAGCCGTTGCCGCCGCACACGTACGCCTCCCAGCCGCCCAGCGGCGGATCGGCCAGGTAGGGGGCCAGATGCGCGGCGCCGAGCCGGCCCTGGGCGCGGGTGAGGACGACGGTGGTCTCCGCGCCGTACTCGCGGGCGTAGATCAGGTCCTCGGGCGTTCGGGCGGAGACGATCAGCCGCAACGGCACGTCCAGCCCGCGCAGCCGGCGGTGGCGGATCATCGACATCAGCGGTACGACCCCGGAACCGGCGCCGAGCAGCAGCGCGGGCCGGTCGCCGGACCAGGCGAAGAAGCCGCTGTGCGGGCCGCGCACCTCGAAGGCGTCGCCGGGCCGGGCGACGGTGTGCAGATGGCCGGAGACCTCGCCGTCGGCGACGTGGTCGAGGGTGAGCTCGATGTGGTCTGAGCCGTCCGGCGCGGAGGCGAGCGAGTAGTTGCGCTGTGCCGTGTAGCCGTCGCCCGCCGTCAGCCGCAGCGTGAGGTACTGGCCCGGCAGGTGCCCGGCCCAGCCGGGCACCGCGAACCGGAAGGTGGCGGCGCGGGGGGTCTCCCGGCGGACCTCGGTGAGCGTGGCGCGCCGCCACACCGCGGCGGCGGCGCCGCTCACCGCGACGCGGCCGGGCACGGCGAAGCGGGTCGGCGGGACGAAGGCGGGGGCGGAGAGGTCAGTCATGGGCGTAGCGCTGCTCCTGCCACGGGTTACCCCGAGGGTGGTAGCCGTTCTGCTCCCAGAAGCCGGCCTCGTCGTGGTCGAGCAGCCGGATGCCCGCGATCCACTTGGCGCTCTTCCAGAAGTACAGGTGCGGCACGACCAGCCGGGCCGGGCCGCCGTGCTCGGGGGCGAGCGGCGCACCGTCGTACTCGAAGGCGATCCAGGCCCGGCCGCCGGTGACGTCGGCGAGCGGCAGGTCGGCGGCGTAGCCGGTGTGCGCGTACGCCACGACGTGCGTCGCGGCGGGGGAGGGGCGTACCTCTTCGAGGAAGGCGTCCAGCGACACCCCGCCGAAGTGCACGCCGAACTTGGACCACCCGGTCACGCAGTGGATGTCACCGCGGTA
The DNA here is from genome assembly GCF_044753585.1 of Streptomyces sp. NPDC088354. Taxonomy (NCBI): domain Bacteria; kingdom Bacillati; phylum Actinomycetota; class Actinomycetes; order Kitasatosporales; family Streptomycetaceae; genus Streptomyces; species Streptomyces sp. NPDC088354. Next base: position 120,907 of record NZ_JBIVNJ010000010.1, on the reverse strand, counting down.
GGAGGACCGGGGCAGGGCCCGCGCCTCGTCCCAGGTCCAGGTGCGCGGCGCCGCCACCAGGCCGTCGACGCGGAACGTCCACTGCTCCGCGGTGAGCCGCGGGGTGACCTCGGCGGACAGCACCGGCCACTCGTCGCGCGCGTCGTACTGGCCGGGTGGCAGCCGCGGGTCGCGGTCGGCGGCCCGGGCACGGCCGGTGAAGCCGCGGGTGGGTTCCCGCGCGGAGGTCATGCCGGGTGCTCCTGCTCCAGCGCCTCCAGCGCGCGCAGCGCGGCCGGTTCGTCCAGGGTGAGCAGGGCGCGGTCGCGCATCAGGACGCGGCCGTCCACGACGGTGTCGCGCACATCGGCGGCCGCGGCGGCGTACGCGAGCATCGACCACGGGTCGTGGCGCGGGGCCAGGTGCGGCCCGCCCAGGTCGAGGACGACGAGGTCGGCGCGCTTGCCGGGCTCCAGCGAGCCGAGGTGGGCGTCCAGGCCCAGCGCGCGGGCGGCCTCGATCGTCGCCATCCGCACCGCCTGCTCGGCGCCCACGGCGGTGGGGTCGCCGGACGCCTTGTGGACCAGGGCGGCGGCGCGCACCGCGCCGAGCACGTCGAGGGTGTTGGAGCTGACCACGCCGTCGGTGCCGAGGCCGACCGTCACACCGGCGGCCAGCAGGTCGGGGACGCGGGCGATGCCGCAGCCCAGCTTCAGGTTGGACACCGGGCAGTGCGCGACGGCCGTGCCGGTCCTGGCCAGCGCGGCGATCTCGCCGTCGGAGAGGTCCACGGCGTGCGCGAGGAGCACGTCGGGGCCGAGGACGCCGAGCGAGTCCAGCAGTTCCACCGGGCGCTTGCCGTGGCGTTCGACGACCATGGCGACCTCGGCGGCGTTCTCCGCCGCGTGGACGTGCAGCAGCGCGCCGTGCTCGCGGGCGAGCCCGCTGATCGCCACCAGCTGGTCGGGGTCCAGGGTGTAGGCGCTGTGCGCGAAGAGCACGGGGCGGGTGCCCGGCGCACCGGACGCGCGTGCCGCCAGGTCGGCGGCGGCCCAGGGCATGCGCTCCGCGTAGGCGCGGCCGTCCGGCGGGCCGGGGACGTCCATGAACGTCGGGCCGGCCAGCAGCCGCCAGCCCGCCTCCCGGGCGGCCTCCTCGGCGGCCTCGTGGAACCAGTACATGTCCAGGCCGGTGGTGACGCCCGCGCGCACGCTCTCCGCCACCGCGACCCGCACCCCGGCCGCCACCGCGGGCGGCGAGAGCAGCTCGGCCTCGCGGGGGATCACCCGGGCCAGGAACTCCTGCAGGTCCACGTCGTCGGCGCAGCCCCGCAGCAGGGTCATCGCCAGGTGCGTGTGGGTGTTGATCAGGCCGGGCAGCACCAGGCGGCCCGTCGCGTCGATCTCCTCGGCGGCCCGGTACGCGGCGCGGACCTCCGCCGCCGGGCCGACGGCCACGATCGCGCCGCCGCGCACCGCGACCGCGCCGTCCGGCACGACGGTGCCCGCCGCGTCGACGGTCAGCACAGTGCCGCCGTGCACCAGCAGATCGGCGTCCTGAACGCTCACTTCACGTCGCTTCCGTACTCGGTGGCCAGCAGATGCAAGGCGTCCAACGTTACCCGGCTGCCGCGGGCAACCCCCTCGGCGACCACCGCCCGGTACGGGTCGTAGCCGCCGGTCGCCTCGACGTCGACCAGGTCGTCCGCGTTCGCCCCGTCCACGACGAGCGCGCCGCCCGCGACCAGGCCCCGGGTGGAGGCGAGCACCAGCAGCGCCGACAGCTCCATCTCGATGGCCGCGATCCCGGCGGCCGTGTACGCCTCGCCCGGCAGCGGCAGGAAGCCCGGCTGGAAGGCGGCCCGCGTCCAGACCACCCCGCGGTGGTGCGGCGCGTCCAGCGCCCGGGCCGCGCGCTGCAGGGCCAGGACCGCCTCAGGCGCCGCGAACGCCGGGTACTCCGGCGGCAGGAGCTGCTGCGTGACCCCGTCGTCGCGTACGGCCGCCTCGGCGATCACCAGGTCGCCGTCGCCGATCCCGGCCGCGATCGCCCCGGCGGTGCCCAGTCGCAGGATCGTACGGACCCCGGCGTCGGCCAGCTCCTGGAACAGCAGCATCGCCCCCGGGGCGCCCACGCCGTGCGAGGCGACCACCACGTCCGTGCCCTTCCACGTGCCCGTGAAGGTGCGGTACTCGCGGTGGTACGCCACCTCCCTCGCCTGCGCCAGCATCCCGGCGACCTCCGCCGCCCGCGCCGGGTCGCCCACGACGACCGCGTGGGCGGGCAGCCCCGTGCGGGGAATGCGGGTGATGGGCTGCGGATCGGCGGTCATCGGTCCTCCAGGCGCGGTCGGCGGTGCTCCCGGACGCTACACGGATCGCGCCGGACCGCTTCAGGCCGCCCGGCGGCGCAGCAGCCCGAAGGCCGCGACGCAGGCGAGGGCGGCCACGGCCAGGACGATCCCCGACTCGACGAACTGGAGCGGCCAGTAGTGCGAGGCGGGGTGGACCACGGCGTAGGCGTCCGCGGCGCCCATGTCCCGCAGGCACTGCTCGAACTCCCTCGGCACGTCCATATTGCACTGGGTCCCGGAGAGGGGTTTCCCGGCGGCCGTGACGAGGCCGACCTCGATCCGGTCGGCACTGGCGGGCAGCCGGGCCGCCTCGAAGCCGGTCCACCGGGTCGTCGGCCACAGACGGGACCGGAACGTGACGAGGGTGAAGTGGACGAGGACGGTCGCGAAGAAGGCGAAGCCGAGACCGCTGAGCGTCCGCCGCATCAGCAGGCCGCTCAGCGCGCCCAGTGCCAGCCCGAGCAGGACGTACGCGAGCCCGACCGGGCCGCCGGCGAAGAAGACGTCCTTCTCGTACCAACCGGGTGCCGCGTCGCTCGTACCGGACGTCCAGACCCAGCGGAAGAGCAGCGTCAGGACGGTCATGCCCGCCGTGAGCGCCAGGGCGGGCACGGCGAGTTTGGCGGCGAGCCAGCGGGCCGGGCTGACCGACTGGGTCCAGGCGAGTGCGGCGGTGCCGTTCTCGAGCTCACGGCCGATCAGCGCGCCGCCCGCGAAGGCGGCGACGACCGGCGGCAGGAGGAGGATCGCGCTGCCGGCCAGGCGGAGGCCGGCGAAGTCGTCGAGGGGGAGGCCGTCCCCGGCGTTCCCCGTGGCCTGCCGGTACGACCACAGGAGTCCGCCGACCCCGGCGGCCACGACGGCGGCCCAGACCCACAGGGCCGTACGGTGCACCCGCAGCACCGACCAGGTCAGGCCGTGCCGGTCGCGCAGGCGGCGCGGGGGGAGCGTCAGGGCGGTCATGCGGTGGCCTCCTGCCGGGACGTGGGAACGCTGCTGCCGATGACGAGGGCGGGTGCCCCGGGATTGCGCAGGTGGGCGAGGACCAGCTCGTCCAGACCGGGGTTCTCCACCAGCCAGCGGTCGCCGTCGATGGCCCCGCCGGGCCGGACCAGCGCCGTGCGTCCCCGGCCCGAGGCGCGCTCCTCGACGACGGTGTGGGTTCCGTGGTCCTCGCCGACACCGGTGAGCAGGCGGTGGGCCGCCAGCAGTTCCTCGATCCCGCCCGCCAGCCGGACCTGGCCGCCGCCGAGCAGCAGCAGGTGGTCGCAGGAGTCCTCCAGTTCCGAGACGATGTGGGAGCTCATCACGACGGTCGTGCCGTGCTCCACCGCCTCGGCCAGGAGCGCGCCGGTCAGTTCGTGCCGGGCCTGCGGGTCGAGTCCGGACATCGGCTCGTCGAGCAGGAGCAGGTCGGGCCGTTTGCCGAGCGCCAGGGCGAGGGCGACGCGGGTGCGCTGGCCGCCGGACAGCGAGCGGATCCGCGCCTTCGGGGACAGGCCGCCGGCCTCCACGATGCGCGTCGCCGCCTCGTGGTGCCAGCGGTCCGGGTTCAGTTCGGCGCCGAGGCGCAGCGTCGCGGCGACGGTGAGGTGCGGGTACAGGGGTTTGTCCTGCGCGACGTACGCGACGCGGGCGCGTGCGGCGGCCGGCGCCTTACCGAACACCCGTATCTCCCCTTCCGCGAGCCGGAGCAACCCCGCGGCCACCGCGAGGAGCGTCGACTTGCCCGCGCCGTTGGGCCCGACGAGTGCGCAGATCCGCCCCGCGGGCAGCCGGAAGGCGCAGTCCCGCAGCACGGGCTCGCGGCGCCACGGATATCCCACGGTGAGCCCGGACGCCTCGACGGCGGCCGTTTCCTCGTTCATTTCTCCCCCTCGGAGAACTCCTGGTCCAGCACGGAGGTGAACAGCGCGGAGGCGTCCTCACGGTCGAGTCCGCCCTCGCGTGCCCGGCGCATCCACGCGGCCAGTTCCGCGGCGAGCGGAGAGTCCGCGGGCGCGGCGCCGAGCGACTTCTGCACGAAGGTGCCGAGGCCGCGGCGGGCCACCACCAGCCCCTCCCGCTCGAGTTCGCGGTAGGCCTTCAGCACGGTGTTCGGATTGACGACGGCCGTCTCGACCACTTGGCGGGCGGTGGGCAACTGGTCGCCGGGCCGGAGCAGCCCGAGCCGCAGGGCCTGCTTGGTCTGATGGACGATCTGCAGGTAGGTGGCGACCCCACTGCGCCGGTCGATGCGGAACTCGACCATGCGACAACCCCCCTTTAACTAATCAAGTAGTTAAAGAGTGTTTCAGGGAGGCGCCGATGTCAACCCGGCGCCAACCCGTCCTGTCGCGGGGCGGGTTGGCGGACCGTGGCGCGGGAACGCGAAAGGCCCGGGTGGGCTGTGCGGACCAGCCGTTCGGCTCGGTCGCACAGCCCACCCGGGCCCGTGGCGAGAGGGTCAGTCGCGCCGGCCGGCCAGCACGGCCTCCACGCGCGTACGGACGTCCGCGGTGTCCAGCCCCCGTACCGTCAAGGTGGTGCGGCGGCGCAGTACGTCGTCCGCGGTCCGCGCCCACTCGTGGTCGCGGGCGTAGACGACCTGGGCCCATATCTCCGGGCCGTCGGGGTGGATGCGCTCGCCGAGCGCGGGGTCCTCGTTCACCATGCGGGCGATGTCGAAGGACAGCGCCCCGTAGTGGGTGGCCAGGTGGCGGGCCGTCAGCGGGTCGATGCGGTGGCCCGGGTCGCGGTCCACGAGCAGCCGGTGGGCGACCGCGTTCGGGTTGGCGACCCCCGGCAGCGGTACCCGGCGCGGCAGCTGGTCCAGCGGCTGCATGTCCTCGTTGAGCGGGCCGCCGGGCAGCTTGGCGAGCTTGGCCATCACGGTGCGCCCGATGTGCCGGTACGTGGTCCACTTGCCGCCCGCGACCGACAGCATGCCGCCGCTGCCCTCGGACACCACCGTCTCGCGCTTGGCCTTCTCCACGCCGCCGGGGCCGCCCGGCAGTACCCGCAGGCCCGCGAAGGCGTAGGTGATCAGGTCGGGGGACAGGTGCTCGTCCCGCACGGAGTGGGCGGCCTCGTCCAGGATCTGCCGGATGTCGGCGTCGGTCGCCCGTACGTCGGCCGGGTCTCCCGTGTACTCCTCGTCCGTGGTGCCCAGCAGCAACTGGTCCTCCCACGGCAGCGCGAAGGTGATGCGGTACTTGTCGATCGGCGTCGCCATGGCCGCCCGCCACGGCGCCTTGCGCTTCAGGACGATGTGGGCGCCCTTGGACAGCCGGATGCTGGGCGCGGCGCCCTTGTCCTCCATCTGCCGCAGGTGGTCGACCCACGGGCCGGTGGCGTTGAGCACCAGCCGGGCGTCGACACCGAACTCGGTGCCGTCCAGCCGGTCCTTGAGGTCGGCGCCGCTGACCCGGCCGTGGGTGAAGCGCAGCCCGGTGACCTCCGCGTGGTTGAGGACGACCGCGCCCGCCTCGACGGCCGCGCGCACCGTCATGACCGCCATCCGCGAGTCGTTCATCTGGTGGTCGTAGTAGACGGCGACGGCCTTCAGGTCGTCCGTGCGCAGCGCGGGGTTGGCGGCGGCCGCCCGGGACGGGGAGATGATCCTGCCCACCCCGTCACCGAAGGCGGACAGCGCCGAGTAGGCGAAGACACCCGCACCGAGCTTGGCGGCGCCGACCGGGCCGCCCTTGTAGACCGGCAGGTAGAAGGTGAGCGGGTTCACCAGGTGCGGGGCCACGTCCTTGGCCAGCACCCGGCGTTCCATGTGGTTCTCCGCCACCAGTTTGACCGCGCCGGTCTGCAGGTAGCGCAGACCGCCGTGGACGAGCTTGGAGGAGGCGGAACTGGTGGCGCCGGCGAAGTCGCCGGCGTCCACCATCGCCACCCGCAGCCCCGACTGCGCGGCGTGCCAGGCCACGGAGGTGCCCAGGATGCCGCCGCCGATGACCAGCAGGTCGTAGCCCGCGCGGCTCAGCAGTTCCCGGGTCTCGGCGCGGCCCGGGTTCCGGCCGGCGATCGGATGCGTCCCGAGGCCCGGGACGTGCTGCAGGGTTGTCATGATCGATTCACTTCTCCTCGTCGATCCAGCCCATGGTCCGCTCGACGGCCTTGAGCCAGCTCTTGTACTCGCGGTCGCGGACGTCGGCGTCCATCCGCGGGGTCCATTCGGCGGCCCGACGCCAGTTGGCGCGCAGCTCGTCGGTGTCCGACCAGAAGCCCACCGCCAGACCGGCGGCGTAGGCCGCGCCCAGGCAGGTGGTCTCGGCGACCAGCGGGCGCACGACAGGCGCGTCCAGGAAGTCGGCGAGGGTCTGCATGAGCAGGTTGTTGGCGGTCATGCCGCCGTCGACCTTGAGCGCGGTGAGCTCCACGCCCGAGTCCTTGGTCATCGCGTCGACGATCTCGCGGGTCTGCCAGGCGGTCGCCTCCAGCACCGCGCGGGCGATGTGCGCCTTGGTCACGTACCGGGTGAGGCCCGCGATCACCCCCCGGGCGTCGGAGCGCCAGTACGGGGCGAACAGACCGGAGAAGGCCGGCACGAAGTAGGCGCCGCCGTTGTCCTCGACCGACATGGCCAGCGTCTCGATCTCGGCCGCCGTCTTGATCAGGCCCATCTGGTCGCGCATCCACTGCACCAGCGAACCGGTGACGGCGATCGAGCCCTCCAGGGCGTACACCGGCTTCTGGTCGCCGATGCGGTAGCCGACGGTGGTGATCAGGCCGTTGTAGCTGTTGATCGGCTTGTCGCCGGTGTTCATCAGCAGGAAGGTGCCCGTGCCGTAGGTGGACTTGGCCTCGCCCTCGGAGTAGCACGTCTGGCCGAACAGCGCGGCCTGCTGGTCGCCGAGCGCGGAGGCGACCGGCACACCGGCCAGGGCGCCCGAGGCCGCCTCGCCGTACACCTCGGCGGAGGAGCGGATCTCCGGGAGGACCGCGGCCGGGATGCCGAGGGACGAGACGATCTTGTCGTCCCAGTCCAGGGTGTGCAGGTTCATCAGCAGCGTGCGGGAGGCGTTGGTGACGTCGGTGACGTGCCGTCCGCCGTTGACACCGCCGGTGAGGTTCCAGATCACCCAGCTGTCCATGGTGCCGAAGAGGATCTCGCCGGCCTCGGCGCGCTCGCGCAGCCCCTCGACGTTGTCCAGCAGCCAGCGGATCTTCGGACCGGAGAAGTAGGAGGCCAGCGGCAGGCCGGTCTCCCGGCGGAAGCGGTCCTGGCCGACGTTGCGGCCGAGCTCCTTGCACAGGGCGTCGGTGCGGGTGTCCTGCCAGACGAGCGCGTTGTGCACCGGCTCGCCGGTCGCCTTGTCCCACAGCAGCGTGGTCTCGCGCTGGTTGGTGATGCCGATGGCCTTGACGTCGGCGGCGGTGATGCCCGCCTTGGAGACGGCCTCGGCGACGACCTCCTGGACGTTGGTCCAGATCTCCGCGGCGTTGTGCTCGACCCATCCCGGCTTCGGGAAGATCTGCTCGTGCTCCTTCTGTCCGACCGAGACGATGCGGCCGTCCTTGTCGAAGATGATGCAGCGCGACGACGTGGTGCCCTGGTCGATCGCCGCGATGAAGGGGCCTTCGGTGTGGGCGTTGGTCACGGTGTGCTCCTCAAGTCCAAAGTCCAGTGGGTCGTCGGGTGCTACTGCTCAGAATGCGATCCTGTGGAGGCCGGCTGCGAGGACCGCGCCCACGATCGGGCCGACAACCGGTATCCAGGCGTAGCCCCAGTCCGAACCGCCCTTGTTCGGCAGCGGCAGGAGCGCGTGCACGATGCGCGGGCCGAGGTCGCGGGCGGGGTTGATGGCGTAACCGGTCGGGCCGCCGAGCGAGAGGCCTATGCCGACGACGACCAGGGCCACCATCAGGGTGCCGGTGCCGGAGACGCTGAGGCCCTTGGTGAGGCCGAGGGTCAGGATGAACAGCACGAGGACGAAGGTGCCGATGATCTCGGTCGCGAGGTTCTGCACGACGTTGCGGATCTCCGGACCGGTGGAGAAGATGCCCAGCACCGGGCCGGGAGCGGAGGCCCGCCGCTGTCCGGGGGCGGCGGCATCGGTGCCGTCGGTGGCAGCGGCGGCGGTGTGGGGGCCCTCGACGGCGCCGGTGATCTCGCTGTCGGTCAGATGGGCCTGGAACTGACCCGCGTAGGCGGCCCACACGAGCGCGGCGCCGATCATCGCGCCGAGCATCTGGCCGGCCAGGTAGACCGGGACCTTGCTCCACTCGCCGGTGTCGACGGCGAGGCCGATGGTCACGGCCGGGTTGAGGTGGGCGCCGGAGAGGCTGCCCGAGATGTAGGCACCGGTCAGGACGGCGAAGCCCCAGCCGAAGGTGATGGCGAGCCAGCCGGCGTTGCGGGCCTTGGAGCTCTTGAGCGTGACGGCCGCGCAGACGCCGCCGCCGAGCAGGATCAGGATGGCGGTACCGATGGTCTCGCCGAGAAAGATGTGCTCACTGGACACGTGCGACTCCTTTGTCCTTCGTCCAGGGGAAGGCGAACCCTCGTCCCGTTCATGGGTTCGCGGGCCTGTCACCAGGCCCCCCGGCGGTCCCACGGCCAGGTACACCGTACCGACTCCGTCGGCTTCCGTTCGACAATGTCGACCGCCGAACGAGAGTGTTCTCCTGCGTGACCGGATGCGTCAAGAGTTCGACAGGTTCTGGGACGGTTCTCCGGCCGGCTTCAGAACCGGCCGGCGCCCAGGTCACGGGAGACCGCGCGGGCGCAGTCCCGCACCGCGGCGACCAGTTGGGCGCTGATGCCGCCGTCGTCGTCGCAGACCCGTTCCACCGCGCCGGTGACCGCGACCGCGCCGACCGGCATGCGGTGCCGGTCGTGGATGGGTGCCGCGATCGAGGCCACGCCGTCCCAGGTCTCCTCCAGGTCCGCCCCCCAGCCGCGAGCCCGTGTGAGGTCGAGCACTCCCTCGAACTCCGCGGCCCCGGTGACCGTGCGCGGCGTCAGCGCCTCGCGCTCCATCTCGGTCACCTCGCCGTGCGCGACCGGGTCGTACGCGGAGAGCACCTTGCCCAGCGCGCTGCTGTGCAGCGGGTGCATGGCGCCGACCTCCAGCACCTGGCGGCTGTCGTCGGGGCGGAAGACGTGGTGGACGATGAGCACGCCCTGCTGGTGGAGCACGCCCAGGTAGACGGCCTCGCCGCTGGAGCGCGCCAGGTCGTCGGTCCACACCAGGGCGCGGGCGCGCAGCTCGTGCACGTCCAGGTAGCTGTTGCCCAGCCGCAGCAGTTCCGCCCCCAGCTGGTAGCGGCCGGAGACCGGGTCCTGCTCGACGAAGCCCTCCTGCTGCAGGGTGCGCAGGATGCCGTGCGCCGTCCCCTTGGCCAGGCCCAGCGAGGAGGCCACGTCCGACAGGCCGAGCCTGCGCTCCCCGCCGGCCAGCAGCCGCAGGATCGCAGCCGCGCGGCTGAGCGACTGGATGGGACCTGGCATGAACAACCCCTCTGTCAGGAACGATCATGAACGAGTCGACAATGCTGAACGCTGTCAGACCATGCCGACCATCATCATCCCAGAGATGAGTGTGGCACCACGGTCCGCCCTTCGGAATGCCGGAGGCGGATTCCGCTCTCCCGGCTACGCTGGCCTGGTGCGTACCAGCGAGAGCGGGTGCGCACCAAGCCGACAGCCGTCGCACTCAGGGAGCACATCCATGGCCCAGCCGTCGTCGTATTCCTCCAAGGGGACCTCCCCGGCACACGCCCGCGCAGCGGCGCTCCGGGAGGCCCTCGCCCAACGGGTCGTGGTCGCCGACGGGGCCATGGGCACCATGCTCCAGTCGAAGAATCCGACGATGGACGACTTCCAGGGCCACGAGGGCCTGAACGACATCCTGAACATCTCCCGCCCCGACATCGTCCGCTCGGTGCACGAGGCCTACTTCGACGCCGGCGTCGACTGCGTGGAGACCAACACCTTCAGCGCCAACCACGCCGGCCTCCTGGAGTACGGCATCGAGGAGCGCGTCCACGAGGTCGCCGAGGCAGGCGCCCGGGTCGCCCGCGAGGTGGCCGACGCCTACGCCACCCCCGACCGCCCCCGCTGGGTGCTCGGTTCCATGGGCCCGGGCACCAAGCTCCCCACCCTCGGCCATGTCGCGTACGGGACGCTGCGCGACGCCTACGAGCAGAGCGCCGCGGGCCTGCTCGCCGGCGGCGCCGACGCGGTGATCGTGGAGACCACCCAGGACCTGCTGCAGACCAAGGCCGCCCTGATCGGCGCGCGGCGGGCCCTGGACGCGGCGCACTCGGTCGCGCCGCTCATCTGCTCCGTCACCGTCGAGACCACCGGCACCATGCTGCTGGGATCCGAGATCGGCGCCGCGCTCACCGCGCTGGAGCCGCTCGGCATCGACATGATCGGCCTCAACTGCGCCACCGGCCCCGCCGAGATGAGCGAGCACCTGCGCTACCTCGCCCGGCACGCCGGCATCCAGCTGTCCTGCATGCCCAACGCGGGCCTGCCCATCCTCGGCAAGGACGGCGCGCACTACCCGCTGACCCCCGGTGAACTCGCCGACGCGCAGGAGGTCTTCGTCCGGGAGTACGGGCTCTCCCTGGTCGGCGGCTGCTGCGGCACCACCCCCGAGCACCTGCGGCAGGTCGTCGAGCGGGTGCGCGGGCACGAGGTCGCCGCCCGCGAGCCGCGCCCCGAGCCGGGCGCGTCCTCGCTCTACCAGACGGTCCCCTTCCGCCAGGACACCGCGTACCTCGCCATCGGTGAGCGCACCAACGCCAACGGCTCCAAGAAGTTCCGCGAGGCCATGCTGGACGGCCGCTGGGACGACTGCGTGGAGATGGCCCGCGAGCAGATCCGCGAGGGCGCCCACTTCCTGGACCTGTGCGTCGACTACGTCGGCCGCGACGGCGTCGCCGACATGAACGAGATCGCCGGCCGGCTCGCCACCGCCTCCACCCTGCCGATCGTGCTCGACTCCACCGAGCCCGAGGTGCTCCGGGCGGGCCTGGAGAAGCTCGGCGGACGCGCGGTGATCAACTCGGTCAACTACGAGGACGGCGACGGCCCCGACTCCCGCTTCGCCCGCACCACCCGGCTCGCCGTGGAGCACGGCGCGGCCCTGATCGCCCTCACCATCGACGAGGAGGGCCAGGCCCGCACGCCGGAGGCCAAGGTCGCGGTCGCCGAGCGCCTCATCGCGGACCTGACCGGCAACTGGGGCATCGCCGAGAGCGACATCATCGTCGACTGCCTGACGTTCACCATCGCCACCGGCCAGGAGGAGTCCCGCGGGGACGGCATCGCCACCATCGAGGCGATCCGCGAGCTCAAGCGCCGCCACCCGGCCGTGCAGACCACGCTCGGCCTGTCCAACATCTCCTTCGGCCTCAACCCGGCCGCCCGCATCGTGCTCAACTCGGTCTTCCTGCACGAGTGCGTGGAAGCCGGCCTGGACTCGGCGATCGTCCACGCGTCCAAGATCGTGCCCATCGCCCGCATCCCGGAGGAGCAGCGCGAGGTCGCCCTCGACCTCGTCCACGACCGCCGCCGCGAGGGCTACGACCCGCTGCAGCGTTTCCTGGAGCTGTTCGAGGGCGTGGACACCAAGTCCGTCAGGGCCGGCCGCGCCGAGGAACTCGCCGCGCTGCCGCTGGACGAACGGCTGCAACGGCGCATCATCGACGGCGAGAAGAACGGCCTGGAGGCGGACCTCGACGAGGCGCTGAAGGCACGTCCGGCCCTCGACATCGTCAACGAGACCCTGCTGGAGGGCATGAAGGTCGTCGGCGAGCTCTTCGGCTCCGGCCAGATGCAACTGCCCTTCGTCCTGCAGTCCGCCGAGGTGATGAAGACCGCCGTCGCCCACCTCGAGCCGCACATGGAGAAGTCCGACGCCTCCGGCAAGGGCACCATCGTGCTGGCCACCGTTCGCGGCGACGTGCACGACATCGGCAAGAACCTCGTGGACATCATCCTGTCCAACAACGGCTACAACGTCGTCAACCTGGGCATCAAGCAGCCGGTCTCGGCGATCCTCGACGCCGCCCAGGAGCACGCGGCGGACGTGATCGGCATGTCGGGCCTGCTGGTGAAGTCCACCGTGATCATGAAGGAGAACCTGGAGGAGCTCAACCAGCGCGGGCTGGCCGCCCGGTTCCCCGTCATCCTCGGCGGCGCCGCCCTCACCCGCGCTTACGTCGAGCAGGACCTCCACGAGATCTACGAGGGCGAAGTCCGCTACGCCCGCGACGCCTTCGAGGGCCTGCGGTTGATGGACGCGCTCATCGCCGTCAAGCGCGGCGTCCCCGGCGCCACGCTCCCCGAGCTGCGGCAGCGGCGCGTGGCCCGCCGGGAGGGGCAGACGGGCCCCGGAGAGGCCGCCGCGGCGCGGGAGGCCGAGGAGAACCGCGGTCAGATCCGCTCGGACGTGGCCACCGACAACCCCGTGCCGACCCCGCCCTTCTGGGGCTCTCGGATCGTCAAGGGCATCCCGCTCAAGGACTACGCGTCCTGGCTCGACGAGGGCGCGCTGTTCAAGGGCCAGTGGGGCCTGAAGCAGTCCCGCGCCGGCGGTCCCGACTACGAGGAACTGGTGGAGACCGAGGGCCGGCCGCGGCTGCGCGGCCTGCTGGACCGCATGCAGAGCGAGGGCCTGCTGGAGGCGGCGGTCGTCTACGGATACTTCCGCTGCGTCTCCAAGGGCGACGACCTGATCATCCTCGGCGAGGACGGCGCGGAGCGGACCCGGTTCACCTTCCCGCGGCAGCGCCGCGGCCGCCGGCTGTGCCTCGCCGACTTCTTCCGCCCGGAGGAGTCCGGCGAGACCGACGTGGTCGGCCTGCAGGTGGTCACGGTCGGCAACCGGGTCTCCGAGGCCGCCAACAAGCTCTTCGCCGCCGACGCCTACCGCGACTACCTGGAGCTGCACGGCCTGTCCGTCCAGCTCGCCGAGGCGCTCGCCGAGTACTGGCACGCCCGGGTCCGCGCGGAGCTGGGCTTCTCCGGGGAGGACCCGGGCGCGATGGAGGACATGTTCGCGCTGAAGTACCGCGGTGCCCGCTTCTCCCTCGGCTACGGGGCCTGCCCCGACCTGGAGGACCGGGCCAAGATCGCGCAGCTGCTGGAGCCCGAGCGGATCGGCGTGCGGCTGTCGGAGGAGTTCCAGCTCCATCCGGAGCAGTCCACCGACGCCATCGTCATCCATCATCCGGAGGCGAAGTACTTCAACGCGCGGTAACGGGTCATACGTCGTACACTGGACGATCCGAACGGCACCTGGCCGGTCCCACGCCCCCACCACCATGGGGCGCGAGGCGACCGGCCTTTGTGCCCCCTGGACTGCGAAGGATGTGGGGCGCATGACCAGCGGTATTCCCGTCACCGAGACCCGGCCGGCCCGGGACGCAGGCCTGCAGGCCGTCCTCCTGGACATGGACGGCACGCTGGTCGACACCGAAGGCTTCTGGTGGAACGCCGAGGTGGAAGTCTTCGCGCAACTCGGTCACGTCCTCGACGACACGCACCGCGAGGTGGTCGTCGGCGGCCCGATGGCCCGCAGCCTGGGACATCTGATCTCGGTCACCGGGACGGACGCCACCCTCGCCGAGCTGTCCGCGCTGATCAACCTGCGTTTCGTCGAGCTCATCGGCCGGGGAGTACCGCTGATGCCGGGTGCCCGGCGCCTGCTCACCGAACTGGCCGCGCACGGCGTGCCCGCCGCGCTGGTCTCCGCCTCCCACCGCCGCATCATCGACGCGGTGATGCTCTCCATCGGGCGCGAGCACTTCGCGTTCTCCGTCGCCGGGGACGAGGTGGTGCAGGGCAAGCCGCACCCCGAGTCGTATCTGCACGCCGCCGCACGCCTGGGCGCGGACCCGGCGCGCTGCGTGGTCGTCGAGGACACCCCGACCGGGGTCCGCGCCGCGGAGGCGGCCGGGTGCCAGGTGGTGGCGGTGCCCTCGATCGCCCCGATCGAGCCCGCGCCTGGCCGGGCCGTCGTCGCCTCCCTCGAAGCCGTCGACGTGCCATTTCTGCGCTCTCTGATTACGGACGTTCACTGAGCGTCGCCATAAATTGAGTGGAAACTCTGGGCGCCCGGCCGCTCATTTTCCGTGACGTTTCGCTGCTGCCGAATTCTTTACCGGCGGCCCTCGGCCGGCGTGATACTTTTCACGTCGACGGGCGTCGACAGCACCGTCCGGGCGTGCTTCGGCCCGTCAATTGACGGTGCGCGTAGTGCTGTTGTGTCCGTATTGGGGCGCGGAGGGCTGTTCGTTCCGCTGTCCGGATATCGGTGCACCACTCCCTGTTATCCGCCTGTGACGCGGGCTCAACTTCTCCGTGTCAGGGGGCGGTAGGCCGGAATGCCGGGCACCGGCAATTCCGGGTATCGTCGCCCCGCTCAAGACTGCGCGGCCGAGGGCCGGAAGAGGGAGAACAACGAGGATGAATCGCAAGCTGCTGGTGCTGCCGGCCGTGATGGGCCTCGCCGCGCCCGTACTCGCCGGATGCGGCGACTCGAACGCGGGAAGCGGCGGCGGCGACGCGATCGTCGTCGGCACCACCGACCACATAGCGGTGTCCAAGGAACTGCCCTCTCCCGTGGACCCGGCCACCTCGTACGACGGTGGCACGTACACCTTCTTCAACAACACCTTCCAGATGCTGCTGGGTTACGAGCGCAGCGCGACGATCCCGTCCCCGGACGCGGCGAAGTCCTGCGAGTTCTCGGACACCAAGTCCGAGACCTACCGCTGCACTCTGCGCGACGGCCTGACGTTCTCCAACGGGCACGCGCTGACCTCCGAGGACGTCAAGTTCTCCATCGACCGCGTCATCAAGATCAAGAGCGACTACGGCCCGGTCAGCCTCCTGTCGAACATCCAGTCCGTCGAGGCCCCGGACGAGAAGACCGTCGTCTTCCACCTCAAGGCCTCCGACGCCACGTTCCCGTACAAGCTGGCGACCCCGGCCGCGGCCATCGTCGACAGCGAGGTGTACCCCGCCGACAAGCCGCTGGACGGCCTGCAGATGGTCGGCTCCGGCCCCTACAAGCTGGACTCGTGGGAGGACGGCAAGGCCGTTCTCAGCGCCAACCCGAACTACAAGGGCCTGGTCGGCAAGCTCAACAACAGCAAGATCGAGGTCCGCTTCTTCGAGACGGCGGCCGACATGGAGAAGGCGCTCACCGACGGCGACATCGACATGGTGAACCGCACCTTCACCTCCGACCAGATCGCCGGCATCCAGCAGGGCAAGGAGCCGAACATCAAGCTGACGGAGGCCTCCAGCCCCTCCGTGCGCTACATGTTCTTCAACATCGACGACCCGACGGTGAAGGACAAGGCCGTGCGTGAGGCGATCGCCCGCCTCGTCGACCGTGGCGCGCTCACCCGGGATGTGACCCACCGCACCGCGACGCCGCTGTTCGGCGCCGTGCCCACCGGCATCGTCGGGCACAGCAACGCGTACTTCAACACCTACGGGCAGCCCAGCCGCAACAAGGCCGCCGGGGTCCTGTCCGCCGCCGGCATCAGCACCCCGGTCAAGTTGACGTTCTCGTACCCGACGGACCGGCCGGCCACGCCGAACAAGGAAGAGGCGCTGGCCCTGCAGAAGCAGCTCAACAGCAGCGGCCTGTTCGACGTGACCCTCAAGGGCATGCCGTGGAAGAAGTTCCTTCCGGGCGCGGTCAAGGGCCAGTGGGCGATGTACGACCTGAGCTGGCTCCCCGACTTCCCGGACCCGGACACCTACATCGCGCCGTTCTTCGCCGAGGGCTTCCTCAACCTGAACTACCCCGGCGGCGACATCAAGAACTCGCTGCTGCCCAGCACCCGTCAGACCGCCGACCGCGGTGAGACGGACAAGGACTTCCTCAAGATGCAGAACATCCTGGCCCAGGACCTGCCGGTGATCCCGCTGTACCAGGACAAGCAGTTCGTCACCACGCGTGACAACATCACCGGCGCCGAGTGGTTGCTGAATTCCTCCTCCACGGCCCAGTTCTGGGAGCTCGGGCGCGGCGTGGCAGGATGAGCCGCCGGCTGGTACGGATCCGGGCACAACGCCCGGATCCGTAGCAGCCGGGCCCATCCGCACCACGACGCTTTGAGGTACCCCGTGAGGAAACGAGTCCAACTCCTGGCTCTCCCACTCTCCGCGACCGCGATCCTGGCCACCGGCTGCGGAAGCGGCGGCGGCGACGGAGGTGGCGAGGGAAAATCCGTCACGATGGGGATCACGGACAAGGTCACCGCCGTCGATCCCGCCTCCGGTTACGACGTGGGCTCCTGGATCGTCTTCAACAACGTCTTCCAGTCCCTGATGAGCTTCCCCAAGGGCGCCACCAAGCCCGAGCCCGAGGCCGCCGAGAACTGCGCCTTCACCGACACGGCCAGCCGGACCTTCGACTGCACCCTGCGGCCGGGCCTGAAGTTCAGCAACGGCGACGACCTCACCTCGCAGGACGTCAAGTACTCCTTCGAGCGCACCATCAAGATCAACGACGAGAACGGCCCCGCCGTCCTCCTCGACTCGATCAAGACGATCGACACCCCCTCCGCAGCCCGCGTCGTCTTCCACCTGAAGTACTCCGACGCGACCTTCCCCATGAAGATCGCCTCCGGCGCCGGCTCCATCGTGGACCACCGCGAGTACCCGGCGGACAAGCTCCGCGAGGACGACAAGGCGATAGGCAGCGGCCCGTACCGGCTGGACACGTACACCGCCGGCGACCAGGCCGTCTTCTCGGTCAACGACCGCTACCAGGGCACCGCGGAGGTCCACAACTCCGGTATGACCATGAAGTTCTTCGCGGAGGAGAGCGGCCTGGAGAAGGCCCTCGAGAGCGGCAGCGTCGACCTCGCCTACCGCGGCCTGGCGGCGAAGGACATCGCCGCCCTGCAGCAGAAGGCGGCCTCCGGGGACAGCGGCATGAAGGTCGTCGAGGGCACCGGCGCCGAGGTCCAGCACCTCGTCTTCAACGTCAAGGACCCCGTGGTCGCCAGCAAGGCCGTCCGCCGCGCCGTCGCCTACCTGATCGACCGCAAGGCCATCATCCGCGACGTCTACGACCGCACCGCCAGCCCGCTGTACTCGATCGTGCCGCAGGGCATCACCGGCCACAACACCGCGTTCTTCGACCGCTACGGCGAGGGCGCCGACACGGCCGCCGCCCAGGCCGCGCTCACCGACGCCGGCATCACGGAGAAGGTCCGCTTCACCCTCTGGGGCACCCCCGTCCGCTACGGACCCGGCACCGTGCCCGAGCTGACCGAGATCGCCCAGCAGCTCAACTCCAGCGGCCTGTTCGACGTCGACGTCAAGACCACCGACGCCGACCAGTACGCCAAGGACATCTCCAAGGGCAAGTACGCGGTCTACGTCCGCGGCTGGGTCCCCGACTACCCGGACCCCGACAACTTCACCGCCCCCTTCTTCGGCGACGGCAACGTGCTGTCCAACAACTACGTGAACCAGCGGATCAGCGGCCAACTGATCCCGCGCACCGCCGCCCAGGCCGCCCGCGCCTCCACCACCGCGGACTTCGAAGAGCTGCAGGACACGGTCGCCGACGACGTGCCGATCATCCCGCTGTGGCAGGGCAAGCAGTACGTGGCCGCGAAGGACACCGTGAACGGCCTGGAGTGGACGCTCGACCCGTCCACCGTCTTCCGCTTCTGGGAGATCCAGAAGGTCGCGCAGGCCGGCTGACCCGTCCGGCGCCTCCGGTCCCCGACAGACCGGACGTCCCCCGCCCCATCCGGGGGACGACTACTGCGCCCCGGGGCGCACCAGACCGCTCTCGTACGCGTACACCGCGGCCTGCACCCGGTCGCGCAGCGCCAGCTTCGTGAGCACGTGGCCCACATGGGTCTTGACCGTCGTCTCGCTGACGAACAGCTCCGCCGCGATCTCGGCGTTCGACAGGCCCCGCGCGACCAGCTTCAGCACCTCGACCTCACGGTCGGTCAGGGTGTGCAGCGCCTGGGGCACCGGCTCCTCGCCCGACGGCAGCCGGCCCGCGTACTTGTCCAGCAGCCGCCGCGTGATGCTCGGCGCGAGCATCGCCTCGCCCGCCGCGACCACCCGGATCGCCTGCACCAGTTCGTGCGCCGGGGCGTCCTTGAGCAGGAAGCCGCTGGCACCCGCGCGCAGCGCCTCGACCACGTACTCGTCCAGGTCGAAGGTGGTCAGCACCAGCACCTTCGCCGGGCCGTCCCGGCCGGGGCCGGTGATCTGCCGGGTGGCCTCCACCCCGTCCATCCGCGGCATGCGGATGTCCATCAGCACGACGTCCGGCTGCAGTGCCCGCACCTGCTCCAGCGCCTGCTGACCGTCCCCCGCCTCACCCACCACCGCGAGTTCCGGCTCCGCCTCCAGGATCATCCGGAAACCGGTGCGCAGCAGCGGCTGGTCATCGACCAGCAGAACGCGAATGGCCACGTGATCTCCTCAGCTCAGGAATCCCCATTCTTCCCCACCACCGCCAGCGGGTACGGCGGGGGAGTGCCGCCGAACGACGGGCAGATCGCCTGGTGGTCGCACCAGTCGCAGAGCCGGCTCGGTCGCGGGCGCCAGTCGCCGGACTCGGTGGCCCGCCGGATCGCCTGCCACAGCGCCTCCAGCTTGCGCCCCACCGCCAGCAGGTCCGCCTCCGAGGGGTCGTACGTCATCACCTCGCCGCTGCCGAGGTACACCAGCTGCAGCCGGCGCGGCACCAGCCCGCGCAGCCGCCACAGCACCAGCGCGTAGAACTTCATCTGGAACAGCGCCTCGTCCGCGTACTCCGGGCGCGGGGCCTTGCCGGTCTTGTAGTCCACCACGCGCAGGTCGCCGGAGGCCGGGGCCACGTCGAGCCGGTCGATGTAGCCGCGCAGCGTCAGCCCCGACTCCAGCTCGGTCTCCACGTACAGCTCGCGCTCCGCGGGCTCCAGCCGCGTCGGGTCCTCCAGCGAGAACCACCGCTCCACCAGCCCGGCCGCCCCCTCCAGCCACTCCGCCAGCTCCTGCCCCTCCTCGGCGGAGAACAGCTCGGACAGCTCGGGACGCTCCTCCAGCAGCCGCTGCCACTGCCCGGGCACCATCGCCCGCGCCCGCTCCGCCGTGCGCTCGGGGGCCGGAGTGTCGAAGAGCCGCTCCAGCACCGCGTGCACCACCGTGCCCCGCGCGGCGGCCGGGCTCGGCTTCTCCGGCAGCTTGTCGATCACGCGCAGCCGGTACAGCAGGGGGCACCGCATGAAGTCGGCGGCGCGCGACGGCGACAACGACGAAGGAGCGGCCGGCGGCCTTCGCGGCGTCGGCGGAACGGGTTCGATGCTGGTGCCCATGGCAGGACCCTATGGGGTCGCACCGACAGCCGGTGTCGGCTCCGGGCAGCCGGGCAATACCATCGACGTCGGACCGACAGCAAAACGAGGGGAACCAGTGAGCGAGAGCCAGCAGCCGCCTGACGGCGGCGAGCAGACTCCCGGAGCCGACGGCGGCACCGGCAAACGCCCCGCCGGCCCCGGCGGCGGCATCCTCATGGGCCGCATCTTCGGCGTCCCCGTGTACGTCGCCCCGAGCTGGTTCCTGGTCGCGGCCCTGATCACCTGGGTCTTCGGCGGTCAACTCGACCGCGTCCTGCCCGGACTCGGCGCCGCCCGCTATCTCGTCTCGCTCTTCTTCGCGGTGGCCTTCTACGCCTCCGTCCTGGTGCACGAACTCGCCCACACCGTCGCCGCGCTCCGCTTCGGACTGCCGGTGCGCCGCATCCAGCTGCAGTTCTTCGGCGGCGTCTCGGAGATCGAGAAGGAGTCCGACACCCCGGGGCGCGAGTTCGTCCTCGCCTTCATCGGGCCGTTGCTCTCGCTCGTCCTGGCCGGGGTGTTCTACCTCGGCATGCAGGGCGTGGACCCGGGCACCGTGCCGGGCGTGCTGCTGGCGGGGCTGATGATCAGCAACCTCCTCGTGGCGGCGTTCAACCTGCTGCCGGGACTCCCACTGGACGGCGGGCGCATGCTGCGCGCGGTGGTGTGGAAGATCACCGGCAGGCCCATGACCGGCACCGTCGCCGCCGCGTGGATCGGGCGCTTCCTCGCCATCGCGGTCCTGGTGGGGCTGCCCCTGCTGTCGTACGCGGGCGGCCTCAGCGACGGCACCGGCGACGCCACCGGCTTCGACTCGCTCACCGACGCCCTGCTCGCCGCCATCCTGGCCGCGATCATCTGGACCGGCGCGGGCAACGCCCTGCGCATGGCGCGGCTGCGTGAGCACCTCCCCGAGCTCCAGGCGCGGACCCTCACCCGCCGCGCCCTGCCCGTGGCCTCCGACACCCCGCTCTCCGAAGCCCTCCGGCGCGCCAACGAGGCCGGGGCCCGCGCCCTCGTCGTCGTCGACGGCCACGGCACCCCCACCGCCGTGGTCCGCGAGGCAGCGATCGTCGGCGTGCCCGAGCACCGGCGGCCCTGGGTCGCCGTCTCCGGACTGGCGCAGGACATCAAGCCGGGCATGAAGGTTTCCGCGGAACTCGCGGGGGAGGACCTGCTGGACACACTGCGGGCGACGCCGGCCACGGAGTACCTGGTGGTGGAGAACTCCGGCGAGATCTACGGCGTGCTGTCCACCGCGGACGTCGAGAAGGCCTTCCTCGCCGCCATGGCCCGGCCCACCGCGTCGGCCTGAGGCCCGCCCCGCCCGGCGGTGCGGACGCGAGCGTCCGGCGCGGCCCACGGGGAACGCGACGGCCTGCGTCACAGGGCGCCCCGGAGGCGAACCGAGCCCCCGGAAAAGACCGGTAGGCTGGGGCGCATGTCCGAACCGACCGGTGCCGCCCGCCGTCGCGGGCCCTTCAAGGTCGGGGACCAGGTCCAGCTCACCGATCCCAAGGGACGCCACTACACGTTCACGCTCGAAGCCGGGAAGAACTTCCACACCCACAAGGGGTCGTTCCCGCACGACGAGCTGATCGGCGCCCCCGAGGGCAGTGTGGTCCGAACCACGGGAAACGTCGCCTATCTCGCGCTGCGCCCCCTGCTCCCCGACTACGTCCTGTCCATGCCCCGCGGCGCCGCCGTGGTCTACCCCAAGGACGCGGGGCAGATCCTGTCCATGGCCGACATCTTCACCGGCGCGCGCGTCGTGGAGGCCGGCGTGGGCTCGGGCTCGCTCAGCATGTTCCTGCTGCGGGCGATCGGTGACGAGGGGATGCTTCACTCCTACGAGCGCCGCGCCGACTTCGCCGAGATCGCGACCCAGAACGTGGAGCGCTACTTCGGCGGTCCGCACCCCGCGTGGCAGCTCACCGTCGGCGACCTGCAGGACAACCTCAGCGACGTCGACGTCGACCGCGTCATCCTGGACATGCTCGCCCCCTGGGAGTGCCTGGAGGCCGTCTCCAAGGCCCTGGTGCCCGGCGGCATCCTGTGCGCCTACGTGGCGACGACCACGCAGCTCGCCCGGACCGTCGAGGCGATCCGCGAGCACGGCACGTTCAACGAGCCGTCCGCGTGGGAGACGATGGTGCGCACCTGGCACGTCGAGGGCCTCGCGGTGCGTCCGGACCACCGGATGATCGGGCACACCGGGTTCCTGCTGACCGCCCGCCGGCTGGCGGACGGAGTCGAGCCCCCGCTCCGGCGCAGGCGCCCCGCGCCCGGCGCGTACGGCGAGGACTACACCGGTCCGGGCGCCGGGCGCGCGTCGGGCAGGTCCGCCAAGGCGACCGAGGCCGTCGAGCCGGTCGCGGACCAGACAGCCGAGGCGGCCGACACGACGGAGTGATCGCGCACCACGGGAAGCGCCGCCGCCGGGATTCCGGCGGCGGCGCCTTTCGTTCCCCTGCCGTTGTCTCCTGTCACATACGTCATATGACGTACCGATAAGAGATCCGCGACACACGGGACCCGGTCGTACCGGCGCCGTGTGCGCTGTGGCAGCATGCTGGCCACCCCGCTCGACCAACTCCACAGGAGACAGGCGCGTGCAGCCAACCGCAGGGCAGGCCCTTCCGCACACCCGGGCCCGTTCGGTGCACTGGATCACCACGGCCGCGGTCATCGCCGCCGTCATAGGCAGCGCCGCCCTGGTGCAGCCCGCCGGGGCCTCCACCGCGAAGCGGCCGGTCGCCGGAGTGAAGGCCGGCGTCCCCGCCGTGCAGCCGCCTGACCCGAAGGCCGCCCACTACCCGATGAACTGCGCGGGCGCGCCGGTGGACGTCGTCGGCCGGGCCGCCGGCGACCTGGACGGGGACGGACGCCCGGAGACGGTCGCGGTCGCACGCTGCCACTCCGGGACGGGTACGCCGCCCAGCGGTCTGTACGTGCTCGCGCCGGACGCCGCAGGCGGCGGCGCGCCACGGATCGTGGAGACCCTGGTCGACCCCAAGGAGCAGCGGTCCTTCAAGGACCTGCGGATCGAGGAACGAAAGGTTCGCGCCACGGTCCTCGGCTACTCCTCGGACGACATCCCGCGCTGCTGCCCCGACCAGATGCGGGACTACAGCTGGGAGTGGCGGTCCGGCACCTACTACGAGGTTCCGGGACCGCTCGCGAACGGCGTGTGACAGATCACTCCGCGGCGGGTCCGTACAGCTCTACACTGTCCGAAACCCGACGTACATGAATACATTCGCCAGGACATTCCCTGGCCGAATCCACCACATCGGTCAGCAACGGCAGGGGTACCGGGGCGGAGGCCCCGGGGGCCTGACGCAGCTCGTTGTCTTCACCCTTGACGTAGGCGAGCCCGTCGATGTCCAGCTCGAAGACCTCGGGCGCGTACTGCACACAGATGCCGTCTCCGGTGCACAGGTCCTGATCGATCCAGACCTCAAGCGCCTCGACGACTTCGTCGCTCACGGGTATCTCGCCTGCCGTTCATCGTTCGGGAAGGGACCGCCCCTGACGGGCGTTGACCGAACCGACGATACAACCGGCCGCTTTCGGATGGTGATGGCTGGGTATCTCCCTGGCACGAGGACGTGCGCAAGGGTGAAGATCGGACACACACCGGACGTCTTTGTGATCTAGGGGTTTCAACCCCTACTGGCCCAGGTAGGGTCTGGAAGCGTCCAGCTCCCCTTGGAGGAGGTGAGGACCGTGGCGGCCCACGACGACGACATCAACCGTGGCGGCCGACCCGCTCGTGGATCGGAAGACCCCATGAGCCAGGTCGCCTTTCTTGAGCAGGAGATCGCCGTCCTGCGACGTAAGCTCGCCGACTCTCCGCGGCACACGAGGATTCTCGAGGAGCGGATCGTCGAGCTGCAGACCAATCTTGCGGGTGTCTCCGCTCAGAACGAGCGGCTGGCCAACACCCTCCGCGAGGCCCGCGACCAGATCGTGGCTCTCAAGGAAGAGGTGGACCGGCTGGCACAGCCCCCCGCCGGATTCGGCGTGTTCCTGCAGGCGAACGACGACGGGACGGCGGACATCTTCACCGGCGGCCGCAAGCTGCGGGTGAACGTCAGTCCGTCGGTCGAGCTGGACGACCTCCGGCGCGGCCAGGAAGTCATGCTCAACGAGGCGCTCAACGTGGTCGAGGCCATGGAGTTCGAGCGCATCGGAGACATCGTCACCCTCAAGGAGATCCTTGAGGACGGCGAGCGGGCCCTGGTCATCGGGCACACGGACGAGGAGCGGGTGGTGCGGCTCGCCGAGCCGCTGCTGGACGGCACCCTCCGCGCCGGCGACGCGCTGCTGCTCGAACCGCGCTCGGGATACGTCTACGAGCGGGTGCCCAAGAGCGAGGTCGAGGAGCTCGTCCTCGAAGAGGTGCCCGACATCGACTACCGCCAGATCGGCGGCCTGCGGAACCAGATCGAGCAGATCCGCGACGCGGTCGAACTGCCCTACCTGCACGCCGAGCTGTTCAAGGAGTACGAGCTCCGCCCGCCCAAGGGCGTCCTCCTCTACGGCCCCCCCGGCTGCGGGAAGACCCTGATCGCCAAGGCGGTCGCCAACTCCCTTGCCAAGAAGGTCGCCGAGGTCACCGGGCAGCCCCAGGGCAAGAGCTACTTCCTGAACATCAAGGGCCCCGAGCTGCTGAACAAGTACGTCGGCGAGACCGAGCGGCAGATCCGCCTGGTCTTCCAGCGTGCGAGGGAGAAGGCCAGCGAGGGCACCCCCGTCATCGTCTTCTTCGACGAGATGGAGTCGCTGTTCCGGACCCGTGGGTCCGGTGTCAGCTCGGACGTGGAGAACACCATCGTCCCGCAGCTGCTCGCCGAGATCGACGGTGTCGAGGGGCTGGAGAACGTCATCGTCATCGGCGCCTCCAACCGCGAGGACATGATCGACCCCGCGATCCTGCGGCCCGGCCGCCTGGACGTGAAGATCAAGATCGAGCGGCCGGACGCCGAGGCGGCCAAGGACATCTTCTCCAAGTACCTGGTCGCGACCCTGCCGCTGCACGGGGAGGACCTGTCGGAGCACGGCGAGTCCGCCGAGGCCACCGTCGACGCCATGATCCAGTCGGTGGTGGAGCGGATGTACTCGGAGTCCGAGGAGAACCGCTTCCTGGAGGTCACCTACGCCAACGGTGACAAGGAGGTCCTGTACTTCAAGGACTTCAACTCCGGCGCCATGATCCAGAACATCGTGGACCGGGCCAAGAAGATGGCGATCAAGGCCTTCCTCGACCACAACCAGCGGGGCCTGCGCGTCTCCCACCTGCTCGCCGCCTGCGTGGACGAGTTCAAGGAGAACGAGGACCTGCCCAACACCACCAACCCGGACGACTGGGCCCGCATCTCCGGAAAGAAGGGCGAGCGGATCGTCTTCATCCGCACGCTCGTCACCGGCAAGCAGGGCGCCGACACCGGTCGCTCCATCGACACCGTCGCCAATACGGGTCAGTACCTGTAACGCGACCACTCTCCGGCTGCGGGTGCCCACGCAGGGGCACCCGCAGCCGGAGTGTTTCACCCCGGCATAACCCAAGAAAGCGCGTAATGATCTCCCCACCACCGTCATCGCGTTCTAGGCTCATCGGTACCGCCCGAGGGTCATGTGCGGGGCGGTACTTGAGCGACCGGGCCGGCACGGCCCGGAGCCGGGCAAGGAGGGCCGCATGACCGTACGGCGAGTAATGGGCATCGAGACGGAGTACGGGATCTCCGTCCCGGGCCACCCGAACGCCAATGCCATGCTCACCTCGTCCCAGGTCGTCAACGCCTACGCGGCGGCGATGCACCGGGCGCGCCGCGCCCGCTGGGACTTCGAGGAGGAGAATCCACTGCGGGACGCCCGCGGCTTCGACCTCGCCCGCGAGGCCGCGGACTCCAGCCAGCTCACCGACGAGGACATCGGCCTGGCCAATGTGATCCTCACCAACGGTGCCCGGCTCTACGTCGACCACGCCCACCCGGAGTACAGCTCGCCGGAGGTCACCAACCCCCGCGACGCGGTGCTGTGGGACAAGGCCGGCGAGCGCATCATGGCCGAGGCCGCCGAGCGGGCCGCCCAGCTTCCCGGCGCCCAGCCCATCCACCTGTACAAGAACAACACCGACAACAAGGGCGCGTCCTACGGCACGCACGAGAACTACCTGATGAAGCGGGAGACCCCCTTCTCGGACATCGTGCGGCACCTGACGCCCTTCTTCGTCTCGCGCCAGGTGGTCACCGGCGCCGGGCGGGTCGGCATCGGCCAGGACGGCCACGACCACGGCTTCCAGATCAGCCAGCGCGCCGACTACTTCGAGGTCGAGGTCGGGCTGGAGACCACCCTCAAACGGCCGATCATCAACACCCGGGACGAGCCGCACGCCGACGCCGAGAAGTACCGGCGGCTGCACGTGATCATCGGCGACGCCAACCTCGCGGAGCTCTCGACCTACCTCAAGCTCGGCACCACCGCCCTGGTGCTGTCGATGATCGAGGACGGCTTCATCAACGTCGACCTCGCCGTCGACCAGCCGGTCCGCACCCTGCACCAGGTCAGCCACGACCCCACGCTGCGCCGGCTGGTCACGCTGCGCAGCGGCCGCACCCTCACCGCGGTGCAGCTCCAGATGGAGTACTGCGAGCTCGCCCGCAAGTACGTCGAGGACCGCTTCGGCACGGACGCCGACGAGCAGACCAAGGACGTCCTCGGGCGCTGGGAGGACGTGCTCAACCGGCTCGAGAGCGACCCGATGAGCCTGTCCCGCGAGCTGGACTGGGTCGCCAAGCGGGAACTGCTGGAGGGCTACCGCCGCCGGGACAACCTGGAGTGGGACGCGGCGCGCCTGCACCTGGTCGACCTGCAGTACGCGGACGTGCGCCCCGAGAAGGGCCTGTACAACCGCCTGGCCGCGCGGGGACGGGTCCAGCGGCTGCTCACCGACGAAGAGGTCGACCGGGCCGTGGGCAAGCCCCCGGAGGACACCCGGGCCTACTTCCGCGGGCGCTGCCTCGAACAGTACGCGGACGACGTCGCCGCGGCCTCCTGGGACTCGGTGATCTTCGACCTGCCCGGTCGTGACTCCCTGCAGCGGGTGCCCACCCTGGAGCCGCTGCGCGGCACGCGCAACCACGTCAAGGAGCTGCTCGACCGCTGCCGCACGGCGGAGGAGCTGGTGCGGATCCTGTCGGGCGGCTGATCAGGGCTGAAATCCTCCCGAACTGGGAATCATGGGGGTGGCCCCCGGACGTTGCGCAATACCGGGGGCCGATGTCAGGCCCTCCTTGTAGGGTCTGATCTTGTAGGACATGGAACCGAGCGGGGTGAGGGACACATGGCTACCAAGGACACCGGCGGCGGACAGCAGAAGGCCACGCGTTCGGCCGAGGAGGTCGAGGAGACCGCGCAGGACGCGCAGGGCAGCTCCGACCTCAAGGACCGCCACGAGAAGCTGTCGGACGACGTGGACTCCGTGCTGGACGAGATCGACGACGTCCTCGAGGAGAACGCGGAGGATTTCGTGCGTTCCTTCGTGCAAAAGGGCGGCCAGTAGCACACCCGGCTCGCCGTCGAGCGGCACGGGAGGGGCGCGCACGCCGCGCCCCTCCCGTCGGCCGCCCTGGGGGCGGTCGCGTCCGTGCACGGTTTCCCAACTCCTGCCCCGCGGCATGTGGATCGCGATCACCTCACGGGTAGGGTGCGAGCAGTGCCACACCCAGAACTGCTGCGCCACGCAGCGGACTACGTGGAAGGAAACGTGTGGAAGCCAACACTCGTAGCACCGGGCGTCTACCGGCCGCCTTCCTGACGCCCGGGTCGTCGTCGTTCGTGGATTTCCTGGGCGCGCACTCGCCCGCGCTGCTCCCGGGCAACCGTCCGCTGCCGCCCCTGCAGGGCGCCGTCGAGCTGCCGCACGGCACCACGATCGTCGCGGCGACGTTCGCCGGCGGCGTGGTGCTCGCCGGTGACCGGCGCGCCACCATGGGCAACATCATCGCGCAGCGCGACATCGAGAAGGTGTTCCCCGCCGACGAGTACTCGGCGGTGGGCATCGCGGGCACGGCGGGCCTGGCCGTGGAGATGGTCAAGCTCTTCCAGCTGGAGCTGGAGCACTACGAGAAGATCGAGGGCGACGTCCTCTCCCTGGAGGGCAAGGCGAACCGCCTGTCCACCATGATCCGGAGCAACCTCGGCATGGCGCTCCAGGGCCTGGCCGTGGTGCCGCTCTTCGCCGGGTACGACACCGATCGCGAGAAGGGCCGGATCTTCTCGTACGACGTGACCGGCGGCCGCTCCGAGGAGCACGGCTTCGCCGCCACGGGCTCCGGCTCGGTCTTCGCCCGCGGCGCGATGAAGAAGCTCTACAAGCCCGACCTCACCGCGGAGCAGGCCACCACCCTGGTCGTCCAGGCGCTGTACGACGCGGCGGACGACGACTCGGCGACCGGTGGTCCCGATCTGGCCCGCCGCATCTACCCGATCGTCACGGTCATCACCGAGGACGGCTTCCGCAGGCTCACCGAGTCCGAGAGCCAGGAGATCGTCCGTGCCGTCCATGAGCGGCGGATGGAGCAGCCCGACGGCCCGCGCGCCGAGCTGCTCTGAGCCCGGACGTCCTCAGATGCACCCGCACTCGACAGAAAGGGACGGATAGCCGGTGTCGACGCCGTTCTATGTCTCACCCCAGCAGGCCATGGCCGACCGCGCCGAGTTCGCCCGCAAGGGCATCGCGCGCGGGCGCAGCGTCGTCGTTCTGCAGTACACCGACGGCATCGTCTTCATCGCCGAGAACCCGTCCCGCGCACTGCACAAGGTCAGCGAGATCTACGACCGCATCGCCTTCGCCGCGGTGGGCAAGTACAACGAGTTCGAGAACCTGCGGATCGGCGGGGTGCGCTACGCCGACCTGCGCGGTTACACCTACGACCGTGACGACGTCACCGCCCGCGGCCTGGCGAACGTGTACGCCCAGACCCTGGGCACCATCTTCTCCAGCG
The DNA here is from genome assembly GCF_044753585.1 of Streptomyces sp. NPDC088354. Classification (NCBI taxonomy): domain Bacteria; kingdom Bacillati; phylum Actinomycetota; class Actinomycetes; order Kitasatosporales; family Streptomycetaceae; genus Streptomyces; species Streptomyces sp. NPDC088354. The sequence goes on along the minus strand of NZ_JBIVNJ010000010.1, from coordinate 92,242 downwards.
TCGGCGAGAAGCCCTACGAGGTGGAGCTGATCGTCGCGGAGGTGGGTGCCGACCCCTCCGAGGACCAGATCTACCGGCTGCCGCACGACGGCTCGATCGTCGACGAGCACGGCGCCGTGGCGGTCGGCGGCAACTCCGACCAGATCGGCAGCTATCTGGACCAGCGGCACCGCGACGGCATGACCCTCTCGGAGGCGCTGAAGCTGGCGGTGGAGTCCCTGAGCCGGGACAACAACGGCAGCGACCGGCAGCTCACGGCGGAGCAGCTGGAAGTGGCGGTGCTGGACCGCACGCGGCCGCAGCAGCGCAAGTTCAAGCGCATCCTCGGCCGGCAGCTGTCGCGGCTGCTGGAGGAGGAGGGCGCGTCCGGTACGGCCGGTACGACCGGCAAGGCCGCGCCCGCCACCACGACCGACGATGACGACGACCTCCCGGAGCTCGACGAGGACGTGTGAGTCCGCACGTTCCCGCGCCTCGTCGAACGCCCCGGCCGCCCCCGCGGTGGCCGGGGCGCTCGCGTACGCGCCCTCAGGCGTCCCGTGGCGGGGCGGTGGACCCGCGGACGACGAGGTGGACGGGGAGTTCGGCGCCGGTGGCCGGGCGGCCCGCCAGGGCGTCCAGCAGGGCGGTCATGCCGCCGGCTCCGACCGCCTCGGCGGGCAGCCGGACCGTGGTGAGCTCCGGTTCGATCGCGGTGGCCAGCGCGAAGTCGTCGTAGCCGGTCACCGAGACGTCGTCGGGGACGCGCAGCCCGAGGCGCCGCAGGGCCTTGCAGGCGCCGACCGCGAGCACGTCGTCGTCGCAGACCACCACGGTCGGACGGGCGCCGGGACGGGCGAGCAGGCGCTCGGCGGCCTGCCGGGCGGCCTCGGGGTCCAGGGCGGAGTGCTCGGTGGCGGGTGTGGTCCCGAGGACTTCGGCGAGGGCCTGGGCACGGACCCGGAAGGTCCAGGTGTCGATGGCGGCGGCGAGGTGGGCGACCCGCTCCGGGCGGTGGCCGAGGGCCCCTACGTGGCGGGCGATCTGCCGCATCCCGTCGGCGATGGCGAGGTTGACGGTGGCGGCGGGCCCGGGTTCCGCGGGGTCCGCGTCCAGCATCACCAGGGGCAGGCCGCCCTCCCCGATCGCGGCGAGCGCGTCGGCGGCCATGGAGGAGGCGATGATGCCGTCCAGCGCGGCCTGGGCCGAGCCGAAGGGGTCCCGGGCCGGTCCGACGCCCTCGGGGGAGGGGTAGAGCACGACGCCGAAGCCGTTCTCCTCGGCCACGCGGGCGGCGCCGGTGTAGATCCGGGCGAAGTACTCGTTGGTGATCGAGGGCACGACCAGCAGGGCGGTCCGGGTCCGGCCCAGGCGCAGGTTGCGCGCGGCGATGTTGGGCCGGTAGCCGAGCTCGCGGGCCTGCGCGCGGACGGTGTCGGCGGTGCGCTCGGACACCCGGCCGCGCCATTTGCCGCCGAGCACGAGCGAGACCGTGGCCTGTGAGACCCCCGCGGCCCGCGCGACGTCCCGGGAGGTCGGACGCGCTGTGTCGGTCACCGTGAGTGGCCCCTCTCGCCTTGCTCGCCTTGCTCGACCGGTGCCACGGCTGGACCCGTGGACTGCGGCCATGGTACGTATGACCCAGGACGTTATACGTACAACTAGACGAGGACGGCACATGGCGACGGGTTACGCGGACCTGCTGCGCGCACCGCACGCGATGCGGCTGCTGGCCGGCACCCTCGTCGGCCGGCTGCCCAACGCCACGGCCGCGCTCGGGATCGTGCTCCTGACCCGGTCCCAGGGCGGTGACTTCGCCCTCGCCGGCGCGCTGTCCGCGGTCTACGGCATCGCCAACGCCGTCGGCCAGCCGCTGCTGGGCCGGGCCGTCGACCGGCTCGGCCAGCCCCGCGTGATGCTGCCCGCCGCGCTCGCCTCGGCCGCCGGGATGGCGGTCTTCGCGCTGGCCGGGCTCCGCCCGCTGCCCCTGGCCTACGCGGCCATGCTCGTCGCCGGCTTCTTCACCCCGCCGCTGGAGGGCGGACTGCGGGCGCTGTGGCCCGGCGTGCTCGAGCGGCCCGACCGCGTCCACGCGGCCTACGCCCTCGACGCCGCCGCGCAGGAGGTCATGTTCGCGGTCGGGCCGCTGCTGGTGACCCTGCTGGTGGCCGGCTTCTCCGAGGCGGCCGCGCTGTTGTGGATCGCGGCCGTGGGGGTGGCGGGGGCGGTCAGCGTGGTCGCCTCGCCGCCGTCGCGGGCGTGGCGCTCGCAGCCGCGGGTCCCGGACTGGCTGGGGCCGTTGCGCTCGCGCGGCATCGTCGTGCTGGTCGCCTCCTTCTTCTTCGTCGGCCTGGCGCTCGGTTCCATCGCGGTGGCCGCCGTCGCCTACGCCGACGACCACGGTGGCGGGATGGTCTCCAGCTACGTGCTGTCCGGCACCGGATTCGGCGCGCTGGTGGGCGGCGTCGCGTACGGCGCCCGGCAGTGGCCGGGGGTGCACGAGCGCAGACTGCGGCTGCTGATGGCGGGCCTGGCGGTCTGCTATCTCCCGCTCGCCCTGGTGCCCGGGGTGGCCCTGATGACCGCCCTCGCGGCGCTGTCCGGACTGTTCCTGGCGCCCACGCTGGCCTGTGCGTTCGTGGTGGTGGACCGGCACGCCCCGGCGGGCACCGTCACGGAGGCGTTCTCATGGATCGTCACCGCGGTCGGCGTCGGGGCGGCGGTCGGCACCGCCGCCTCGGGACCGGCCGCCCAGTACGGCGGAGCCGTGGCGGCGTTCGCGGTCGCAGGGGCGGGCGGAGTGGCCGCGCTGGCGGTCCTGCTGGCAGGCGGCCGGCCGTTGCACCTTCCAAACCCGGCAAGCGGGACAGAAAAAGATCGAATCGCCGCGGCCCAAGACGGTTTGAGGTCCACGCATCAGGCGTAAGGTCTCAGCATGGACCGCCGCATTTTCGGGCTGGAGAACGAGTACGGCGTCACGTGCACGTTCCGGGGACAGCGGCGTCTGTCCCCGGACGAGGTGGCGCGGTACCTCTTCCGCCGTGTCGTGTCATGGGGTCGTAGCAGCAACGTCTTCCTCCGCAACGGCGCCCGCCTCTACCTCGACGTGGGGTCCCACCCGGAGTACGCCACTCCCGAGTGTGACAACGTGACGGAACTGGTCACCCACGACAAGGCGGGTGAGCGCATTCTCGAAGGGCTCCTCGTGGACGCCGAACGGCGCCTGCACGAGGAGGGCATCGCGGGTGATGTCTACCTCTTCAAGAACAACACCGACTCCGCCGGCAACTCCTACGGCTGCCACGAGAACTATCTCGTCGCGCGCCACGGGGAGTTCTCCCGCCTCGCGGACATCCTCATCCCCTTCCTGGTCACCCGGCAGCTGATCTGCGGCGCCGGCAAGGTGCTGCAGACCCCGCGCGGCGCGGTCTTCTGCGTCAGCCAGCGCGCCGAGCACATCTGGGAGGGCGTCAGCTCCGCCACCACGCGCTCCCGGCCCATCATCAACACCCGGGACGAGCCGCACGCCGACGCCGAGCGCTACCGGCGCCTGCACGTCATCGTCGGCGACTCCAACATGTCCGAGACGACCATGCTGCTCAAGGTCGGCGCGACCGACCTCGTGCTGCGCATGATCGAGGCGGGCACCGTCATGCGGGACCTCACGCTGGAGAACCCCATCCGGGCGATCCGCGAGGTCTCCCACGACATAACGGGACAGCGCAAGGTGCGCCTCGCCTCCGGCCGGGAGGCCTCCGCCCTGGAGATCCAGGAGGAGTACTACTCCAAGGCGGTGGACTTCTGCGAGCGTCGCGGCATCCGCAGCGGCGTCATCGAGCAGGTCCTCGAACTGTGGGGCCGGGCCCTGGAGTCGATCGGCAGCGGTGATCTGGACCGGATCGGCACCGAGATCGACTGGGTGATGAAGTACCGGCTGATCGAGCGGTACCGGGCCCGCGACAACATCACCATGTCGCACCCGCGCATCGCGCAGATAGACCTCGCCTACCACGACATCCACCGCCGCCGTGGGCTCTACTACCTGCTGGAGAAGCGGGGTCAGGCCAAGCGGATCTGCAACGATCTCAAGATCTTCGAGGCCAAGTCGGTGCCCCCGCAGACCACCCGGGCCCGGCTGCGCGGCGACTTCATCCGCCGCGCCCAGGAGCAGCGGCGCGACTTCACGGTCGACTGGGTGCACCTCAAGCTCAACGACCAGGCGCAGCGCACGGTGCTGTGCAAGGACCCCTTCCGGTCCGTCGACGACCGGGTGGAGAAGCTGATCGCCGGGATGTAGCACAAGAGCGTGAAGGCAGGCGCGGGGCCCCGTCGGTGTTCGTACGGGGCCCCGCGCACGCCGTAGAGTGGCGCGCACGCCAGATACACAAGATCGACCTGATGGGGATCCCTGTGCGCCGACGTTCTCTCCTCCTCGCCGTGCCCGCCGGCCTGCTCACGCTCGCGGGCTGCGGTGACGACAAGTCCGACAAGGTCAAGCCCGGCGCTTCCCCATCGGGTTCCGCCTCGGCCCCCGCGGCGGACGTCAAGATCGTCAGCGGTCCGGTGCCGGAGATCACCGCCGGCACGAAGTTCGGCGAGAAGCCGACCGTCGCCAAGGGGTCCGGCAACCCGAGCAGCGACCTGGCGGTCAAGACCGTCATCCAGGGCAACGGCGCCGTGGTCGCCAGCGGCGACTACCTCCAGGCGGACTATCTCGGCCAGATCTGGAGCACCGCCAAGGTCTTCGACAACTCCTACGACCGCGGCGCGCCGGCCATCTTCCCGATCGGCGTCGGGCAGGTCATCCCCGGCTGGGACAAGGCCCTGGTGGGCAAGAAGGTCGGCGACCGCGTCGAGCTGGCCATCCCGCCGGCCCTCGGCTACGGCGCGCAGGGCAACGCCCAGGCCGGCATCAAGGGCACCGACACGCTCGTCTTCGTCGTCGACGTGGTGAACACCTTCGGCGCCAAGAGCTCCGCCCAGGGCAAGGCCGTGCCGCAGAGCGACGCCGCGCTGCCCAAGGTCGGCACCAACACCGACGGCCAGGCACCCTCGATCGACGTCCCCAAGGGTGCGGCGCCGGCCAAGCTGGTGTCCGACTACGTCATCGAGGGCACCGGCCCCGCGGTGAAGGCCGCCGACAACCTGCTCGTGCAGTACAAGGGCGTCCTGTGGAACGGCGGCAAGGAGTTCGACTCGACGTACTCCCGCGGCCAGCTCGCCTCGTTCTCCCTCCAGCAGGTCATCAAGGGCTGGCAGCAGGGCCTGGTCGGCAAGAAGACCGGCAGCCGCGTGCTGCTCGTCGTGCCGCCGGACCTTGGTTACGGCAACAAGGCGCAGAGCGGGATTCCCGCCAACTCCACCCTGGTCTTCGCGGTCGACATCCTCGCCGTGGTGTAAGACTGTGCAGGTTGTCCGCAATATCAAGAGGAGCACGTACGTGAGCATCGACAAGCCCGAGATCGACTTCCCGGGCGGCGAGCCCCCGGCCGACCTGGAGATCAAGGACATCTGGGAGGGTGACGGCGCCGAGGCCAAGTCCGGACAGAACGTCACGGTCCACTACGTCGGCGTCGCCTTCAGCACCGGTGAGGAGTTCGACGCCAGCTGGAACCGCAACTCGCCCTTCACCTTCCCCCTCGGTGGCGGCCGCGTCATCAAGGGCTGGGACCAGGGCGTGCAGGGCATGAAGGTCGGCGGTCGTCGCCAGCTGACGATCCCGGCGCACCTCGCCTACGGCAACCAGAGCCCGACGCCGGCCATCAAGCCGGGCGAGACCCTGATCTTCGTGGTGGACCTGCTCTCCGTCTGACGGACCGTAGGGCGTCCTTCGCGCAGAGGAGCCCCCGCCGCGCCGGCACTGCCGGTGCCGCGGGGGCTCCGGCGTGTCCCGGCCCGCTCGCCGGGGACCCCCGGCGAGCAGGCCGCATTCGCTTTTGCCGGGCGGCGCCGTCGCGGTACGGTCTCGATCGAGAGCTGAAGAGGAAGAAGGTTGCGTCGAGTGGCCATTGCCAAGGCCGAGCGGCTGATGAACCTGGCGCTGTGCCTGATGAACACCCGGCGCCCGGTCAGCAAGCGGGAGCTGCGCGCCTCCATCGAGGCCTATCACGAGATCGGTTCCGACGAGGCGTTCAACCGCATGTTCGAGCGGGACAAGGACGACCTGCGTGAACTCGGCATGGTCATCGAGACCGTGGAGAGCATCGACGGCGAGATCGGCTACCTGGCCCGCAGGGACCGCAACCGCCTTCCGGAGATCGCCCTGGACGCCGAGGAGGCCGCCGCACTGAGCCTGGCCGCCAAGGTGTGGCAGCAGGCCCGGCTCGCGGAGGCCGCCAGCGGCGCCCTGCAGAAGCTGCGCGCCGCCGGCGTGCCCTTCGACGACAGCGACGCCGAGGCGGCCGCCGGCTCGCGCGATCCCGCCGTCTCCGGGCAGAGCGCCCTGGAGCCGCGCATCCCGGCCCCCGAGCCGGCGTTCGAGCCGCTGATGCTGGCCACCCGCGACCGCCGCCCCGTCGCCTTCGACTACCGCAAGGCCAACGCGGTCCGCCCCGAGCCCCGCCAGGTCGAGCCCTGGGCGCTGGAGTGCTGGCGCGGCCACTGGTACCTGGCTGGCTGGGACCGCGACCGCCACGACGTCCGGGTGTTCCGGCTCTCCCGGATCACCGGCCGGGTGCGCACCCGCGGCGGTACCTTCACCGCCGAGGTGCCCGACCACGTGGACGTGCGGGCCGCCGTGGCCAGCTGGGCCGGCGAGGGCGCGACCGCGACCGCCCGGATCCGGCTGCGCCGCGACTCGGGCTATCCGCTGCGGGCCCGCGCGGTGGAGACGCTGCCGGTGGACGCGGACTGGGACGAGCTGGAGATCCCGTACGGGCACGGACTGGACGCCTGGCTGGTGGAGTTCGGCCCGGACGTGGTCGTGCTGGAGCCCGCCGAGCTGCGGGCCGACGTGGTGGACCGGCTGCGCGCCGTCGCCAAGGGCTGAGCGGGGGAGAAGAACGAGATGGCGAACGCGATCGACCAGACGCGCCGGATGCTGTCCCTGGTCACGTATCTGCGCGAGCGCCCCGGCGCACGGGTGAGCGACGTGGCCCGCGCGTTCGGGGTCACCGAGGCCGAGCTGATCGGCGACCTCAACGTGCTCCCGCTGTGCGGGACCAGCTTCCGCGGCGGGGACCTGCTCGACATCGACACCGACGGCGAGCGCATCTGGTGGCACAACGTGGACGACGTCGCCCAGCCGCTGCGGCTGGCCGCCGACGAGGCCGCAGCGCTGCTGGTGGCCGCCCGTGCCGTCGCCAACCTGCCCGGGCTGCGGGAGAGCGACCGGCAGGCGCTGCTGCGCGCCACCGCCAAGATCGAGGGAGCGGCGGGCGAGGCCGCCGGCGCCTCGTCACGGCTCTCGGTGACCTTCGAGTCCGAGGGCAGCGTCTTCGCCGACGTCGACCGGGCCATCGCCGAGCGCCGCAGGCTGTGGATCCGCTACTACTCACCGGCCCGGGACGAGCTCACCGAGCGCGAGGTCGACCCGATCCGGCTGTTCGCCGTGGGCCACACCTACTTCGAGGGCTGGTGCCGCCTGTCGGAGGACCGGCGCACCTTCCGGCTCGACCGGGTCGCCGAGATCCGGCTGCTGGACGAGGCCAGCGACCCGCCGCGCATCGAGCCCCGGGACCTGTCCCAGGGACTGGTGCAGCCGGCCGGCGACGACCCGGAGGTGGTGGCCGAGGTGGGGCCCGGCGGCCGCTGGGTCGCCGAGTACTACCCGCACGACCGCGCCGAGGAACTGCCCGACGGGGGCCTGCGGATCACCCTGCGCACCCCCGACCCGGGTTCGCTGCGCCGGCTGGCGCTGCGGCTCGGCCGGGACGGCCGCATCGTCTCCCCGGCCGACCTGGTCACCAGTGCCCGGGACGCGGCCACCCAGGCCCTCGCGGCCTACGGTGAGTGACGGGGAGCACCCATGACGGACACTGCGGACACGGCGGACCGGGCCGACCGGGCGGACGCGGCCCGCACCTTCGGCCCGGACGATCCCGTCCCCGACGGCGATCCGGCGCCGGAGGCGGTCTTCCGGGCCTCCTGCACCGAGTGCCGGGCGAGCTTCGAGCTCACCGCGGGCGACCTGCGGCTGGCCATCGGCGGCAGCCACCGGACGACCTTCTACTCCTTCACCTGCCCCGACTGCGGCAGCCCGGTGCGCAAGCCGGCGGGCGACCGCATAGTGGAGCTGCTCACCGACGGCGGTGTGCGCACGATGCGGCTCCACCTGGGCTGAGCCGCTACGCTCGGCATCCATGTGGTGGCTCTACCTGTACGTCGGCCTCGCGACCGCCGGCATCCTCGTGCTCGGCGTCCTCGGCATCCGCGTGTACGCCGAGGTGGTCGGCCTCGCCCGTCAGGTGGGGCGCAGCAGCGCCGATCTGACGCGCGCCGCCGACGAGTTGCAGCGTGCCGCCGATCCGCTGGCCAGGGAGGCCGGGGAGCTCTCCCGGCCGTGAACTCCGGCCGGCCACCGGGCAGTACCGCCTCCGACGGGCTCTCGTTCTCAGCGGTCCCGGGAGGTACGCTGCAGATCGCGGCCCCACGAGAGCGCGGCAGGGGCAGCAACTGTACGGATGCCGGGTGATTGCCACACGTTTACTCCCGCACGTTACGATCGCTGGCAGAGTGGTCAGCGGGCCTACTGCGCCCGCGGGTCACAGACAGGTACCCATGCCGCCTCGGTGAGAAGGTAGACGCACATGTTCGGACGGCTCGGCCCCACCGAGATCATTCTCATTCTCGTCGTCATCCTGCTGCTTTTCGGCGCCAAGCGGCTGCCGGACATGGCACGCGGCCTCGGCAAGTCGATGCGCATCCTCAAGAGCGAGGCCAAGGCGATGAAGAACGACGACGCGCCCCCCGCCGAGCAGCCGGCGGACGCCCCGCAGGCCGCGCCGCGTACGATCCAGGCGGCACCCGGCGACGTCTCCAGCGCCCGCCCGGTGAACGAGACGCCGCAGCAGACGCAGCACACCCAGAGCTGACCGCACGGCACAGGTACGCGGAAGCCGACCGCGACGGCGGCGACCGCCCGAATTGAGGACGTGGGTTGCTCAAGTCCGCCCGCCAGCAGCAGGAGAGGGACCCCGAGGGGCGCATGCCCCTCGTGGAGCACCTGCGTGAACTGCGCAACAGGCTCTCCAAGGCGTTGCTCGCGATCATCGTCGTCACGGTCGTCGCCGCCTTCTTCTACAACGAGATCATCGAGTTCTTCACCAAGCCGGTGCTGGAGTCGGTCGGGTGCAAGAGCACGTTCACCGAGCTGGCCAAGCAGTCGCAGGGCACGTGCGCCCGGATCACCATCAACGGTCTGCTGACGCCGTTCACCCTGGCGCTGAAGGTCTCGCTGATGGCGGGCGTGGTGCTCGCCGCACCGGTCTGGCTGTACCAGCTCTGGGCGTTCCTCGCACCGGGTCTGCACCGGCACGAGAAGAAGTACGCGCTGTCCTTCGTCGGCGCGGGCTTCCCGCTCTTCCTCGGCGGCGGCTTCTTCGCCTACAAGGTGCTGCCCACCACCGCGAAGGTACTGATCGGCTTCACGCCCGGCAACGTCGAGAACCTGCTTCCGCTGGACGACCTGCTGGACCTCGTCACGCGCATGGTCATCGTCTTCGGGCTCGCCTTCGAGATGCCGCTGCTGCTGGTGCTTCTGAACTTCGGCGGTGTGGTCACCGGGCGGCGGATGCTGAGCTGGTGGCGCGCGATGATCGTCGGTATCACCGTCTTCGCGGCGGTCGCCACCCCCAGCACCGACCCGCTGACGATGATGGCGCTGGCGGGCCCGATCTGGGTGCTGTACTTCATGGCCGTCGCCGTCTCGCTCCTCAACGACCGGCGCAAGCGCCTGGCCAACCCCGACGCCGACCTGGACGACGACGAGGCGTCCGAGCTCGACCTCACCCCCGAGCCCGTCGGGGCTCCGGTGCCCGAGCAGGCGTCGCCGGTGGACGACGACATCCAGCCGAGCGGACGCGGCTTCGACGACGCCACCTGACAAGGGCGGTGACGCGCGGTAGGGTCCGCGCGTGACCAGCGAGATCACCCTCATCGTCAATCCCACCGCGGGCCGCGGCCGGGGCGCGCACGCCGCGTCGCCGGCGGTCCGCGCGTTGCGGGACGCGGGCCACACCGTCCGCACGGTGACCGGCACCGACGCCGCCGACGCCCTGCTCAAGGCCCGCAGGGCGGTGGAGGGCGGCACCCGCGCCCTGGTCACGGCCGGCGGCGACGGCATGGTCTCCCTGGCGCTGCGCGCGGTGGCGGGGACCGGCACCCCCATCGGCGTGGTCCCGGCGGGCACCGGCAACGACTTCGCCCGCGCGGCCGGGCTGCCGCTGGGCGACCCCGCGGCGGCCGGGCGGCTGATCGCGCGGGCGCTGGCGGAGGGGCGGACCCGGGAGATCGACCTGGGACGGGTGGGCGAGCGGTGGTTCGGCACCGTCATGGCCTCCGGCTTCGACTCCCGCGTCAACGACCGGGGCAACCGCATGCGCTACCCGGCGGGCCGGCTGCGCTACGACGTGGCGATGCTGGCCGAACTGGCGGCCCTGCGGCCCATCCGGTACCGGATCGCTCTCGACGACGGCCCGGAGCGGGAGATCGAGGCGACGCTGATAGCGGTGGGCAACGGCTCGTCGTACGGCGGCGGCATGCGGATCTGCCCGGAGGCCGCGATGGACGACGGCCTCTTCGACATCTGCGTGGTGGGCCCCTGCTCCCGCGGCACGCTGCTGCGCGTCTTCCCCCGGGTCTTCCGGGGCACCCACACCACGCACCCGGTGGTCACCGTGCACCGCGCCGCCAAGGTGACGCTCGCCGCCGCGGACCTGACCGGCTACGCGGACGGGGAGCGCCTCGGGCCGCTGCCGCTGACCGCGGTCACGGTGCCCCGCGCGGCGCGCCTGCTCACCGGGGCGTGAGCCCGCCCTCACCTCACAGGTCCAGGACGAGGTCCTCGGGCGGCTGCGCGCAGCAGATGAGGACGTTGCCGTCGGCGGGCGGGTCGACCGGGTCGGGCTCGTAGACGGCGCGGCCCGACAGCAGCGCGGTCTCGCAGGTGTGGCAGACACCGGTGCGGCACGACCAGCGCGTGGGCACGTCGCAGGCCTCGGCGAGTTCCAGCAGCGTCCCGTAGCCGGGGTCCCAGGGCACGTTGAGGCCGCTGCGGGCGAAGGACACCGTGGGTCCGGTGGCCGGGCCGGGCGGCCGCGCGGGCTGGTGCGGGGCCTTCGCCGGGCCCTGCGCGATCCCCGGGGTGATCGCGGACTGCGCCCCGAAGGCCTCGGTGCGGATGCTTCCGGCCGCGAGCCCGCAGGCGCGCAGGGCCTCGGTCATGTCCGCCATGAAGGCGTCGGGACCGCAGATGTAGGCCTCCGCGTCGGCCGGCGGCGCCAGTCCGCGCAGCACGTCCGCCGTCAGCCGTCCCGCCGCGGTGCAGTCGGCCCCGACGCTGTCCTGCGCGCGCGGCCTGCTGTACGCGATGAACGCGCGGCTGCCGGGCAGCCGGGCCAGCAGGTCGCGCGCCTCGGCCGCGAAGGGGTGGTGGAGGCCGTCCCGGGCGCCGTGCACCCACCACACGGGTCGCGGGGTGTCCGCGTCGGCCAGTGCGTGCAGCATCGCCAGCACCGGCGTGGCGCCCACGCCCGCGGACACCAGCAGGACCGGCGTGTCGCCCTCGGCCAGGGTGAAGGCGCCACGGGGCGCGGCCACGTCGAGCACGTCATCCACCTTCAGGTGCTGGTGCACGTAGGTGCTCGCCACGCCGTGCGGCTCCTGCTTCACGCTGATCCGGTAGGCCGCCGCGCCCGGCCGGCCCGACAGCGAGTAGCTGCGGATCACCGGCGGCGCGTCCGGGTGGGGCCGCATCCGCACGGTGAGGAACTGGCCGGGCAGCCCCGGCGGTACCGGCCGGCCGTCGGGCGCGGCCAGCGTCACGGAGGAGATGCCCTCGCTCTCCGGGGCGATGGCCGCCACCCGCAGCGGCCGGAAGCCGGGCCACGCGGGCGGCGGGCCGACGCTTCCCGCGGTCAGCCCGGCATTGCCCGTGGACGTCCCCGGCGCCCGGTCGCCCTCGGCCGCGTCCGTGAGCAGCGCCCGCATCGAGCCCTGCCAGCCGGGGCTGAGGGCCGGGATGCGCAGGGCGCGCTCCACCTGGGACCGCTCGTGGCCCGGCAGGTAGAGCACCGCGTCGATCTCGGCGACGGTCATCGCCTCGGGGCCCGTGGCGATCTTGACGATCTCGTCGCCGGCCGCCACCTCGCCCTCGGTCAGCACCCGGAAGTAGAAGCCGGGCCGGGCGTGCGAGACCAGCAGCGCCGCCATCTGCGGCTCCTCCATCCGCAGGCCGACCCGGTAGCAGGTCACCCGGGGCTGGGTCACCTCGAACTCCGCGGTGCCGATGCGGTAGCGGTCGCCGATGCACACCTCGTCGTCCGGCAGCCCGTCCACGGTGAAGTTCTCGCCGAACTGGCCGTAGGACAGGTCGTCCCGCTTCAGATGCTCCTGCCAGTGCCGGTAGGAGTCGAGCTGGTAGACCAGCACCGCCCGCTGCTCGCCGCCGTGCCCGGCGAGGTCGCCCTGGCCGTCGCCGTCCAGATTGAGCCGCCGCACCCTGCGCCGGCCGGAGACGGGCCGCTTCCAGACGCCGGTGTGCGTGATCCGGCCGCGCCACTCGACGTCCTTGGGCAGTCCGACGTTCACGGAGACCAGGGTGGCCATGTGCTCTTCCTTGCCGGGGCGGGGATGCGTGCCTGCCACGCTAGTGGCGGCACGACTCTTCGCAAATCGGGCGCGAGGCGGCCCGGTGCGGCGGTCCGGGTGTGCGAGCGGTAAAAGATCAGTCGGCTGTCAGTGCCGCCGGGTAGTCTCGTTTTCAAGATGAACGACGAGATGTCTCCCGCCGAGCGCTACGCGGCGGCCAAGGTCCGGGCCGCCGAGCAGGCCACCGCACTCGCGGGCTTCCGCGAGCTGTACGACTTCGCCCTGGACCCCTTCCAGATCGACGCCTGCCAGGCGCTGGAGGAGGGCAAGGGCGTGCTGGTGGCGGCGCCCACCGGATCGGGCAAGACCATCGTGGGCGAGTTCGCGGTCCACCTGGCCCTGCGCGAGGGCCGCAAGTGCTTCTACACCACGCCCATCAAGGCCCTGTCGAACCAGAAGTTCACCGACATGGTCAAGCGCTACGGCGCCGAGCGCGTCGGCCTGCTCACCGGTGACAACAGCGTCAACGGCGATGCGCCGATCGTGGTCATGACCACCGAGGTGCTCCGCAACATGCTGTACGCGGGCTCCCAGGCGCTCGACGGCCTCGGCTACGTGGTCATGGACGAGGTGCACTACCTCTCCGACCGCTTCCGCGGCGCGGTGTGGGAGGAGGTCATCATCCACCTCCCGCAGTCCGTGACCCTGGTGTCGCTCTCCGCGACCGTCTCCAACGCCGAGGAGTTCGGCGACTGGCTGGACACGGTGCGCGGCGACACCGAGGTCATCGTCTCCGAGCACCGGCCCGTGCCGCTGTGGCAGCACGTGCTGGCCGGCCGCCGGATGTACGACCTCTTCGAGGAACGGGCCGGCGCGAGCGCCCCGACCCCCCAGCGCGCCGTCAACCCCGACCTGGTGCGCCTGGCCCGCATGGAGAACCAGCGCGCCTTCAACGGCCGCGACCGGCGTGCCGGCAAGATGCGCGAGGCCGACCGCGAGCGGGACCGGCGCCAGCAGCGCCGGATCTGGACGCCCAGCCGGGTCGAGGTCATCGAGCGGCTGGACGCCGAGGGGCTGCTCCCCGCCATCACGTTCATCTTCAGCCGGGCCGGCTGCGAATCCGCCGTCCAGCAGTGCCTGTACGCCGGCCTGCGGCTCAACAGCGAGGAGAACCGGGCCAGGGTCCGGGCCATCGTCGAGGAGCGCACGAAGTCCATCCCGGACGAGGACCTGCACGTCCTCGGCTACTTCGAGTGGCTGGAGGGCCTGGAGCGGGGCATCGCCGCGCACCACGCGGGCATGCTGCCGACCTTCAAGGAGGTCGTCGAGGAGCTCTTCGTCAAGGGCCTCGTCAAGGCGGTCTTCGCCACCGAGACACTCGCGCTGGGCATCAACATGCCCGCGCGGTCCGTGGTGCTGGAGAAGCTCGTCAAGTGGAACGGCGAGACCCACGCCGACGTCACCCCCGGCGAGTACACGCAGCTCACCGGCCGCGCCGGGCGGCGCGGCATCGATGTCGAGGGCCACGCCGTCGTGCTGTGGCAGCGCGCCTTCGACCCGGCGCACCTGGCGGGGCTCGCCGGTACGCGCACCTACCCGCTGCGGTCGTCCTTCAAGCCCTCGTACAACATGGCCGTCAACCTGGTCGGCCAGTTCGGGCGGCACCGCTCGCGGGAGCTGCTGGAGACCTCCTTCGCGCAGTTCCAGGCGGACCGCTCGGTGGTCGGCATCTCCCGGCAGGTGCAGCGCAACGAGGAGGGACTGGAGGGCTACAAGGCCTCCATGACCTGCCACCTCGGGGATTTCGACGAGTACATGTCGCTGCGCCGGCAGTTGAAGGACCGCGAGGCCGAACTGTCCCGCCACGGGGCCAACCAGCGCCGGGCGGCCGCCGCCGAGGCCCTGGAGAAACTGCGGCCCGGCGACATCATCCACGTCCCGTCCGGCAAGTTCGCCGGCCTGGCCCTCGTCCTGGACCCCGGCGTGCCGGCCGGCCGCAGCCCCGGCCACCACAACCGGCACGACCAGTTCCACCAGGACGGGCCGCGCCCGCTGGTGCTGACCGCCGAACGCCAGGTCAAACGGCTGGCGCAGATGGACTTCCCGGTGCCGGTCGAACCGCTGGACCGGATGCGCATCCCGAAGTCCTTCAACCCGCGCAGCCCGCAGTCCCGGCGCGACCTCGCGTCCGCCATGCGCTCCAAGGCCGGAACGGCCGGCATCGCGCCGCAGCGGCCGCGCCGCGAGCGCTCCGCCGCCGCGGACGACACCGAGATCGCGCGGCTGCGCACCGCCATCCGCGCGCACCCCTGCCACGGCTGCGACGAGCGCGAGGACCACGCCCGCTGGTCCGAGCGCTACCAGCGACTCGCGCGCGACACCAAGCAGTTGGAGCGGCGGATCGAGGGGCGTACCAACACCATCGCCCGCACCTTCGACCGCATCTGCGCCCTGCTGACCGACCTGGGCTACCTGGAGGGCGACCAGGTCACCCCCGACGGGCGCCGGCTCGGCCGGCTCTACGGCGAACTCGACCTGCTCGCCAGCGAATGCCTGCGCGACGGCGTGTGGGAGGGCCTCGACCCCGCCGAACTCGCCGCCTGCGCGTCGGCCTTGGTCTACGAGTCGCGGTCCGCCGACGACGCGCTGCCGCCGCGGCTGCCGTCCGGCAACGCCAAGGAGGCGCTGGGCGAGATGGTCCGCATCTGGGGCCGGCTGGACGCGCTGGAGGAGGAGCACCGCATCAACCAGGCCGAGGGCGTCGGGCAGCGCGAGCCCGACCTCGGCTTCGCCTGGTCCGCCTACCGCTGGGCCTCCGGCCACGGCCTCGACGCGGTGCTGCGCGACGCGGACATGCCGGCCGGCGACTTCGTGCGGTGGACCAAGCAACTCATCGACGTGCTCGGCCAGATCGCCGGCGCGGCCCCGGAGGGCGGTCAGGTCCGGCGCAACGCCCGCAAGGCGGTCGACGGTCTGCTGCGCGGCGTCGTGGCCTACTCCTCGGTGGGCTGAGCCCTTCCGGCCCCGGCGGCGGTTCCGGCCGTGCGGGGCGAGCGGGCTCCCGGCGTGAGGAGTTCGCCCGGTCCCGCAGGCTCCGGGCGGGGCCGGGAGCGCTGTGCGAGGATCGAAGAATGAGCGGCACGGGACGGCGGGTCGGGCGGCCGCGGGCACAGGAGCGGCCGGAGACCGGGCTGTCCCCCCGGGAGGAACTGCTGGCGGCGGCGGCGGAGCTGTTCACCACGCGGGGCTACGCGGCCACGACGACCCGGGCGGTCGCGGACCTCGCCGGTATGCGGCAGGCCTCGATGTACCACTACTTCGCCGGCAAGGAGGACCTGCTGGCCGCGCTGCTGGAGGGCACCGTACGCCCGTCCCTCGAGCTGGCCGGCGCGCTGACCCGCCGGGAGGACGCGCCGGGCGAGGTGCGGCTGTGGGCACTGTGCCGAGCGGACGTGGCACTGCTGTGCGGCGGCCCGCACAATCTGGGCGTGCTCTATCTGCTGCCCGAGGTGCGGGCCGAGCGCTTCGCCGGGTTCCGTGCGGTGCGGGACGAGCTCAAGGCCGCCTATGCCGCGCTGCTGGCCGCCACCGCGTCCGGTGCGCGCCTCACGCCCGCGGCCTTCGCCGTCCGCGCCGACCTCGTGTTCGGTCTCATCGAGGGCGTGATCCTGATCCGCCGCGAGGCGGCGATCCCCGATGCCCCGGCCTTCGCCCGGGCAGCTGCCGACGCCGCGCTGCGGGTCGCCGGCTGCCCGGAGGACGTCATGGCCCGCCTGCACCGGGAGGGCGAGGCACTGCTGCCCCCGTGAGCCGTGCGGCCAGGTCCACCAGATCCGCCAGGCGCAGCACCCGCCCCGGCCATCCGGGCATCGGCACGTGCAGGGGTTCGGTCCACCGCGTCGGAACGGCGCCGAGTCCGTGGACCGCGCCGGCCAATGTGCCGGTGACCGCGGCGACCGTGTCGGTGTCCCCGCCGAGGTCGATCGCGGCGCGCACCGCGTCCTCGTAGGAGCCGGTCGTCCGCACCGCCCAGAGCGCGGAGCCGAGGCAGGGCCAGACCGCGCCGTTGAACTCGGTGGCCAGGCCGGGGTGCCAGTCCGGCGCGAGCACGGCGGACCACCGTGCCCGGAAGGGATCCGGCACCTGCGCCAGGGCGTCGGCCACGACCGCGGGCGCGACGGGGTCCCCGCCGTCGAGGGCGACGCGCACGAGGTCGTGGAGGATCGCGCTGCCCTCCCAGGCGGCACGGTCTCCGTGGGTGAGGGCGGCGATCCGGCGGGCCGCGTCGAGCGAGGCCGACCGCCCGTGCCCGGCGAAGTGGACGGCGGCGGGGGCGGCGCGCATCAGGGCGCCGTTGCCGGCCGCCCGGGCGTGGGTCTGGAAGTGCAGGGCGGCGGCGAGGTCCCAGGGATCGCCCGAGGTGAGGACGGCCTCGGTCTGCAGCCCGATGTCCTTGGGGTCCGCGGCGGACCAGCGCCGGAAGCGCGCGAAGAGGTCCGGCAGGTCGAGGGTTCCGCGTTCCAGCAGCGAGTCCGCGACCAGCACGGCCATCTGTGTGTCGTCCGTGGCCTCGCCCGGGTCCCACCCGCCGCCCCCGCACATCTCGCCCCCGCCGCCCGCACACGGGAACCGCGCGCCGAACGCGCCCTCCGGACCGAACTCGAAGGGCGCGCCCAGTGCGTCACCGACCGCCGAGCCCACGACGGCGCCGGCCGCTCTTTCACCGCGTTCCGTCACCTCGCCAGGCTACGTGGCACGGGGAGCGGCGGGGTATCGGCTCAGCAGTAGCGGTTCCAGCCCGCGCGGTACCCGTCGCGGTAACCCTGCCGGTAGTCACGGTCATCGCGCCGGGGATCGTAGGAATCCCGGTAGTCGCGGCAGCGCGGCCGGGAGTGGCGGGAGTCCCAACGTCCGTCGTCGTACCCGTCCCTGAAGCCCCGTTGGTACCTGTCGCGTGACGACTGCGGGGCGATGGCGCCGGCGGACGGTGCCGCGACGGCCGCCGTCGGTGAGGCCGCGGCCGCTGGTGACGCCGCGGCCGGCAGGAACGCCACGGCGCCCGCCGCCACCGGGGCAACGAGCAGGGCCAAAAACTGCTGTGCGCGCATGATGTCCCCTTCCGGAAGCCGGAACGCGCAGTCGACGCGCCGTCCTGGCGAGGCGGCCGATGCGGCGGCCGGCCGGGCGGACGCGGTGGAGAAGCCGAGGTGCGCCATCGTCAAGAGCCGGGCCGGAGCCGGGCCCTTCGTGGCCGGGTCACCCTCGGCGCTGTCCGTTCTTCGACCGTAGCGAGACGGGTGTGATGTGTCCAGTTGTGGGTGAATTGACGGGTGGGGCCGGTGGGTTGCGGATCCGGGCCGATCCGGCACCCGGCCCCGCGGACCGCCCCTGGGCCCCCTGCCCGGCGTCGTGCTCCGCCGGGACGCCGGCGTCGGTACCTCCCGCAGCTGACGTTCTTGGCCGTCGGTGCTGCCGGTGCTGCCGGTGGATGCGAAACGGCCCCCGGAGAGGTCTCCAGAGGCCTTCTGTCGAAGCGTCAACGGGCCGACCGCGCAGGCGAGTCGGCGGCCTCGCCGCGGGACGGGGGGAGCGGCCGGGGCACTTGGGGGGCCCACTCGCCGGCCACGTCGGTCGGCCGCGGGCGGGCCCGCCAAGTGCGCGGTGGCGCGTGAGGGGTCCTAGCCGAACTCGCCCTCGCGCACGCCGTCCCGGAACGCTTCCCACTCTCCGGCGGTGAACCGCAGCGGCGGCAGGTCGGTGTTGTTCGAGTCGCGGAGGGCGACGGCTCCGCCGCCGAGGTCCGCCACCTCGACACAGGTCTCGCGGTAGGGGCTCTTGCTGCTCTTGGTCCAGCGCGCTTCCGTCAGGTCGCGTGCGTACAGTTCGTTCTTTCGCGCTTCCATCAGAAACTCCGTTCGAGATTCGATCGGATTTCCCCCCTCTCACCCTTTCACCCTTGTCCCGTCCCTCCTGCTCCGCAACCTGCGGGCGGTCCGGTTGATCATGCGGCGCCCGTGCGGGCACCCGGGGGCGAAATTCGCGATGTATCGCGCTTGTGGAGCCGCGACACTCGCGATATGTTCGGCTACGGATATACGGGAGCGAGGTGTACGGACATGGCGACGCGGCGCAAGCTCGGCAACCCCCTGGCGCTGGCGGTGATGGCGACGCTCGGCGAGCGGCCCATGCATCCGTACGAGATCGCCCAGGTGCTCCGGCAGCGGGGCAAGGAACAGAGCATCAAGATCAATTACGGCTCGCTCTACACCGTCGTGCAGAACCTGGAGAAACACGGATTCGTCGAGGTGACCGGCGTCCAGCGACAGGGCAACCGCCCCGAGCGCACGCTGTACGGCCTCACCGACGCCGGTCGCGAGGAGATGCACGACTGGCTGTCCGACCTGGTCGCCGTCCCCGTCCGCGAGTACCCGTCCTTCGAGGCCGCCCTGTCGCTGCTGCTCGTGCTCCCCGCCGACGAGGCGGTCGGGCTGCTCACCGAGCGGGTGGCCAAGCTGGAGGTCCAGGCGGCAGCCGTCCACGGCGTGCTCGCCCGGCTCCGCCGCGACCTGCCCCGGGTGTTCCTGCTGGAGACCGAGTACCAGGTGCACATGATCGAGGCCGAGGCGGCCTGGATCCGCGGCTTCCTGGACGACCTCGACCAGGGCGCCGTCTCCGGCGCCGCCGAGTGGCGGCAGTGGCAGGCGACCGGCGAGATGCCGGACACCTGGACCGGGATCGACGAGCTGACCCGCGACGGCGCGGCCGCTCGCCACTTCAGGGAGGAACTGGACAAGCTCACACCCCCGACATGAGAGAACCCCCGGTGGGCCGCTGCGGGAACAGCGGCCCACCGGGGGTGGAACCCCGGACCGGACAACCGCGGGAACGGATGCCAGGCGATCGAGGTGCGGCACACCCAGAGTAGCCCGGTAGTCCTCCCGTCGATCGGTCCGTCGCAGCACGCCGACATCCTCGGTGCGTTCAGTGCATCGACTTATCGACACAGACAGGCGGAGGAATCTGTCATGAACACCCGCGCGCCCGCGATCGTGGCGCACGACCTCGTCAAGACCTATCCCGGCGACGTCCGGGCACTGGACGGCATGGGCATCACCGTGCAGCCCGGCACCGTCTTCGGGCTGCTGGGCCCCAACGGCGCCGGCAAGTCCACCACCGTCAAGATCCTGACCACCCTGGCCCGGCCGGACTCGGGGACCGCCGTCGTGGCCGGTCACGACGCGCTGCGCCACCCCGACCGGGTGCGGTGCGCCATCGGCGTCGTCGCGCAGAAGTCCGGTGCCGACCCGGTCGCCACCGGCGCGGAGAACCTGCTGCTGCAGGGCCGGCTGTACGGCCTGCGAGGCGCCGGTCTCACCGGCCGGGTCGCCGAACTCCTCGCCCGGTTCGACCTCGTCGACGCCGCCAAGCGCCAGGTCAAGACGTACTCCGGGGGCATGCAGCGGCGTCTGGACGTCGCCCTCGGCCTGGTTCACCGTCCCGAGGTGCTCTTCCTCGACGAGCCGACCACCGGCCTCGACCCGGAGGCGCGCACCGCGATGTGGGAGGAGATCACCCGGCTCGCCGGCGACGACGGGCTGACCATCCTGCTCACCACCCACTACCTGGAAGAGGCCGACCGGCTCGCCGAGCGCGTCGCGATCGTCGACCGCGGCCGGGTGGTCGCGGAGGGCACGCCCGACGGACTCAAGGGCGAACTGCGCGGCGACGCGGTGCACGTGGAACTGCGCGAGCCGGCCGGTCCGGTCGACGCGCATCTGCTGGAGACCGCGCTCACCGAGTTCGCCGGTGTGCGGGAGGCGCTGCTCGACGGGCGCCGGCTCAGCGCCCGCGCCGACGACGGGGGCGCCGCGGTGCCGCGGGTGCTCGCGGTCCTGGAGCGCGAGGGCGCCGCCGTCGCCTCCGTCACCGTCGCCCGCCCCTCCCTGGACGACGTGTACCTGCGCTATGCCGGACGTCGTTTCGCCGATGCCGACGCCGGCTCCGCCGCGGCCGCCGGCGCCGCCACCGTCCACGCGAACGCCGGAGGTGCGCGATGAGCGCGATCAGCCCGAGGAGCGCGAAGGCCGGGCCGGTGCCGGCGAGCGCGGCCCTCACCCAGACCTGGTACATGACGCAGCGCCAGCTGATGGCGGTCTGGCGCCAGCCCGCCTACCTGCTCATCACCCTGGTGCAGCCGGTGATCTGGCTCTTCCTCTTCGGCGGGCTCTTCCGCCGCGTCGTGGAGCTGCCCGGCTTCGGCGCTACCTCGTACCTGGACTACCTCGTGCCGGGCGTCGTCGTGATGAGCGCGCTGTCCTCCAACATGTGGGCCGGGATGGGCACTTTGGAGGAGATCGAGCGCGGCACCCTCAACCGCTTCCTGACCACGCCGGTCAGCCGGGCCGCCCTGATCAACGGCAATGTGGTCTCGCAGGGGCTGAGCACCGCCCTCCAGTCGGTCGTGATCGTGGCGCTGGGCAGACTGGGCGGCGCCGACTACCCCGGTGGGGTCGTCGGACTGCTGGTGCTGTTCGTGGCGTCGGTGCTGCTCGGCACTCTGGTGGGGGCCTTCTCCAACGCCATGGGCATGCTGGTGCGGCAGCGCGAGAGCATCATCGGCATCAACACCTTCCTGCTGCTGCCGCTGACGTTCCTGTCGTCCGCCTTCATGGCGCCCGCGCTGATGCCGCCCTGGATGCGGCACGTCGCGGACTTCAACCCGGTGAACTGGGCGCTGGTCGCCGGGCGTTCGGCGATGGCCGACACCCCGGACTGGGGCGGCGTGCTCAGCCGGGGCGGCGCGCTGGTCGTCGTCGCGGTCGCCGCGGTGTGGCTGTCGACCCGCACCTTCCGCTCGTACCAGAAGTCGGTCTGAGCCCGCACCGGGACGACAGCGAGGCGTGGCCCCGTCAAGGGGTCACGCCTCGTGCGTCGGGTACGGGCAGGAGGACGGCGTCAGGAGGCCAGGGCCCTGGGGGCTTCCTGCTCCTCCTCCACCCGGCGGTTCCAGTCCGCCTTGGAGGCCTGCCAGCCGTCCTCGTCGTGGCCGGTGCGCCAGTAGCCGGAGATCGACAGCCGCTCGCGCGGCACCCCGTGCTCGACGCGCAGCAGCCGGCGCAGCTGCTTGACGAAACCGGCCTCGCCGTGGACGAAGGCCTGCAGGTCCCCGGCCGGGAACTCCAGCGCCTGCACCGCGCGCAGCAGGGCCTCGCCGACCCGGCCGCTGCCGCGGTGCACCCAGGTGATCTCGGCGTCGCCCGAGGTGGGGAGCTTCTGCTCCTCCTCGGGCCCCGCGACCTCCACGAACACATGGGCGCGGGCGCCCTCGGGCAGCCGTTCCAGCGACGCGGCGATGGCGGGCAGCGCGCTCTCGTCGCCCACCAGCAGATGCCAGTCGGCGGCCGGGTCCGGGGCGTAGGCGCCGCCGGGGCCGAGGAAGAGGATCTCCTCGCCGGGCCGGACGCGGGCGGCCCACGGGCCGGCCAGGCCCTCGTCGCCGTGCAGGACGAAGTCGACGGTCAGCTCGCACGATGCGGCGTCCCAGCGGCGCACGGTGTACGTCCGGGTGCGCGGCCACTGCTCGCGCGGGAACTCCGCGCGGATCGCCTGGATGTCGAAGGGTTCCGGGTAGGTCACGCCCTCGGCCGGGAAGAGCAGCTTGATGTAGTGGTCGCTGCATTCGCCCACCGGAAAGCCCTGGAGCGAACCGCCGCCGAGCACCACGCGGATCATGTGCGGGGTCAGCCGTTCCACGTGCTGCACCTGCGCGCGGTTGAGCTGCGGCTTCCTGCGCACCGGACGGTCTGCCATGAACACACTCCTCGCGACGGTTAGGCAAGCCTAACCGATAGTGCCCCCGGAATGCGACGACTCCGGGAAGGTCGCGCGTTCCCTCGGGCACCCACCCCACCCCGTCTCAGCCGGCCTGCGCGGCCCCCAGCACCGTGAGCAGCCGCTGGAGCGCGCCTCCCAGGCCCCACCGCTCGGCCAGCGCCGACAGCTCCTGCGGGTGGCGCGGTTCGCGGGGGAGCCGCGGATCGAAGGCGGGCATCGGCACATCGCCGGCGACGTGGACGACCTTGGGCGCGACGGCGACGTAGTCCGCCGCCTCCTGCAGCCGCTTGCGCTGCGCCGGGGTGACCTTCGAGGCGGGGTCGTGGGCGGCGGCCATGATCCCCGCCAGGTCGCCGTACGCGTCGAGCAGCTTGGCCGCGGTCTTCTCGCCGATGCCCGGCACGCCCGGCAGGCCGTCGCTCGGGTCGCCGCGCAACGTCGCGAGGTCGGCGTAACCGGGGCCGTCCACCCCGTACTTGGCGCGCAGCCACGCCTCGTCGACCACGTCCAGCGCGCCCACGCCCTTGACCGGGTACAGCACGCGCACCCCGCGCGCGTCGTCCACGAGCTGGAACAGGTCGCGGTCGCCGGTGACGATGTCCACCGGTCCGGCCGCCGCCCCCGCCAGGGTCCCGATCACGTCGTCGGCCTCGTACCCCGCGACACCGACCCGGGCGATGCCGAGCGCGTCCAGCACCGCCTCGATCACCGGCACCTGCGGCGACAGCGTGTCCGGCACCTCCTCGATGTCCGAACCCTGCGGGACCTCCTCGGCGACGCGGTGCGCCTTGTACGAGGGGATCAGGTCCACCCGCCACTGCGGGCGCCAGTCGGCGTCCATGCACGCCACCAGGTCGCCGGGGGAGTGGTCGGCGACCAGGCGGGCGATGAAGTCCAGCAGACCGCGCACGGCGTTGACCGGTGTGCCGTCCGGGGCGCGCACCGAGTCGGGCACCCCGAAGTACGCGCGGAAGTAGAGGCTGGCGGTGTCGAGGAGCATCAGGCGTCGAGTCACACGCCGATGATGCCGCACGCCGCCGACACCGTGACCTCGGTCACGGAACGGTTTGCTCCGCTTGTGTCGGGGCACCCGCCGTCCCGGAGCGGGCCAGGACCGCTCCACGACCTGGGTGCGGGGGCAGCAGGTCGTTCTCCGCACGACCCGAGAGGTGCATGTGCACAGGCTGCAGGCAGAGCATCTGTACAAGGTGTTCGGACCCGACCCGGAGGACGGCGTACGCCGTCTGCGGGACGGCGCCGGACGCGACGAGCTGCGCGAGAGCGGCACGACCGCGGCGGTGATCGACGCGGGCTTCGACGTCCACGAGGGTGAGATCTTCGTGGTCATGGGGCTGTCCGGCTCCGGCAAGTCCACCCTGCTGCGCACGCTCAACGGGCTGCTCCCCCCGACCTCCGGGCGGGTGCTCTTCGACGGCCGCGACCTCACCGCACTGTCCCCGCGCGAGCTGCGCCGTGTGCGCTCGCACGGCATCAGCATGGTCTTCCAGCACTTCGCGCTCTTCCCGCACCGCACCGTGCTGGAGAACGCCGCCTACGGCCTGGAGGTGCAGGGCGTCGGCCGCACGGAGCGCGAGGAGCGCGCCGCCCAGGCGCTGGAGCTGACCGGGCTGGCCGGCTGGGGCGACTCCTGGCCCGACGAACTGTCCGGCGGCATGCAGCAGCGCGTCGGCCTGGCCCGCGCCCTCGCCACCGACGCCGACGTGCTGCTGATGGACGAGTCCTTCAGCGCCCTCGACCCGCTCATCCGGCGCGACATGCAGGACCAGCTCCTGGAACTGCAGCGCGCCCTGAAGAAGACCATCGTCTTCATCACCCACGACCTCAACGAGGCCATGCGGCTGGGCGACCGCGTGGCCGTCATGCGCGACGGCCGCATCGTGCAGATCGGCACGCCCGAGGACATCCTGCTGCGTCCCGCCGACGACTACGTCGCCTCCTTCGTGCACGACGTCGACCGCTCCCGCGTGCTGACCGCGGGCACCGTCATGGAGCCGCCGTCCGGTTCGGACACCGGCGACTGCCGTTGCGAGAGCGTCGACCCGCGGACCCCGCTCGCCGACGTGCTCCCGGTCAGCGCCCGCACGCCGCACCCGGTCACCGTGCGCGACAGGAGCGGCGACGTCGTGGGCGTGATCGCCCAGGAGCGGCTGCTCGCCTGCCTCGGCTCGTACGAGGGCCCGCCCGCCGCCTGCACCGACGAGGCCGCGCCCGCGGCAGCCGCGCCCGATGTGCCGGCGCAGGCCCGGAAGGAGGCGGCGCGTGCCTAGACTGCCGCTCGGCGACTGGACGGACAGCGCCGTCACCTTCCTGCGCGACCACTTCGGTCCGCTCTTCGACCTCATCAGCGCGGTCGTCTCCGGCATGTACGACGGCCTCGACGCCGTCCTGCGGGCCCCCGCGCCGCTGCTGCTCGCCGGCATCCTCGCCGTCCTGGCGCTGTGGCTGCGCGGGGTGACCGCGGCGGTGCTGTCCTTCGCGGGCCTGGCCGTCGTGGTCTCGGTCCAGCAGTGGGACGAGGCCATGGACACCCTGTCCCTGGTGCTCGTGGCCACCGTCATCACGATCGTGCTGGCCGTGCCGCTGGGCATCTGGTCGGCGCGCAACCGCACCGTCTCCGCCGCGCTCCGGCCGGTGCTGGACTTCATGCAGACGATGCCCGCCTTCGTCTACCTGATCCCCGGCATCTTCTTCTTCGGCGTCGGCCAGGTGCCCGGCATCATCGCCACCATCGTCTTCTCGCTGCCGCCGGGCGTGCGGATGACCGAGCTCGGCATCCGCCAGGTCGACGGTGAACTCGTCGAGGCCGCCGAGGCGTTCGGCACCACCCCGCGCAACACCCTGCTGCGGGTGCAGCTGCCGCTCGCGCTGCCCACGATCATGGCGGGCGTCAACCAGGTGATCATGCTGGCGCTGTCCATGGTCGTCATCTCCGGCATGGTCGGCGGCGGGGGCCTGGGCGCTTCCGTCTTCACCGCCATCAGCCAGGTCGACATCGGCCTCGGCTTCGAGGCGGGCCTGTCCGTGGTCATTCTCGCCATGTACCTCGACCGCGTCACCGGCGCGCTCGGCAGCCGCGTCTCGCCGCTCGGCCGCCGCGCGCTCGCCGCGGCCGCCGCCCCGCGCCGGTCCCGGCTGTGGACCTACCGTCCGCACACCTCCGTGGCCGTCGTCGGTGCCGTCGTCCTCGCGCTCGTCGCCGGCGGCATGAACATCCTCGGCGGCGGGGACGACGCGCCCGCCGTCTCCGGCGCGAAGAACGTCGGCAAGGGCCGGCAGGTCGACCTGGGCTACATCCCCTGGGACGAGGGCGTCGCCTCCACCTTCCTGTGGAAGGAACTGCTGGAGCGCCGCGGCTACCGGCCGAAGGTCACCCAGTACGACGTCGGCGCGCTCTACACCGGCATGTCCGCCGGGCGGGTCGACGTCGAGACCGACTCCTGGCTGCCCGTCACCCACCGGTCGTACTGGGAGAAGTACAAGAACCGGCTGGACGACTACGGCTCCTGGTACGGCCCCACCTCCCTGGAGCTCACCGTCCCCTCCTACGTCAAGGGCGTCGACTCGCTCGCCGACCTCAAGGGGCAGGGCAAGCGGTTCGGCGGCCGGATCATCGGCATCGAGCCCGGCGCCGGGATGATGAAGATGCTCAACGACACGGTCCTGAAGAAGTACGGCCTGGAGGGCGAGTACAAGGTCACCACCGGCTCGACCGCGAGCATGCTGGCCCAGCTCGACCGCTCGATCAAGGCCAAGGAGCCCGTCGTCGTCACCCTGTGGTCCCCGCACTGGGCCTACAGCGAGTTCCCCCTGAAGAAGCTGAAGGACCCGCTCGGCGCCTGGGGCTCCGGTGACGGCATCCACACGCTGGCCCGCGACGGCTTCGCCGCGAAGGAGCCCGCCGTCGCCCGTTGGCTGAAGGACTTCAGGCTCAGCGAGAAGGAGCTCAACGGGCTGGAGGCCGCCGTGCACGGTGCCGGTCAGGGCCACGAGCAGGACGGCGTCCGCGACTGGCTCGCCGAGAACCCGTCGGCCGAGAACCGGCTCGCTCCGGTGGGGTCCCACTGACGCCACGCGCCTGACCCCACGCGCCTGACCCCACGCGCCTGACCCCACGCGCCTGACCCCACGCGCCCGCACGGCGCGGCACCCGGATCCCCCTCCCTCAGTTCCGGCGGCCGCGCCGTCCGGCCGTCCTCGCCCGCCGGGGCTCGATACGGTGGGCATATGACCCGTCGCGACTCCGGCCCGGCACGGCGTGTGGTCTCCCTCGTGCCCTCGCTCACCGAGGCGGTGGCGACCACGGCGCCCGCGCTGCTGGTGGGCGCGACCGACTGGTGCAGCCACCCGCCCGACCTGCGCGTCACCCGGGTCCGGGGGACCAAGAACCCCGACATCGAGGAGATCGTCCGGCTGGCCCCGGACCTGGTGATCGCGAACGAGGAGGAGAACCGCGCGCCCGACCTGGGCGCGCTCCGTTCCGCCGGGCTCGACGTGCTGGTCACGGAGGTGCGCAGCCTGCCGCAGGCCTTCGACGAACTGCACCGCGTGGTGGTCGGCGCCCTGGGCCTGCCCCGTCCCGCGTGGCTGGACGCCGCGGAGAAGGCCTGGGGCACCGTCCGGCCCGCGCCCCGGCCGCGACGGGCCGTGGTCCCGATCTGGCGGCGCCCCTGGATGGTGCTCGGGCGGGACACCTTCGCGGGCGACCTGCTCGCCCGGCTCGGCGTCGAGAACGTCTACGGCGGCCACCAGGAGCGCTACCCGCGGGTCCCGGTCCAGGAGCTCAACGCCGCGGGGGCGGACGTGGTGGTGCTGCCCGACGAGCCGTACCGCTTCACCGCAGAGGACGGGCCGGAGGCTTTTCCCGCCCTGCCCGCGGCGCTGGTCAGCGGCCGCCACCTGACCTGGTACGGGCCGTCGCTCGCCGAGGCCCCCGCGGTCCTGGCGGCGGCGCTCGGCTGACGTCAGGGGCGGCGGGGCGTGTCCGGCCCTCGCGCGCGGTGGCGCGCCGCCCCCTCCCGGCGACGCCTGGCACGTCCTGGACAACGTCCTTCGCAGGACCGGCTGACGCCGTCCGCCGCGGGGCACGCCGGCCGTGTGCCCGGCTGCGCCCCGGGGTGCGCGGCGGAGCACTGCCGCGCACCCCGGGGCGGGGGATACCGGTGTCAGCCGCGGCCCGCGGACCCGAACGCCGTGTGCCCCGAGCCGACGCGGTAGACCGCACGGCCGTCCCGGACGCCCAGGTACGCGGCCCGGCCGCCGGAGACGGTGCAGCGGCCGCCGTCCACCACCGGCAGGGCCACCGTCGCCGTGACGTTGACCGGCACGTCGACCGAGGTGTCCACGCCGTGCCGCGTGCGCGCCCACCTCGCCGCGCACGGTCCACTGCGTACCGGAGGCGTGGCTCACCCCCGCGTCCGCCGGGCCACTGTCAACGGTCGTGCGGGCGCGAACCCCGCTTCCCGGCCGCGCCGCGGCCGACCGTAGGGTGAAACGCATGAGTGACCTGCGCATGCGCCCCGCGACGCCCGCCGACCTGCCCGAGATCGTGGCGATGTTCGCCGACGACGAACTCGGCCGGAGCCGCGAGACCCCCGACGACATGACGCCCTACCTGGCGGCGTTCGAGCGGGTCGCCGCGGACCCGGGCCAGCACGTCGTCGTGGCGGAGCGGGACGGCCGGCTGGTGGGCGTGCTGCAGTTGTCGGTGATCCCCGGTCTGTCACGGCGCGGCGCGACGCGCTCCGTGATCGAGGCCGTGCGCGTGCACAGCTCCGCCCGGGGTGGGGGCCTGGGGTCGGCGATGATCGAGTGGGCGGTCGAGGAGTCCCGCCGGCTGGACTGCGCGCTGGTGCAGCTCACCTCCGACGCCTCCCGCACCGACGCGCACCGCTTCTACGAGCGGCTCGGCTTCACCGGTTCCCACGTCGGCTTCAAGATGCAGCTCTGACCAGCGCCCGCATCACCCGCTCGTCGGCGTCGTCCATCTCCGGGTGCCACTGCACCCCCAGGACGAAGGCGTCGCCGGGCAGCTCGACCGCCTCGGCGGTGCCGTCCTCGGCGTGGGCGGCGACCAGCAGCCCCCGCCCGAGGACGTCGACCGCCTGGTGGTGGTAGGTGGGCACGGAGACGGCCTCCGGGACCGCCTCCGCGTACCGCGTGCCGGGCACCGGCTTGACGAGGTGGTCACCGAAGACCCCGGCGGCCGGGCCGCGGTGGCCCTCCAGGTGCTGGACGAGCGTGCCGCCGAGCGCGACGTTGAGCAGCTGCATGCCGCGGCAGATGCCGAGCACCGGCACCCCCGCGGTCAGGGCGGCCCCGATCAGGGCGAGTTCCCAGGCGTCGCGCTCGCGGGCCGGCGGATCGGTGTGCGGGTCGCGCTCCGCCCCGTAGTGCCCCGGGTCGACGTCCGGGCCGCCCGCGACCACGAGCCCGTCCAGCCGCGCCACCGTCTCCGGGGCGATCCCCGGCTCGTCCGGCGGGAGCATCGCCGCGAGCCCGCCAGCGCGCTGCACCAGACGCGGATACCCGGCCGGCAGCAGGGCGGCGGGCAGGTCCCAGGCACCCCAGCGGGCGGAACCGACCCAGTAGGTGCTGATCCCGATGAGCGGACGGGCCACAGGAGCCTCCCGGCGACGCGCGGATTTCTTCTCGCACCGTACCCAACCAGCCCTCCCGGCCCGTACTTTTGGATCACCTGTCGGCCGGTAGGAGAGGTGACCACCCGTGGAGCACCGAACAGCCCCGCTCAGCACCCACGACCTGAGGCGTCTTGTCGACGCCGGGGAGGTCGACACCGTTGTCGTCGCGTTCGCGGACATGCAGGGCCGTCTCCAGGGCAAGCGCTTCGCCGCGCGCCACTTCCTCGACGACGTCCTGGAACACGGCACGGAGGGCTGCAACTACCTGCTGGCCGTGGATGCCGACATGAACACGGTCGACGGCTACGCCCTGTCCTCCTGGGAGCGGGGCTACGGCGACTTCGCCCTTCACCCGGACCTCGCCACGCTGCGCCGCACCCCCTGGGACGCGGGAACCGCCCTGGTCATCGCCGACCTGCGGCTCCTGGACCACGACGCGGCGCCGGTCGGCCCCTCGCCCCGGCAGATCCTGCGCCGCCAGCTGGAACGGCTCGCCGAACGCGGCTGGACCGCGTACGCGGGCACGGAGCTGGAGTTCATCGTCTTCAAGGACACCTACGAGCAGGCCTGGAACAGCGGCTACCGCGACCTGACGCCCGCGAACCAGTACAACGTCGACTACTCCCTGCTCGGCACCGGCCGCATCGAGCCGCTGCTGCGCCGCATCCGCAACGAGATGGGCGCGGCCGGGATGCGCGTGGAGTCCGCCAAGGGCGAGTGCAACCTCGGGCAGCACGAGATCGCCTTCCGCTACGACGAGGCCCTGGTCACCTGCGACCAGCACAGCGTCTACAAGACGGGCGCCAAGTCGATCGCGTCCCAGGAGGGTTACGCGCTGACCTTCATGGCCAAGTACAACGAGCGCGAGGGCAACTCCTGCCACATCCACCTGTCGCTGCGCGACGCCGACGGGAACCCCGTCTTCGCGGGCGAGGAGCCGGGCGCGATGTCGGAGACGATGCGCCACTTCCTGGCCGGGCAGCTCGCGGCACTGCGCGACTTCTCGCTGCTCTACGCGCCCAACATCAACTCCTACAAGCGCTTCCGGCCGGGCTCCTTCGCGCCGACCGCCGTCGCGTGGGGCCCGGACAACCGCACCTGCGCGCTGCGCGTCGTGGGGCACTCCCCGGCCGCGCTGCGCCTGGAGAACCGGGTGCCGGGCGGCGACGTGAACCCGTACCTGGCCGTGGCCGGCATGGTCGCCGCCGGGCTGTACGGCGTGGAGAACAAGCTCGCCCTCCCGGAGCCCGTCACGGGCAACGCCTACGCCGAGGACGGCGTGGCGCGCGTGCCCACGACGCTGCGCGAGGCCGCGGAACTGTGGCAGGCCAGCCCGATCGCGCGCGCGGCGTTCGGCGACGAGGTCGTCGAGCACTACGCGAACATGGCCCGCGTCGAACAGGACGCGTACGACACCGCCGTGACCGACTGGGAGCGCTACCGCTCCTTCGAACGCATGTGAGGCCCGCAGTGCCCGATGTGCTGGACGCCCTGGAAGTGCTCAACCCGGCCACCGAGGAGGTGATCGCCACCGTCCCCGCGGCCGGTCCGGGGGACGTGGACGCCGCCGTCGCGCGCGCCGCCCGAGCCCAGACCGGCTGGGCGGCCCTCGCCCCGGCGGACCGGGCCCGGCTGCTGCGCCGCTTCGCCGCAGCGGTCGACGCGCACACCGAAGAACTGGCCGCCCTGGAGGTGCGGGAGGCCGGCCACACGATCGGCAACGCGCGCTGGGAGGCCGGCAACGTCCGCGACCTGCTGGAGTACGCGGCGGGCGGGGTGGAGCGCCTGATGGGGCGGCAGATCCCGGTTCCGGGCGGCATCGACGTCACGTTCCTCGAACCGCTCGGCGTCGTCGGCGTCATCGCGCCCTGGAACTTCCCCCTGCCCATCGCCGCCTGGGGCACCGCCCCGGCGCTCGCGGCGGGCAACGCGGTGATCCTCAAGCCCGCCGAGACCACCCCGCTGACCGCGCTGCGGCTCGCGGAACTCGCCCTGGAGACGGGGCTGCCCGAGCACCTCTTCCAGGTGCTGCCGGGGCAGGGCCCGGTCGCGGGCGCGGCCCTGGTGGAGCACCCGGGCGTCGCGAAGATCGTCTTCACCGGCTCGACCCGGGTCGGCAAGCAGATCATGGCCCGCTGCGCGGACACCCTCAAGCGGGTCACCCTCGAACTCGGCGGCAAGTCGCCCAACATCGTCTTCGCCGACGCCGACCTCGAGAAGGCGGCGGCGACGGCCCCCATGTCCTTCCTCGACAACGCCGGACAGGACTGCTGCGCCCGGACCCGCGTCCTCGTGCAGCGCACGGCGTACGACCGGTTCATGGAACTGCTGGAGCCCGCCGTCCTGGCCGTCGGCGTCGGCGACCCGGCCGACCCCGCGACCGGCATGGGGCCGCTGATCTCCGCCGTGCAGCGCGACCGGGTCCGGGAGTACGTGGCCGAACAGGCGCCCGCGGCGATCCGCGGCACCGCGCCGGAGGGCAAGGGCTTCTGGTACCCGCCGACCGTGCTCACGCCCGCCGGCCCGGGGGAGCGCGTCGCGGTGGAGGAGGTCTTCGGGCCGGTCGCCGTCGTCCTGCCCTTCGAGGACGAGGCCGACGCGCTGCGGCTGGCCAACGCCACCCCGTACGGCCTGTCGGGCTCGATCTGGACCCGTGACGTCGGCCGCGCCCTGCGGCTCGCCCGGGGCACCGCGGCCGGCAACCTGTCGGTCAACTCCCACAGCTCGGTGCGCTACTGGACACCGTTCGGCGGCTTCAAGCAGTCGGGACTCGGGCGCGAGCTCGGCCCCGACGCGCTTGCGGCCTTCACCGAGACCAAGAACGTCTTCATCAGCACGGAGGAGTGATCCCGGCAATGACGCAAGCAGAAGCAGCGGTGTGCCGCCGCCTGGTGGGCCGGACGGCGGTGGTCACCGGCGCCGGCAGCGGCATCGGCCTGGCCGCGGCGCGCCGGCTGGCCTCCGAGGGCGCCCACGTGGTGTGCGGCGACATCGACGAGAGCGCGGGCAAGGCGGCCGCCGAGGAGGTCGGCGGCCTCTTCGTCGAGGTCGACGTCACCGACGCCGGTCAGGTCGAGGCGCTGTTCCAGGCGGCGTACGACACCTACGGCTCGGTCGACGTAGCCTTCAACAACGCGGGCATCTCGCCCCCCGACGACGACTCGATCCTCACCACCGGCATCGACGCCTGGCGCCGTGTGCAGGAGGTCAACCTCACCTCGGTCTACCTGTGCTGCAAGGCGGCACTGCCCTACATGCAGCGGCAGGGCAAGGGCTCGATCATCAACACGGCGAGCTTCGTGGCCGTCATGGGGGCGGCGACCTCGCAGATCTCGTACACCGCCTCCAAGGGCGGCGTGCTCGCGATGTCGCGTGAACTGGGCGTGCAGTTCGCCCGCGAGGGCATCCGGGTCAACGCCCTGTGCCCGGGGCCGGTGAACACCCCGCTGCTGCGGGAGCTGTTCGCCAAGGACCCGGAGCGCGCCGCCCGCCGCCTGGTGCACATCCCCGTCGGGCGCTTCGCCGAGGCGGAGGAGATCGCGGCCGCCGTCGCCTTCCTCGCCAGCGACGACGCGTCGTTCATCACCGGCTCGGAGTTCCTGGTCGACGGAGGCATCGCCGGGGCGTACGTGACCCCTCTGTAGTCGCGTGATCGCTCCGTGACCGGTGGTCTGACGGGAATCTTAAGGTCCTGGCCTTAGGGTGACGCCGTGACCATGACGACCCCGCCCGGCTGGTACCCAGAGCCCGGGCAGACAGGAAACGGCCCGGCACTCGAGCGCTGGTGGGACGGGTCCGACTGGACCGAGTACACCCGCGGCGCTCAGGTGCCCGCCCCGGCGTTCGGCGCCGGGGCGCCGGGCTATCCGCAGTACCCGGCGGGCTTCCCGGCCGCTCCGCGCAAGCGGCGCGGCGCCCTCGTCGCGATCGCCGTCGTCGCCGCGGTCGTGGTGGCCGGCGCGGTGGTCGGCGGCGTCGCCGCCCTGACCCGGGGCAGCGACAGCGGCGCGGACTCCGCCCGGCCCGGCCCCT
This sequence comes from Streptomyces sp. NPDC088354, assembly GCF_044753585.1. Classification (NCBI taxonomy): domain Bacteria; kingdom Bacillati; phylum Actinomycetota; class Actinomycetes; order Kitasatosporales; family Streptomycetaceae; genus Streptomyces; species Streptomyces sp. NPDC088354. The sequence continues at coordinate 58,991 of NZ_JBIVNJ010000010.1, read as the reverse complement.
CGGTCACGGCCCCGGGGCCCGACCGCGGCGGCAACGGCCCGGACGGCGGCTTCGGCGGCGGCCCCGGGGACGGCCCGTCGAACGTGCCCAAGAGCGACCCCGGCTTCGCCCTGGACGCCGTGGACGGCATCAGCCTGCCCGTCCCCGACGGCTGGACGGGCGGCACGAGCCGGTACGGGCTCGCGCAGCTCACCGTGGGCGAGTACACCTGCCCCGGCGACGCCTCGAACACCTGCGTGCGCGGCGGCGTGTTCTCCATGCCCGCCGCGTCCGTGCAGCTGAAGTCCACCACCGCCGAGGCCGCGGCCAAGGAGGACATCGCCGGCAACGCCGAGGAGTCCTACGGCGGCAAGATCTACGGCGGCATCACCTCGCACACGAAACTGCTCTCGCAGAAGGTCACGGTCGCCGGCCGGCAGGGCTACCTGGTGCGCTGGAAGGTCGTCACGAAGAAGGGCGACGACGGCTACGTCCAGTCGCTGGTCTTCCCCTCGCCGTCGGACCCCGCGAAGCTGGTGCTGATCCGCTCCGGCTTCGACATCAACGACAAGGCGCCGAAGCTCGCCGTCATGGACGAGATCGTCCAGGGCATCAAGGCCGCCGGCTCCGGCGGCGGCACGGGCATCTGACCGATCCGCCCGCGGTCCGCGCCCCGCTTCCGTACGTGCCGGCGCCCCAGTGCCGTACGGAAGCGGGCCCGCGACCTCACAGGAAGGTCTTGCCCTCGCCGCGATAGGTCGGGACCGTCGCGACGACCCGGTCGCCCTCCACCAGGCTCAGCGTGTCGAAGCGCTCGCACAGCTCGCCGGCCTTCGCGTGCCGGAACCACACCTTGTCGCCGATCAGCAGATCGTCCGCGGCCGCCCCGATCAGCGGCGTCTGCACCTCGCCGGGTCCCTCCTGCGGGTCGTAGCGCAGTCCCTCCGGCAGGTACGGCACCGGCAGCCGGTCCGCACCGGCCGCGCCAGAGGCCGGGTAGCCGCCGCCGAGCACGGTCACGACGCCGACCCCCGGGCGCCGGACGACCGGCTGGGCGAACAGCGCCGCCGGGCGGCCACGGAACGAGGTGTAGTTGTCGAACAGCCGCGGCACGTACAGCCCGGAACCGGCCGCGATCTCCGTCACCGCGTCCTCGGCCGCCGTGCTCTGCACACTGCCCGTGCCGCCGCCGTTGACGAACTCCAGCCCCGGTACGACCTCGCGCACCGCCCGCACGACCGCGGCCCGGCGCGCCGCCAGCTCCTTGCGGGCCCGCGCCTGCATCAGCCGCACCGCCCGTGAGCGCAGCGGACGTCCCGCGATCGCGTCGCCCACTCCCGCCACGTGCCCCTCGTACGCCATGATCCCGACCAGCCGGAAGCCGGGCCGCCGGGCCACCTCGCCGGCCAGCGCGGCCAGTTGGGCGGGCTGGTGCAGCGGGGAGCGCAGCGCGCCGACGCGGACGCGGCCGCCCAGCATCCGCAGCGCGGTGTCCATCTCCAGGCAGACCCGCACGATCTCAGAACCGCCCGCGCGGGAGGAGTCGATCAGGTCCAGCTGGGCCACGTCGTCCACCATGACCGTGACGGCCGACGCCAGCTTCGGGTCGGAGGCCAGTTCCGCGTAGCCGGCGCGGTCCGCGGAGGGGTAGGCCAGCAGGATGTCGTCGAAGCCCGAGCGGGCCAGCCACACCGACTCCGCCAGCGTGAACGACATGATCCCCGCGAAGCCCTCGCGATCGAGCACCCGCTCCAGCAGCGCCCGGCAGCGCACGGACTTCGACGCCACCCGTATCGGCTTGCCCCCGGCACGTCGTACCAGGTCGGCGGCGTTGGCGTCGAACGCCTCGAGGTCGACGACCGCCACGGGCGCGTCGAGGTCGGCGGTGGCCCGGTCGTAGCGGGCCCGGTCTGCTGCGCGATCAGACATGCGCGCAGCTTGCCAGAATGCCCCTACCGAGCGGTAGGGGCAAGTGATCCTCACTCCCACCGCGCCGGCCCGCCGCGACCAGTAGAGTGACGCCGCAGGTCCAATGCGCGAACAGGCCGTGTCCGAACCGGCCGTGAGGGGGCACCGGGTGAGCACCGGTTTCGACAGCGGGGGCACCACCCCCCGGCCGAGCTGGTCACCGCGCCCGATACCCCCCACCGCCGCCACCTGGCCCCCGCCTGCCGCGGCCGGACCCGTCGGAGCCGCCTATCCCGGCGCCGCCGCGCCGCCGCAGCCCGGCCCATCGCCCCTCGTCGCGTGGTCCGCGCCCGTGCCCCCGGCCGTTCCGCCGCCGCGCCCGCCGGGCGTCCCCGCCCATGCGGCGCAGGCCCGGCCGCGCGCGGCCGCCGCCGCGCTGTGCCTGGTGCTCGGCCTGGGGCTGCTCGGCGGCGCCGCGGCCGGCCTGTGGATCAACCACGAGCCCACCGCACCCGCGCCCACCGCCGCGCAGGTCGGCGCACGGCAGTTCGCGCAGGCCCGCGCCCTGTGGCACAGCACGCCCGTCGACGCCCTCTTCCCGCCCGTGCTGGACGGCCGCGGCGCCGGTCCCGGCGGCGCCGACCGCACCTGGACCCGGATCGGCGTGGCACCGCCGAGCGGCTGCGCGGAGGCCTTCGACCCGCTGCTGGCGAAGGTGCTGCGACCGGCCGGCTGTGTGAAGCTGCTCCGCGCCACCTACACCGACGCCTCGGCCGGCGCGGTCACGACGGTCGGACTCCTGGTCACCTCGGCCGACGCCCCGGCCATGCACCGGCTCCACGACCGCTGGGCCGCCCAGCACCTCGGCTCCCGCGTCGATCTGATGCCCCGTCCGGTGGCCTTCCCCGGCACGGTGTCGGCGGGTTTCGGCGACAAGCAGCGCGCCACGTGGACGGTGGACGTGGCCGCCGACCTGCCCGTGATCGTGTACGCGGTCAGCGGCTTCGCCGACGGCCGCGAGACCGGCGCCCCCCAGCCCGTCGCGTCCGCCGTCGCCGACGGCGCCACCGCGGCCCCCGCGCAGGCCGGCCTCGGCCACGACGCCAAGGCCCTCGCCGACGCCGTCGGAACCCGGGCGCGGCACGCCGCGCGGTCGCTGACGGCGTCCCCGTCGGGAGGCGCCCGATGAGGGCCGGAGCGCTGCGGCGCACGGCCGCCTGCGTGGTGGCGGCCGCCGGACTCGCCTTCGTCCCCGTCGCCCCGGCGCACGCGGACGCGGTACGGGACGCGGACTGGGCACTGGACGCCCTGCACGCGCAGGACGCGTGGCGGACGACGAAGGGCCGCGGGGTCACCGTCGCCGTCCTGGACACGGGTGTGGACGACTCGCACCCCGACCTGACGGGACAGGTGCTGCCCGGCAAGGACCTGATCGGCTTCGGCGACGGCCGCGGGGACAGCGCGTGGGCCCGGCACGGCACCGGGATGGCGGGCATCATCGCAGGCCACGGCCATGGTCCCGACGGCGCGGACGGCGTGATGGGCATCGCCCCGGAAGCCAGGATCCTTCCGGTGCGCGTGATACTGGAGGACAAGGACCCGCAGCGCAAGAAGGCCCGCACCACCCGCGGCGGGGCGCTGTCCGAGGGCATCCGCTGGGCCGCCGACCACGGTGCCGACGTCATCAACCTCTCCCTCGGCGACGACAGCCGCACCGCGCACCCCGAGGCCCAGGAGGACGACGCCATCCAGTACGCCCTGCGCAAGGGCGTGGTGGTGGTGGCCTCCGCGGGCAACGGCGGCGAGCAGGGCAACCGGGCCTCGTACCCGGCCGCCTACCCGGGGGTGATCGCCGTCGCGGCCGTCGACCGCTACGGCACCCGCGCCGCGTTCTCCACCCGGCGCTGGTACGCGGCCGTCTCCGCGCCCGGTGTCGACGTGGTGATCGCCGACCCCAACCGCCGCTACTACGAGGGCTGGGGCACCAGCACCGCTTCCGCCTACGTGTCCGGCACCGCCGCGCTCATCCGCTCCGCCCACCCGAAGCTGAGTCCGGCCCAGGTCAAACGGCTGCTGGAGGACACCGCGCGGGACGCACCGCCCGGCGGGCGCAACGACGCGGTCGGCTACGGGCTGGTGGATCCGGCGGCCGCCCTCGCGGCCGCGGCCCGCCTCGAGCCGGAGGGCCTCACCCCGCGCCCCGCCGCCTACCCGCGGCAGTACTTCGGCCCGGGTCCCGACGCGGCCCGTGCCGCGCCGGTCGCGGACGGGCACACCTTCGGCGACGGGATCGCGGCGGCCTTCGCCGTGGGCGGCGCCGCCCTGCTCGCCCTCGCCGGGGCCCTGTGGCTGCGGCCCCGTCTCACGACGCGGCGGAGCCGCCCGCAGCCTTGGTGAACGCCGCCACCGCCGCCTTGGCGGCGTCCTCGACCAGGGCGATGCCCCCGGCCCGGGTCGCGCTGCCGCGCGAGACGACGGCGACCAGGTAGGTGCGACCGCCCGAGGTGATCCGGCCGATGCTGTTGATGTCCCACAGCGAGGTCGTACTCCGTTGCAGCCAGCCGTTCTTGACCTCGAAGGCGCCGTCGGCCGCGCTCGGCACCCCCCAGTCCTGGCCCGACGAGACCCGGCCCATCAGCCGGCGTATGTAGCCGCGCGAGGACGCGTCCAGTGCTCCGTTCGAGCCGAACACCGCCCGCAGCAGGGTCAGTTGGTCCGCGGCAGTGGTCTGCGTCAGTCCCCACAGCTCTCCGCTGCCGCCGCTCGTCCCGGTCAGTCCCAGACGCTTGTTGGCGGCGTCGAGACCGGCGGCCCGGCCGATGCGGTGCCACAGCTCCAGGGCCGCCGCGTTGTCGCTGTTCTCGATCATGACCTCGGCCCGGGCCCGCTCGTGCGCCGTCAGCGGCCGTCCGGCGTCCTGTGCCTGGAGCAGCAGCGTCGCCAGGATGTCCACCTTGACGATGCTCGCCGTGTCGTATGCCCCCTGGCCGTACACCGCGCTGTTCCCCGACGCTGTTTCCGCGATCGCGACCGAGTACCGCGCGTCGCGGTCACCGGTGACGCCCGCCAGCGCCGTGCGGACCGCCTTGTCGAAGTCCACCCGCGGCTCCCTCTCCAATGCCCCGGACACCACGTCCGCCGCGACGTCCCGCGCCGCCTTCCCCGGCAGCGCGGACACCGGCGCGGCCCGCACGTGCCGCTGTGCCGAGGATATGTACGTCACCGCGAGCAGCGCCGCGGCCGTCAGGACCGCGACGGCCACCACCCCGCGCACCATCCCCTGCGGGCGTCCGCCCCCGGGGTCGGACGGCGTGCGGGAGCGGTCGAGGCGTCCGGCGAGCCGGCGCCGCCACGGCGTGGATGTCTCGGGGGCCATGCCCGGGAAAATTAAGGACCGAACATGCGTGTGCCATGAGAGGGGAATTAAGGACCGGTAACAATCGCCTCTTGCCCTGCGGCTACCCTCGGGGAGTGGCCCTCAAGAACATCCCGGACTCCGGATTCCCCGACGACGACGGCTCCGCCGACCCCCGGCTGGCGGCCGCCCTCGCCGCGTACGGCGCCGACCCGGCGGCGGAGGACGAGGTGCTCGCCGCCCTGCCCGGCGCCCGTGTGCTGGTGCCGGTCGTCGCGCTCCTGGGCGAGGTCGAGGAGGGACCCGGGGGACTGCGCCGGGAGAAGACCAGCGACATGGCCGTGCCCACGATCGAGACCGCCGACGGCCGCCGCGCCCTGCCCGCGTTCACCTCGACCGCGTCGCTGACCCGCTGGCGCGCGGACGCCCGGCCCGTGGCCGTGCCCCTGGGGCAGGCCCTGCAGGCCCTGGCGCACGAGAAGGCCGACACGCTCCTGGTCGACATGGCCGGTCCCGTCCCCTACGCCCTGACGGGCGCCGCGCTGCGGGCCGTCGCCGCCGGCCGCGCCGGCGGGGACCCGCTGGCCGACCCGGCCGTCCGCCAAGCTTTGCGCATGGCCGTCGCCGGTGAGCCCGACGTGCTCCGCGCCCACATGGTGCCCTCCGCCGGCTCGGACGGCACCCTGGGCATCGTGCTGGGCCCCGCCGCCGACGTGCGCGGCGTGGCGCAGCGCGTCTCCGCCGCCCTGGCGGGCGACGAGGTGCTGCGCGGCGCGCTCGTGCGCGGCATCGAACTGGCGCTGTTCCCCGACGGCGCGACGCTGCCGGGCGAACCCCTGTTCACGCGCTGACGGCGCCGCCCCGAGGGGGCCGGCGCCGTCAGGTGGACCGTACGTCCGCTACTAGCCGTGGACGGGCCCGGTGAACTTCTCGCCGGGGCCCTCGCCCGGGGCGTCCGGGACGGTGGAGGCCTCGCGGAACGCGAGCTGCAGGGACTTCAGGCCGTCCCGCAGCGGGGCGGCGTGGTAGGACCCGATCTCGGGGGCACCGGCGGTGATCAGCCCGGCCAGGGCGGTGATCAGCTTGCGCGCCTCGTCGAGGTCCTTGTGCTGGTCGCCCTCCTCCGCGAGGCCGAGGTTCACCGCCGCCGCGCTCATCAGGTGCACCGCGACCGTCGTGATCACCTCGACCGCGGGGACGTCCGCGATGTCGCGGGTCATCGTGTCGAAGTCGGGGCGGTCGGCGGAGGGGGACTCGTGCTGGGAGGTGGCGTCACTCATGCCTCACACGATAGGCCCACGTCGTCCGATTACGGTCTGCGGTCGATCGCTGGTATGCTTGACGATTGACCGGCTGTACACCCCTCCGTCGACGCACGGCCCACGAAGCACCATCCAGTGGAGCCCATGGACGCGGAGGACCGTCAGCCCACAAGTGGAGCTCCGATCTCCCACCTTGCCGGCCCTGGAGGCCGGCGGGTCACCGGTCAGGTGACGCGTCCTCGACGAGGACGCGGTGCCCGACGCGCCCCGCGGGGAATACCGCGGCGGTGCTCCCGGTTGTGAGGAGCCCGCCTGTGACCCGTTAGGGGCGTTTTTTGCGCCCTCTTCCGGGCGGAACCAACGACACAGATGTTACGCGGCTGTCGGCCAGTCAGTCGCGTGGTGCTACCGAGGAGGCCCCATCAGCGCCGAGCCCCGCATCAACGACCGGATTCGCGTCCCCGAGGTGCGACTCGTCGGTCCCAGTGGCGAGCAGGTCGGCATCGTGCCGCTTGCCAAGGCACTGGAGCTTGCGCAGGAGTACGACCTCGACCTGGTCGAGGTGGCGGCGAACGCACGCCCGCCGGTCTGCAAGCTCATGGACTACGGCAAGTTCAAATACGAGTCGGCCATGAAGGCCCGTGAGGCGCGCAAGAACCAGGCGCACACGGTCATCAAGGAGATGAAGCTCCGGCCGAAGATCGATCCGCACGACTACGACACCAAAAAGGGTCACGTCGTCCGGTTCCTCAAGCAGGGCGACAAGGTCAAGATCACGATCATGTTCCGCGGTCGTGAGCAGTCGCGCCCGGAACTGGGCTTCCGACTGCTGCAGCGGCTCGCGGACGACGTCCAGGACCTGGGCTTCGTGGAGTCCTCGCCCAAGCAGGACGGCCGCAACATGATCATGGTCCTCGGTCCGCACAAGAAGAAGACCGAGGCGATGGCCGAGGCCCGCGAGGCGCAGGCCGCCCGCAAGGCCGGTCGCCTGCCGGGCAACCCGGACGACGAGTTCGACCCCGACGACGAGCACGGTGAGCAGCAGGAGCACCAGCAGGACGCTCCCGCCGACGCCAACTGACGCCACCGGACCGGTGTCCGGCGGCGATGCCAGGGCCCGGAGCACCGCTCCGGGCAAGGAATGAAGGACTGACGCTCTCCGTCCGCCCCCGGGCGGGCGGGAGGGCCAGCGACGAGGAGACTACGGCGCATGCCGAAGAACAAGACCCACAGCGGTGCGAGCAAGCGATTCAAGATCACCGGCTCCGGCAAGGTGATCCGCGAGCGCGCCGGCAAGCGCCACCTGCTTGAGCACAAGCCGTCATCGAAGACCCGCGCCCTGACCGGCACGGTCGTCCTGGCCAAGCCCGACGCCAAGAAGATCAAGAAGCTTCTCGGCAAGTGACGGCCCGCCCCCTTCGACCAGGGGGCGCGCTGCTGGACCGGGACCCATTCGCTTTCGGACCGTGTGACGACTTCCGCGGTCCCTCAAAAGGAGTTATCAAGTGGCACGCGTCAAGCGGGCAGTCAACGCCCAGAAGAAGCGCCGGGCGATCCTCGAGCAGGCCAGCGGTTACCGCGGCCAGCGTTCCCGCCTGTACCGCAAGGCGAAGGAGCAGGTCACCCACTCCCTCGTCTACAACTACAACGACCGCAAGAAGCGCAAGGGCGACTTCCGTCAGCTGTGGATCCAGCGCATCAACGCCGCTGCCCGCGCCAACGGCATCACCTACAACCGCTTCATCCAGGGTCTGAAGGCCGCCAACGTCGAGGTGGACCGCAAGATCCTCGCGGAGCTGGCCGTCAACGACGCCAACGCGTTCGCCGCGCTGGTCGAGGTGGCCCAGAAGGCCCTGCCGAGCGACGTCAACGCCCCGAAGGCGGCCTGACCCCACGCTCTTCCGGACCCGCAGGCCGCGTGCCTGCGGGTCCGAGGTGTGTTCCGGGCCGGCGTCGCCGTCCGCCCCCGCAAGCCCGCCAGACCCGACCGAAGTGAGTGCACCCCCATGGCCGGCCCCGAGCTGACATCCCTGCGATCCCCGCGTGTCGTCGCGGCCCGCCGCCTCGCCAAGCGCAGCTTCCGCGGCAAGGAGCGCCGCTTCCTGGCCGAGGGGCCGCAGGCCGTGCGCGAGGCCATGGCCCACCTCGTCGAGGTCTACGTCACCCTCGAGGCCGCGGAGCGGCACGCCGGCATCGTCGCCGCCGCCCGGGCCGCCGGCGTGCCGGTGTTCACCGCGACCGACGAGGTCGTCGCCGAGATGTCGGACACCGTCACCCCGCAGGGCGTCGTCGGCCTCTGCCGCTTCCTGGACACCCCGTTCGAGGAGATCCTGCGTGCCCGGCCGCGGCTGGTCGCCGTGCTCGCCCATGTGCGCGACCCCGGCAACGCGGGCACCGTGCTGCGCTGCGCCGACGCGGCCGGGGCCGACGCGGTCGTGCTGACCGACGCCTCGGTGGACCTCTACAACCCCAAGGCCGTGCGCGCCTCCGTCGGGAGCCTGTTCCATCTGCCCGTGGCGGTCGGCGTCCCCATGGAGACGGTGGTCGGCGGACTGCGCGGGGCCGGTGTGCGGCTGCTGGCCGCCGACGGCGCGGGGGAGCGCGACCTCGACACCGAGCTGGACGAGGGCACGATGGGCGGCCCCACCGCCTGGATCTTCGGCAACGAGGCGTGGGGCCTGCCGGAGGAGACCCGCGCACTCGCGGACGAGGTGGTGCGCGTCCCCATCCACGGCCGCGCCGAGAGCCTCAACCTCGCGACGGCCGCCGCCGTGTGCCTCTACGCCTCCGCCCGGGCGCAGCGTGCTCCCGGAGGGTGCCGCACGGTGACGATGAGCTAGTAGGGTGGCGCCCCGGGGACCGCCCTGGAGAGGGGGTTGCGGGGATGGACGTCAGGACCACCGACGGAACCGAGCCGCGCGCGCGGCCGGCCTGGACCGCAGTCCTGACCGAGTTCGGCATCACGACCGACGAACTGCCCGACGGCCTCGTCGTCGCCGACGAGCGCGGCCTGGTGGTCTGTTTCAACGCCGCCGCCGCCCGCATCACCGCGCTCGACCCCGCCCGGGTGCTCGGCCTCCCCATCGAGCAGGCGCTGCCCCTGGAGGACCTGGACGGCCGCCGCTGGTGGCAGCTCACCCAGCCGTACGGGGGACTGGCCACCCGCACCGGACAGCCCGAGCGCAACCTGCTGCTGCCCGGCGGCCGCGAGGTGCTGGTCTCCGCCCGCTACGTCCGCGACCACCCCACAGGACCGGTGCGCCGGCTGGTCGTCGCGCTGCGCGGCACCGAGGCCCGGCGGCGCACCGAGCGCAGCCACGCCGAACTGATCGCCACCGTCGCGCACGAACTGCGCTCCCCGCTCACCTCGGTCAAAGGGTTCACCGCCACCCTGCTCGCGAAGTGGGAACGGTTCACCGAGGACCAGAAGAAACTGATGCTGGAGACCGTCGACGCCGACGCCAACCGCGTCACCCGGCTGATCGCCGAGCTGCTCGACATCTCCCGTATCGACTCCGGCCGGCTGGAGGTGCGCCGGCAGCGGGTCGACATGGTCGCCGCGATCCGGCGCCATGTGGACGCGCTCGTCGCCGCCGGGGAGTCGTCCGACCGCTTCCTCGTCCGGGTGGCCGAACCACTCCCGGAACTGTGGGCCGACCCCGACAAGGTCGACCAGATCCTCGGCAACCTGCTGGAAAACGCCGTGCGCCACGGCGAGGGTACTGTCACCATTGACGTATCCGCGGCTCCCCGTCCGGCGGACTCCTCCCGCGAGCGGGACCAGGCCGGCACGGCGGTGTCCGTCAGCGACGAGGGGCCAGGCATCCCGGAGGAATCCATGAACCGCGTCTTCACCCGCTTCTGGCGGGGCAGCAAGCGCGGCGGCACGGGCCTGGGGCTGTACATCGTCAAGGGCATCGTCGAGGCCCACGGCGGCACCATCATCGTGGGCCGCGCGCCCGGCAAGGGCGCCCAGTTCCGATTTATCCTGCCCGTCGGGGCGCCGGCCTTCATGGCCTGAGCGAGCGTGGTATTCCACCGGCCCCGACGGGCGTGACCAGCCTTTCCCCGTGGCCCCGATAGACTCGACCCTTGGCATTCAGCGGTCGGGCAGGCAGGTCGGCCACGCCATCACCCACATCGGAACGGGAAGAAATGTCGGCACCGAACAAGTCGTACGACCCTGTCGAGGTCGAGGCACTGAAACCGGAACAGATCGAGCGCCGGCGTGACGAGGCGCTCGCCGCGATCGCCGAAGCCGCAGACCTCGACGCGCTGCGCGAGGTCAAGGTGGCGCACACCGGGGACCGCTCGCCGCTCGCCCTGGCCAACCGTGAGATCGGCGCGCTGCCGCCGCACGCCAAGGCGGAGGCCGGCAAGCGCGTCGGCCAGGCCCGCGGTGCGGTCAACCAGGCGCTCAAGGCCCGCCAGGAGGTGCTGGAGAACGAGCGCGACGAGCGCGTGCTGGTCGAGGAGGCGGTGGACGTCACGCTGCCCTACGACCGCACCCCGCGCGGCGCCCGGCACCCGCTGACCACCCTCTCCGAGCGGATCGAGGACATCTTCGTGGCCATGGGCTACGAGGTGGCCGAGGGCCCCGAGGTCGAGACCGAGTGGTTCAACTTCGACGCCCTGAACATCTGGGCGGACCACCCGGCCCGGACGATGCAGGACACCTTCTTCGTCGAGGGCGACAAGCCGGCCGGGTCCGACCCGCAGGAGAGCGGTGTCGTGCTGCGCACGCACACCTCCCCGGTGCAGATCCGCTCGCTGCTCGGCCGTGAGGCGCCGGTCTACGTGATCTGCCCCGGCCGGGTGTACCGCTCCGACGAGCTCGACGCGACGCACACCCCGGTCTTCAACCAGGTCGAGCTGCTCGCCGTCGACGAGGGCCTGACCATGGCCGACCTCAAGGGCACCCTCGACCACATGGTGCAGTCGCTGTTCGGCGCGGACATCACGACCCGGCTCCGCCCGAACTACTTCCCCTTCACCGAGCCGTCCGCCGAGATGGACATGGTCTGCTACGTCTGCCGCGGCGAGTCCGTCGGCAACCCGGACCGGCCCTGCCGCACCTGCGGCAGCGAGGGCTGGATCGAGCTCGGCGGCTGCGGCATGGTCAACCCGCGGGTGCTCACCGCCTGCGGCGTCGACCCGCAGAAGTACAGCGGCTTCGCCTTCGGCTTCGGCATCGAGCGCATGCTGATGTTCCGTCACAACGTCGAGGACATGCGAGACATCGTCGAGGGTGACGTGCGCTTCACCCTTCCGTTCGGGATGGAGATCTGATGCGGGTCCCGCTTTCTTGGCTGCGGGAGTACGTCGACCTGCCCGCCGGCGAGTCCGGCCGCGACGTCCAGGCCAAGCTCATTTCCGCCGGCCTCGAGGTCGAGACCGTCGAGCAGCTCGGCGCCGGGCTCAAGGGCCCGCTGGTGGTCGGCAAGGTGCTCACCATCGAGGAGCTGACCGGTTTCAAGAAGCCGATCCGCTTCTGCACCGTCGACGTCGGCATCGCCAACGGCACCGGCGAGCCGCAGGAGATCGTCTGCGGCGCGAGCAACTTCGCCGTCGGCGACAAGGTCGTCGTCATCCTCCCCGGCGGCGTGCTGCCCGGGAACTTCGAGATCTCCGCGCGCAAGACCTACGGCCGCACGTCGCACGGCATGATCTGCTCGGGTGCCGAGCTGGGCATGGGGGACGACGGCTCGCACGGCATCATCGTGCTGCCGCCGGAGCACGAGGCCGGCACCGACGCGATCGAGCTGCTGGAGCTCGTCGACGAGGTGCTGGACATCGCGGTCACCCCCGACCGCGGCTACTGCCTGTCGATGCGCGGCGTCGCCCGTGAGGCGGCCATCGCCTACGGCCTGCCGCTGCGTGACCCGGCGCTGCTCGACGTGCCCGGCCCCAACGCGCACGGCTACGAGGTGCGGATCGCCGACCCCGCCGGCTGCGACCGCTTCACCGCGCGCACCGTCACCGGGCTGGACCCGGAGGCCGCTTCGCCGGTGTGGCTCCAGCGCCGCCTGCAGAAGGCCGGCATGCGGCCGATCTCGCTCGCGGTCGACGTCACCAACTACGTGATGCTGGAGCTGGGCCAGCCCCTGCACGCGTACGACCGGCACCGCGTCGAGGGCGCGATCGGCGTGCGCCGGGCGCAGCCCGGCGAGAAGCTGACGACGCTCGACGGCCAGGTCCGGGTGCTGGACCCCGAGGACCTGGTCATCACCGACAACCGCGGGCCGATCGGCCTGGCCGGTGTCATGGGCGGCGCCAACACCGAGATCGACGAGACCGGCGCCACGACGACGGACGTCGTCATCGAGGCCGCGCACTTCGACCCGGTCGCCATCGCCCGTACCGCGCGCCGCCACAAGCTGTCCTCCGAGGCGTCCAAGCGCTTCGAGCGCGGTGTGGACCCGCAGGCCGCGTCCGCCGCGGCGCAGCGCACGGTCGATCTGCTGGTGCTGCTCGCGGGCGGCACCGCCGAGGCCGGCGTCACCGAGATCACCGCGCCCTCCGCCCCGCACACCATCAGCATCCCGGCCGACCACCCGGACAAGGTGGCGGGCATGGAGTACGGCCGCGAGACCGTCGTGCGCCGGCTGCAGCAGGTCGGCTGCGACGTGTACGGGTCCGACGAGCTGATCGTCACCGTGCCGTCCTGGCGTCCCGACCTGCGCGACCCCAACGACCTCGCCGAGGAGGTCATCCGGCTGGAGGGCTACGAGAACCTGCCCTCCACGCTGCCGCACCTGCCGTCCGGCCGCGGGCTGACCGAGTCGCAGAAGCTGCGCCGCCGGGTCGGCCGTGCGCTGGCCGGCGCGGGCTACGTCGAGGTGCAGAACTACCCGTTCCTGGGTGAGGGCGTCTTCGACCAGCTCGGCCTGGACGCGGACGACCCGCGCCGCATCACGGTGCGGCTCGCCAACCCGCTGTCGGACGAGGAGCCCGCGCTCCGCACGACCATGCTCCCCGGCCTGCTCGGCGCGCTGCGCCGCAACGTGGGGCGCGGCGCGCACGACCTCGCGCTCTTCGAGACCGGTCTGGTCTTCCGCCCCAGCGGCGAGGAGCCCGCGCCGCCGCGGCTGCCGGTCGACCGGCGTCCCACCGACGCCGAGATCGCCGCGCTCGACGCCGCCCTCCCGCGGCAGCCCCGCCGGGTGGCCGTCGTCCTGTCGGGCGCGCGCGAGCAGTCCGGCTGGTGGGGCCAGGGCCGTCCCGCGACCTGGGCCGACGCCGTCGAGGCCGGGCGGGTCGTCTCCCGCGAGGCCGGGGTCGAGCTGATCGTCCGCCAGGACCGGCACGCCCCGTTCCACCCGGGCCGCTGCGCGGCGCTGCTGGCCGTCGTGGACGGCGAGGAAGTGCTCGTCGGCAACGCGGGCGAGCTGCACCCCCGGGTCATCAAGGCGATGCACCTGCCCGAGGGGACCGCCGCCATGGAGCTGGACCTGGACCGCCTGGAGCGCGCCTCGGCGGGCGTCGTGGCGGCCCCCACGGTGTCCACCTTCCCGGTGGCCACCCAGGACGTCGCGCTCGTCGTGGACGCCTCGGTCCCGGCGGCCGAGGTCGAGACCGCCCTGCGGTCCGGCGCCGGCGGGCTCCTGGAGGCGCTGCGGCTGTTCGACGTCTTCACCGGGGACCAGATCGGTGCGGGCAAGAAGTCGCTCGCGTACTCGCTGCGCTTCCGTGCCCCCGACCGCACGCTGACCGCGGAGGAGGCCTCCGCGGCCCGCGACGCCGCGGTCGCCGTCGCGGCCGAGCGCACCGGCGCCACCCTGCGCGGCGCGTAGGCCCGACACCGCCGCCCGGCCCCGCGCGGGGCGCCCCCGGACCCCCGGAGGCGCCCCGCGCGCGCATGCGCGCGCCCTGCGGTCCGGCGCCCGGTCGCGGAGCCGTCGCACGTCGACCGCGGCCGTGCGCACCCCGGGGCCACCCCACCCCGCGTGCCGCGCATGACCCGGCCGCCCGTGCGGTGCGTCTGCTCGGACGTTTCGGTGGAGCGTTCGGTTCTCGTGCCGGGACGGCAGGGGCTCAGGCAGGCACCTGGTTCGTGGGGGACGACCCGGGGATCGCCGCACTGCGGCTGGGCCTGGACCTGGGCATGACGCCGGTGGACACGGCGGAGACGCGCGGCGGGCGTCGCCGCCTTCGTGCCGCGGAACGCGCCGCTCGCGGCGTGCTGCGCGAGGCGACGCCGCCGCGGTCGCCGAGGCGCCCCGGCGACGGGCCCCCGAGTGCGTCGCCCGAGCGCGTACGCGCCGTACTCGCCGCGCCTTCGCGCCCGCGACCGCGGAGGAGGCCGCCCGCCGCCCCTGACGTCCCGTCGCCGTCGCGGCCGGCGGCGACGGGGGGCGCGCCGCGCGTGAATGCGGGCGTATACGGGCGGGATGGGGCACATGGGGCGGGGGCGATCACTCCAATACCCCCGATCCAGCCACATAAGGGTCACGTCGCACGATCGGGTGAACTGGCCGGAGAGGGGGTGGAACCCGGCCGGCCGGTCGACAGAATCGTGGGCGAACCAGCCCCGCTCGACGCGGGAGCGACGGCTGCGAGGGGGAGCCCGGCGGCATGATCGGACCCAGGGTGGCCATGGCGATGACGGGCCGGGTGCGGGGGTGGCTGTTACTGGCGTGGCCCGGTGCGTGGGTGGCCGCCGTGCTGGGGCTGGCGTGCGGGGTGCCCGGTGGTGACGAGTGGATCCCCGGTGTCGCGGCGGCGCCCGCCCTCGCCTGCGCCGGCACGGGGCGGCGGCGCTGCGTCGCGGTGCACGGCGGGCTGGCGGTGGCCGCGCTCTTCGTACCGGGAGCGGGCCGGCCGCGGCCCGGCGCCGCGGTGGCGGTGGTCGCCGTGCTGGCGGCCTGCTTCTGGCTGGCCGACCGCAGGAGCAGGCTGGCCGCCGAACTGAGCCGAGCCCGCGAGGTCGCCGTGGCCACCCAGCGGGTGCTGCTGCGCCCGCTCCCGCCGCGGGTGAGCGGCCTCACCGTCGCCGCCGATCATGTGTCGGCCAGCCGGGGCGCCGACGTCGGCGGCGACCTGTACGAGGTGCTGGCCACGCCCTACGGGGTGCGCGCGGTCATCGGCGACGTACGCGGTCACGGCCTGGAGGCCGTCGGTACGGTCGCGGCGCTGCTCGGTACCTTCCGCGAGGCCGCGTACGACGAGCCGGAACTCGGCGGGCTGCTGGCGCGGATGGACCGGGCGCTCGCCCGGCACGTGCGGGAACGCCCGTTCGCCGCCGAGGAGTTCGTCACCCTGATGCTGCTCCAGCTCGACGAGGACGGCCAGGTGGACGTCCTGAACTGCGGCCATCCCGGACCGTACCGGCTGTCCACGGACCGCCCCGGCAGGGTCGTGGCGGTTCCGCTGGAGGCGGGGGAGCCCCTGCCGCCCCTGGGCCTGGTGGACGCGGCCGCCGGGGCGAAGCCCGTGCGCTGCGGTCAACTGCGGCCCGGGCAGGCGCTGTTCCTGCACACCGACGGCGTGGCGGACGCCCGGGACGCGGACGGCGCGTTCTTCCCGCTGACGGCCGCGCTGGAGGGGGCAGCACGTGCCGCGGCCGGGCACACGCTGTGCGCGCGGGCCCTGGTGGACGCCGTGCGCGCCGCCTACATGCGGCACACCCGCGGCCGTCCCACCGACGACATGGCCCTGCTCGTCCTGCACCGGGACGCCCCGCGCGTGCCCGTACAGGCGTCCGGCGCCCGGACCGTGACCCGGCGTTCCGGAGTGCCGCGCGTCTGATCATGCTCATCCTTGGTACACCTTGGTCGATCCGTGAGCGAAACGCTCATTGCCCGCCTCGTGCGCCGTTGTCGCACGAGGAGCGTCACCCGAGGAGAACCGAGCAGAGGGGCAGGCATGGCACCACCGACCGCCACCGACGTCGCGCTGTCCGCGCCCGCGGGAGAACTCATCGCCGTCGTCGGCCCGCCCGGCCCGCAGCGCTCCGCGCTCCAGCACGCGCTCAACGACGCGCCCTGGCACCGGGGTCCCGCCGTGACGACCACCGTCATCAGCGACGGCGCCTGGAGCGAGCTGCGCCGGGTCGCCGCGGCGGGCATCACCGTGGTCGCCGCGTGCGACGCGACGGTCGCCGCCGAGGCCAACGCCCACCGCGTCGTACTGCTCCCGGATCCGGACGGGGTGGCGTGACGGACGCCTCCGTACCGGGCTGACGCGCGCCATTGACAAGGTAGTTGCATCAACGTTGTCATGTGCATATGCCGTCCCTGATCGGGCGTCGGGAGATCCTCGACCATGCCCGGACACAGCTGAGCGCCGGTCCGGGCGTCCTGTTCCACGGATCCGCGGGCATCGGCAAGTCCGCGCTGCTGGACGCCTTGACGGAGCAGGACGGGGAGTTGTCCGCGGGCGGCTCCGTACTGCGCTGCGCCCCCGTCGAGGAGGACGCCAAGCTGCCCTTCGTGGCGCTGATGGACCTCTTCGCCCGCGTACCGGACGCCTATGTGGACGGGCTGTCCGAAGGCCCCCGCGCCGCCCTGCGCGCCGCCCTGCTGCGCGGGCGTGAGCCGGTCTCCCCGCAGAGCCGGCTGGCCGTGCGCGACGCGGCCGTCGACCTGCTGCGGGCGTTGTCCGCGGCCGGTCCGGTCCTCATCGTCGTCGACGACCTGCAGTGGCTCGACATGCCGAGCGCCGAGGTCCTCTCGGTCGCCCTGCGGCGCCTGTACGACAAGGCGCCGGTACGCTTCCTGGCCGCCGAGCGGGTCATGGACGGGGAGGAGCCGCTCGGACTGCGCTGCTGCCCGCCGGGCACCACCACCGTGCCCGTGCCCCCGCTCGCCGACGGCGAGGTGGCCGACCTCCTGCTGCAACGCACCGGCCGGCAGCTCCCCGAGCACGCGCTGCGCGCGATCCAGGAGACCGCCGCGGGCAATCCCCTGTACGCGATCGAGCTCGGCCGCGCCGCCCTGCGCGACGGCATGCCCGTCGAGGCGGGCGACACCCTGCCCGTACCGCCCCGGCTCCGCGACCTGCTCCTGGACCGGGTACGGCTGCTGCCCGCCTCCGCCCGGCAGACGCTGCTGGTCGCCTCCGCCGCGGCGCGCCCCACGCTGCCGCTGCTGGCCGCCGCCGGCATCCCGGACCCGGCGGGCGACCTGGCCACCGCCGAGGCGCTCGGCGTCGCCGTGGCCGACGCCGAGCAGACGATCCGCTTCCACCACCCGCTGATCCGCGCGGCGGTCTATGCCGACGCCCCGGAACACGGCCGACGCGCGGCCCACAAGCTGCTCGCCCGTGCGGTCCCCGAGCCCGTCGAGCACGCCCGCCACCTGGCGCTCGCCCATCCGCACGCCGACGAGACCACCGCCGCCACGCTCACCGCCGCCGCCGGGTCCGCCCGCCGCCGCGGTGCCCCCGCCACCGCCGCCGAACTGGCCGCGCTGGCCGCCCGCCGCACCCCCGCCGACCGCCCCGCCGAGCGCGCCGAACGACTGCTGGCCGCGGCCGAGTACGCCAGTGACGCGGGGCTGCGCGCGGACGCCGACCGCTCCGCGGAGACCGTACTGGCCGAGGCCGCCTCCGCCCCGCAGCGCGTCCGCGCCCGGCTGATCATGCTCGGCAACGCCGGGCAGGCCCTCGGCGGCACCGGCCGGCTGATCTCGGACGGCCTGGTCGAGGCCGAGGGGCACCCCGAACTGGAGGCCCGGCTGCACCACTGGGCCGCGGTGCGGCATCTGATCGGAGGCCGTCCCGCCCAGGCCGCCGCGCACGCGCGGCGCGCCGCCTACCCGGCGCCGGCGACCGGCCCGGCCGTGGGCGGCGTCACCGCCGACACCCGGGTGGCCGCCCTGGCCCTGCTCGCCCGGCTGCACGCCCTGCACGGCGAGGCCGCCGCCGCCGAGTCTGCGCTCGGCGAGGCGATGGCGCTGCTCGGCCCCGCCGACGAGCCGGGTGCCCGGGAGCTCGTGCGCACGCGGGCGCTGCTGGCCGCCGACGCCGACCGCATCGACGAGGCGGAACGCGAGATGGCCGGGCTGCTCGACCGGCCGGGCGAGTACGCCTCCGTGGAGGAGACCGCCGCCACCCTGGTCGCCCTGGTCCGCATCCAGGTCAGGTCCGGGCGCTGCCGCGAGGCCCTGGACAACGTGGCCCGCTGCGCCGTCCTTCCGGTCCGCGCGGGCAGCGACTCCTCGCCGGTGCTCTACGCCGCCACGCTCGCGGAGACCGCGGGCGGCCGGCTGGACCGCGCACTGGAGCTCGCCGACCGTACGGTGCGCGCCTGCACGACCGACGGCGACCAGCTGTTCCTGCTGCGGGCTCTGGGCGTGCGCGGCCGGGCCCAACTGCTCGCGGGGGGACGGGAGAACACCGCCGCGGCCGTCGACACCCTCCGGCAGGTGCGGCGGCTGGGGGAGACGATGGGGATCTGCGACCCGGTGCTGCTGCGCTGGTACGGCGACCTCGCGGAGGCGACCGCCATCCTCGGTGACACCGACGCCGCCGCCGAGGTGCTGCGCGCCGCCCGCCGCCGCGCCGGGGCCCGTCCGCCGGTGAGCGTGGTCGCGGCCCTGGAACGCGCGGAGGGACTGCGCGACATCGCTCTCGGCCATCACAAACGGGGCACCGCCCGTATCCAGTCCGCCGTCGCGCGACTGCGCGGGCGGTCACTGCCGCTCGACCTCGCCCGCACCCTCATCGTGCTGGGCGCCGCCGAACGCCGCCCGCGCCGGGCCGCCGCCGCGCGCGGGGCGCTGACGGAGGCCCTGGAGATCAGCTCGGCCGTGGGCGCGGCCCCGATGGAGGCCAGGGCCCGCGCCGAACTGGCCCGGTTCGGCGGGAGCCGCCCGGCGGCGACCCGGGCCGCGGGTTACGTGTAGTCGTAGAAGCCGTGGCCGCTCTTGCGGCCCAGGCGGCCCGCGTCGACCATGCGCTGGAGCAGCGGGGGAGCGGCGTACAGCGGCTCCTTGAACTCGTGGTACATCGAGTCGGCGACCGAGGCCACGGTGTCCAGGCCGATCAGGTCGGAGAGCTTGAGCGGGCCCATCGGGTGGGCGCAGCCCATCTCCATGCCGTTGTCGATGTCCTCACGGCTGGCGATGCCGGACTCGAACATCCGGATCGACGACAGCAGGTACGGGATGAGCAGGGCGTTGACCACGAAGCCCGCCCGGTCCTGGGCGCGGATGGGGTGCTTGCCGAGCACGTCGGTGACCAGCTTCTCGGCGCGCACCAGCGTCTGGCCGTCGGTGGTCAGCGCGGGGATCAGCTCGACGAGCTTCTGCACCGGCGCGGGGTTGAAGAAGTGGATGCCGAGCACCTGCTCGGGACGCGAGGTGGCGACGGCGAGCTTCACCAGCGGGATGGAGGAGGTGTTCGAGGCCAGGATGGCGTCCCGGCGGGTCACCACCTGGTCGAGGACCTGGAAGATCTCCGTCTTGACCTGCTCGTTCTCCACGACGGCCTCGATGACCAGGTCACGGTCCGCGAAGTCGCCGAGGTCGGTGGTGAAGCTGAGGCGCTCCAGCGCCGCGTCGCGCTCCTCCTCGGTGATCTTGCCGCGCTCGGCGGCCTTGGCGAGCGACGTCGTCAGGCGCGTGCGGCCCAGTTCCAGGGCCTCGCCGGTGGTCTCGGCCACCCGGACGTACAGTCCCGCCCGGGCGCACACCTCGGCGATGCCCGCACCCATCTGGCCACAGCCCACCACACCGACAAAACGGATGTCGTCGTTCAACGCCCAGCCTCTCCCTGATCGCGAGACGAAGACCCGGGCCGTTGTACGGACCGGACCAGCCCGATCGACAGTACACCCGGGTGGACGACCGCAGGCCGCCGGTGCGAAGGTGCCGTCGGGCCGCACGTCAGGCCGCACGTCGGGCCGCACCGGAGGCGCAGCCCGGGGCCGCGCGGTGACACGCCGGGGCCCGGCACGGGTTGCCCGCGGCGGCCGGTTCGCCGCATGATCGGCCGAAGTGACGGATCATCAGGGGGATCGGATGGCTCACCTCTCACGCAGGGCCTTCGCCGCCGGTGCGGCCGGCGCCCTCTCCGTGGCGCTGACGTCGGCGGACGCATCGGGTGCCGCCGCGACCGGTGCCGCGGTCCCGGCGGGCGGCGCCGCGCTGCCGCAGTTCCGCGGCATGTGGCTCGCCACGGTCGGCGGCCGCGACTGGCCGTCGGCCCGCGGCGGCTCGCCCGACGAGCAGCGCGGCGAACTGCTGGACTACCTCGACACGGCCGTGGACCGCCGGCTGAACGCCGTGGTCATGCAGGTCCGGCCCACCGCCGACGCGTTCTGGCCGTCCCCGTACGAGCCGTGGTCGGAGTACCTGACCGGCGTCCAGGGCCGCGACCCGGGGTGGGACCCGCTGGGCACCGCCGTGGAGGAGGCGCACGCGCGGGGGCTGGAGCTGCACGCCTGGTTCAACCCCTACCGGATCGCCAACCACGCAGACCTGTCCCGGCTGTCGCCCCAGCACCCCGCCGTGCGCAACCGCGGCTGGGCCGTCCCGTACGCCGGGAAGCTCTACTACAACCCTGGTCTGCCCGAGGTCCGCGCCTTCGTCCAGGACGCGATGCTGGACGCGGTGCGCCGCTACCCGGTCGACGGCGTCCACTGGGACGACTACTTCTACCCGTATCCCGTGGCGGGGAAGGCGTTCGCCGACGACGACGCCTTCGAGCGGTACGGCGACGGCTTCTCCGACCGGGCCGCCTGGCGGCGCCACAACACCGACCTGCTGGTGAGCGAGACCGCGGCGCGCATCAAGCGGCTGCGGCCCTCGGCGCGGTTCGGCATCAGCCCCTTCGCGGTCTGGCGCAACAGCACCACCGACCCGCGCGGCTCCGCCACCCGCGGCGGCGTGCAGACGTACGACGACCTGTACGCCGACACCCGCGGATGGGTGCGCAAGGGCTGGATCGACTACATCGCGCCCCAGGTGTACTGGAACATCGGCTTCGAGATCGCCGACTACGCGACGCTGGTCCCCTGGTGGTCCGACGTCGTGGCCGGCACCGGGACGGACCTCTACATCGGCGAGGCCCTGTACCGGGCCGGGGCCGCCGGCGAGGCCCAGGCCTGGCAGGACCCGGAGGAGCTGTCGCGGCACCTGACGCTGGCCGCGGACCACCCCGAGGTCGGCGGCAACATCTTCTTCTCCGCCAAGGAGGTCGTCACCGATCCCATCGGCGCGATGAGCCGCGTCGTCCAGGACCACTACCCCACCCGGGTCCGGGCACGCTGAAGGATCCGCGGCCGCGCGGGGGCGGCCGCGGTCCGGGACGCGGTGGGGCTGCTGCCGCGCGCTACGGCTGGGGGGTGCGGGTCACGCCGTGTTCGTGCTCGACCGTCGAGTCCGGTCCGGGCGACAGGATGCACTCGTGCCCGTCCTCGAACCGCACCCGGTACGGCGGCTCCCCGCTCTTGCCCATGACCTCGACGATCTCGGCCACCTTGTCGTGCTGTCCGACGACACGTCCGTGCTGCCTGACGTGGTCACCCTTGTTCGCGTGCATCGGTCGACCTCCTGGGAACTCGGCGGTCCACGGCTTGGCTCCTCCAGTCTAGGGTCGGCGGCCGGGTCCGCACCCGCTGCGCGGGACGCCTCAGAAGGGGTACCGGGGCTGCTGCGTGGCCACCGTCAGCCAACGGGTGTTGGAGAAGGCCTCGATGCCCCAGCGGCCGCCGAACCGGCCGTAGCCGCTGGCCGCAAAGCCGCCGAAGGGCGCCTGCGGCTCGTCGGCCACCGTCTGGTCGTTGACGTGGACGATGCCGGTGCGCAGCCGGCGGGCGACGGCCAGGCCGTGCGTGGCGTTCTCGGTGATGACGCCCGCGGTCAGCCCGTGCTCGGTGTCGTTGGCCAGGGCCACGGCGGTGTCGTCGTCCGCGAAGCCGGCGATGGTGACGAGCGGCCCGAAGGCCTCGGCGCGGTAGAGCTCCGCGTCGCCGGGGACCCCGGAGAGCACCGTCGCCGGGTGGACCGCGCCGTCCGGTTCGCCGCCGCCGGTCAGGAGCGTGGCGCCCTTGCCGACGGCGTCCTTGATCAGGGCGGCGACCCGGCGTGCCGCATCGGCGCTGACCAGCGGGCCGACGACGGTGTGCGGGTGGGAGGGGTCGCCGGCGGGCAGCGAGGCGACCTTCGCGGTGAACTTGGCCGTGAACTCCTCGACGAGGCTCTCGTGGACCAGGAGGCGGTCGGCGGACATGCAGATCTGCCCGGCGTTCAGGAAGACCCCGAAGGCGGCGGCGTCGACCGCGTGGTCCACGTCCGCGTCCTCCAGGACGATCACCGAGTTCTTGCCGCCGAGCTCCAGGACGGCGGGCTTGAGGTGGCGGGCCGCGAGCGTGCCGACGATCCGGCCGACCTCGGTGGAGCCGGTGAAGTTGACGGCGCGGACCCGGGGGTCGGCGATGAGCGCCTCGGCGACCTCGGCCGCGTCCTCGGGGGCGTTGGTGACGACGTTCAGCACCCCGTCCGGCAGCCCCGCCTCGCGCAGCAGGTCCGCGACGAACAGCCCGCACGCCACCGGCGCGTCCTCGCTGGGCTTGACGACGACGGTGTTGCCCGCCGCGAGCGGTGCCGCGACCGCGCGGACGCCCAGGATGAGCGGCGCGTTCCACGGGGCGAAGGCGGCGACGACGCCGAGCGGCTCGCGCACCGCGAGCCCGAGCACGCCCTCGTCCTGCGCGCTGAGCACCTCGCCGCGCGGGGCGGTGGCCGCCGCGGCGGCCTCGCGCAGGATGCCGGCGGCCAGTCCGACGTTGAAGTACGCCCAGGGCCGGGTCGCGCCCGCCTCGTGGGCCATGATCTCGGCGACCTGCTCGGTACGGCCTTCCAGCAGGTCGGCGGCGGTGAGGAAGATCCTGCGCCGCTCCACCGGGCTCAGCGCCGCCCACTGCGGGAACGCGCCGTGCGCCGCGTCCACCGCCCGCGTGATGTCCTCGGGGCCCCCGGCGGCGACCGTCGCCCAGACCTCGCCGGTGTACGGGTCGACGTCCTCGGCCGTGCGCCCGGAGGCGGCCGGCACGTCCTTGCCGCCGATCAGCAGTTCCCGCGTGATGGTCATGGCAGCCCCTTGTCCTGCGGCGAACGGCGCTGTTCGCACAGTGAACCATCGTTCATCGAGCTTTCGGCCACCGAGTCTGCGGCGCCCCCGTCGCCCTGTCAACGGACCCGCACCCATGGCCGCATGCCGGTTCCGGACGCCGCGCCC
Organism: Streptomyces sp. NPDC088354; assembly: GCF_044753585.1. Classification (NCBI taxonomy): domain Bacteria; kingdom Bacillati; phylum Actinomycetota; class Actinomycetes; order Kitasatosporales; family Streptomycetaceae; genus Streptomyces; species Streptomyces sp. NPDC088354. The sequence continues at coordinate 35,306 of NZ_JBIVNJ010000010.1, read as the reverse complement.
GGCGTCGTCGGCCCCGCGCCGGCCCCGCATCGTTGCGTCGCGTTTGCGCGGCGGTCGGGTCGATGCCGCCTGCCCGCAGCGGACTCCGGGCACGGTGCGCGGAACGGGCGTGACCGGCGGGATCGCGTCAGGGCTTTGCATAAAAGTTCCGGCGGCCGTATAGTCATGCCATCGACGAGGAGGGTCCATGGCATTCCGGGCAGCGGTGGCGGGTGCGAGCGGTTACGCGGGCGGAGAGGTGCTGCGCCTGCTGCTCAACCACCCCGAGATCGAGATCGGCACGCTCACGGCGAACTCCAGCGCCGGGCAGCGCCTCGGCGGCCTGCAGCCGCACCTGCTGCCGCTCGCGGACCGCGTCCTCCAGCCCACCGACCCCGAGGTGCTCGCCGGGCACGACGTGGTCTTCCTCGCCCTGCCGCACGGCCAGTCGGCGGCCGTCGCGGAACAGCTCGGGGAGAACGTGCTGATCGTGGATTGCGGCGCCGACTTCCGGCTCACCGACCCCGCCGACTGGGAGCGCTTCTACGGCAGCCCGCACGCCGGCACCTGGCCGTACGGCCTGCCCGAGCTGCCGGGCGCGCGCACCGCGCTCGCCGGGACCCGCCGCATCGCGGTGCCCGGCTGCTACCCCACCGCCGTCTCCCTCGCGCTCTTCCCGGCCTACGCGGCCGGACTGGTCGAGCCCGAGGCCGTCGTCGTCGCCGCGTCCGGCACCTCCGGCGCGGGCAAGGCGGCCAAGCCGCATCTGCTCGGCAGCGAGGTCATGGGCAGCATGACCCCGTACGGCGTCGGCGGCGGCCACCGGCACACCCCGGAGATGATCCAGAACCTGTCGGCGGCAGCCGGTGAGCGCGTGACGGTCTCCTTCACCCCGACGCTGGCCCCCATGCCCCGCGGCATCCTCGCCACCTGCACCGCTGCCGCCCGGCCGGGCGTCACCGCCTCCGCCGTGCGCGCCGCGTACGAGAAGGCGCTCGCGGACGAGCCCTTCGCGCACCTGCTGCCCGAGGGGCAGTGGCCGGCCACCGCGTCGGTGGTCGGCTCCAACGCCGCGCTGGTGCAGGTCGCGTACGACGAGGCGGCCGGCCGGATCATCGCCATCAGCGCCATCGACAACCTCACCAAGGGCACCGCCGGCGGTGCCGTGCAGAGCATGAACATCGCCCTCGGCCTGCCCGAGGAGACGGGCCTGAGCACCGTCGGGGTCGCGCCGTGACCCCCCGCCCCGCCACCCGCGCGCGCCGCGCCGTCGCCGTCCTGCTGACCCGGGCGGCTCCCTGTGACACGGCACCCGGCACCGGCGCCACCACCGCCCACACGGCCACCGAGCCGCACCAAGGCACCATGACGAAGTCCGCCCCCACCCGGTGGACCACCGCGGAAGCGACGAAGGAGACCACAGCGTGAGCGTCACGGCAGCGCAGGGATTCACGGCGGCCGGCATCGCCGCCGGGATCAAGGAGAACGGCAACCCGGACCTGGCCCTGGTGGTCAACAACGGTCCGCGCCTCGCCGCGGCCGGCGTCTTCACCTCCAACCGCGTCAAGGCCGCCCCCGTCCTGTGGTCAGAACAGGTCCTGCGCGGCGGCCAGGTCTCCGCCGTCGTCCTCAACTCCGGTGGCGCCAACGCCTGTACGGGCCCGCTCGGCTTCCAGGACACCCACACCACCGCCGAACGCGCCGCCGCCGCCCTCGGCCACAGCGCCGGCGAGGTCGCGGTCTGCTCCACGGGACTCATCGGCGTGCGCCTGCCCATGGACAAGCTGCTGCCGGGCGTGGACGAGGCCGCCGCGGCCCTGTCCCCGCACGGCGGCGAGAAGGCCGCCATCGCCATCAAGACCACCGACACCGTCCACAAGACCGCCGTCCACGACGGCGACGGCTGGAGCGTCGGCGGCATGGCCAAGGGCGCGGGCATGCTCGCCCCGGGCCTGGCCACCATGCTGGTGGTGATCACCACCGACGCCGACCTGGACTCCGCGACGCTGGACAAGGCGCTGCGCGCCGCCACCCGCACCACCTTCGACCGCGCCGACTCCGACGGCTGCATGTCGACCAACGACACCGTGCTGCTGATGGCCTCCGGCGCCTCCGGCGTCGCCCCCGCGTACGAGGACTTCGCCGCGGGCGTCGAGCGGGTCTGCGCCGACCTGGCCCGCCAGCTGATCCGCGACGCCGAGGGCGCCTCCAAGGACATCAAGATCGAGGTCGTCAACGCCGCGACCGAGGACGACGCGGTGGAGGTGGGCCGTTCCATCGCCCGCAACAACCTCCTCAAGTGCGCCATCCACGGCGAGGACCCCAACTGGGGCCGGGTGCTCTCCGCGATCGGGACGACCTCGGCCGCCTTCGAGCCCGACCGCCTGAACGTGGCCATCAACGGCGTCTGGGTCTGCAAGGCCGGCTCGGTCGGCGAGGACCGCGAGCTGGTCGACATGCGCTACCGCGAGGTGCACATCACCGCGGACCTCGCCGCGGGCGACCGGACCGCGACGATCTGGACCAACGACCTGACCGCCGAGTACGTCCACGAGAACAGCGCCTACAGCTCATGAGCGCGCGCAAGCACACCGCCCTGCCCAAGGCGCAGATCCTCGTCGAGGCGCTGCCCTGGCTGACCCGCCACAACGGCAAGACCGTCGTGGTCAAGTTCGGCGGCAACGCCATGGTCGATGAGGAGCTGAAGGCCGCGTTCGCGCAGGACGTCGTCTTCCTGCGGCACGCCGGGCTCAAGCCGGTGGTCGTGCACGGCGGGGGCCCGCAGATCAGCGCGCAGCTCGACAAGCAGGGCCTGGTCAGCGAGTTCAAGGCGGGGCTGCGGGTCACCACGCCCGAGGCCATGGACGTCGTGCGCATGGTGCTGGCCGGGCAGGTGCAGCGCGAGCTGGTCAACCTCCTCAACCAGCACGGCCCCCTCGCGGTCGGCATGACCGGCGAGGACGCCCACACCATCAGCGCCACCCGGCACCGTCCGGTCGTCGACGGCGAGGCCGTCGACATCGGCCGGGTCGGCCAGATCACCGCGATCGACACCGGCGCCATCGAGGCCCTGCTCGACGACGGCCGTATCCCGGTCGTCTCCTCTATCGCCCGCAGCGCCGACACCGGCGACGGCGCCGGGGTCTACAACGTCAACGCCGACACCGCGGCCGCGGCCCTCGCGGCCGCCCTCGGCGCCGAGACCCTGATGGTCCTCACCGACGTCGAGGGCCTCTACGAGGACTGGCCCCACAGCGACGAGGTCATCAGCCGGCTCACCGCGAGCGAGCTGGAGAAGCTGCTGCCGGAGCTGTCGAGCGGCATGGTCCCCAAGATGGAGGGGTGCCTGCACGCCGTACGCAACGGCGTGAACACCGCCCGGGTCATCGACGGGCGCGTCCAGCACTCGATCCTGCTGGAGATCTTCACCGACGAGGGCATCGGCACCATGGTGGTGCCCGACCCCGCGAACGGCATCGCTGACGGCATCGCGAACGGAAACGCGCACGGAGGGGGACGGGCATGACCGGGACCGGGAACCACGGCAACCAGGCCAACCACGGCAACCACGGCAACCAGGGCAACCAGGCGCTCACCGAGCGGTGGCAGGGCTCCTTGATGGACAACTACGGCACACCGCGGCTGCCCCTGGTCCGCGGTGAGGGCGCCACCTTCTGGGACGCCGACGGCAACGCGTACCTGGACTTCCTCGGCGGCATCGCCGTCAACGCCCTCGGCACCGCGCACCCCGCCGTCGTGCGCGCCGTCTCCGAGCAGATCGCCACCCTCGGCCACGTCTCCAACTTCTTCGTCGCCGAGCCCACCGTCGCCCTCGCGGAGCGGCTGCTGCAGCTGTCCGGGCGGCCCGGGCGCGTGCTCTTCTGCAACTCCGGCACCGAGGCCGTCGAGGCCGCCTTCAAGATCGGCCGGATGACCGGCCGCACGCACATGGTCGCGACCGAGGGCGGCTTCCACGGGCGCACCATGGGGGCCCTCGCGCTCACCGGACAGCCCAAGAAGCAGGAGGCCTTCCACCCGCTGCCCGGCGACGTGACGCACGTGCCGTACGGGGACACCGAGGCGCTGCGCGCCGCAGTGACGCGGGAGACCGCCCTGGTGGTGCTGGAGCCGATCCAGGGCGAGAACGGCGTCGTCGTCCCCCCGGCCGGCTACCTCGCCGCGGCCCGCGAGATCACCCGGGCGGTCGGCGCCCTGCTCGTCCTGGACGAGGTGCAGACCGGCATCGGCCGCACCGGCCACTGGTTCGAGCACCAGGCGCAGGGCATCGAGCCCGACGTCGTCACCCTTGCCAAGGGGCTCGGCGGCGGACTGCCCATCGGCGCGGTCCTCGCGTTCGGGCCCGCCGCCGACCTGCTGACCCCCGGTCAGCACGGCACCACCTTCGGCGGCAACCCGGTCGCCTGCGCCGCCGCGCTGGCCGTCCTGGACACGATCGCCGCCGACGGCATCCTGGAGAACACCAAGCGGCAGGGGGAGAAGCTGCGGCAGGGGATCGAGGCGCTGGGCCACCCACTGGTCGATCAGGTGCGTGGTGCGGGCCTGCTGCTGGGTATCGTGCTCACCGAGCCGCTCGCCGCCCAGGTGCAGAAGGCGGCTCAGGACGCCGGACTCCTGGTGAACGCCGCCGTACCCGACACGGTGCGGCTCGCCCCGCCGCTCATCCTGGGTGACGCGGAGGTGACGGCCTTCCTCCGGGAGCTGCCGGGGGTGCTGGACGCCGTCCGGGCCCAGCACGAGGGATCGCGAGCCGGAGAATGACACGACGATGAGCGAGGCGCAGCAGCAGGGCGGCGGAGCCGCGGCCGTACCGCAGACCCGGATGGCACGCCACCGGCGGATCGTGGACATCCTGAACCGGCTCCCGGTGCGGTCGCAGAGCCAGCTCGCCAAGCTGCTCGCCGACGACGGGCTGACCGTCACGCAGGCGACGCTCTCCCGGGACCTCGACGAGCTCGGCGCCGTCAAGATCCGCACCAACAACGGTGAGTTGATCTACGCGGTGCCGAGCGAGGGCGGATTCCGCACACCGCAGGCGCCGCTGGGCGAGTCGGTGAAGGAGGAGCGGATGCGCCGCCTGGCCAGTGAACTGCTGATCTCCGCCGAGGCCTCGGCCAACCTCGTCGTCGTGCGTACGCCCCCGGGGGCCGCGCAGTTCTTCGCCTCGGCGATCGACCAGGCCGAGGTGTACGACATCCTCGGCACCATCGCGGGCGACGACACCGTCATGCTGATCAGCCGCGACCCCTCCGGAGGGCAGGCGGTCGCCGACCACCTGCTGCGCCTGGCCGGGGGCGGCGCCGAGCGATGAGCCCGGCGCCACGCGGCTTCCTGACGGGTGATCAGGCGACCGGGCTGAGACCGCCGTCGAGGTTGATGCCGGTGCCCGTCACGTAGGCGGCGCGGTCCGAGAGCAGGAACGCGACCAGGTCCGCGAACTCCCCGGCCCGCCCCACCCGGCCGAGCGGGATGCCGGACTCGCGGCCCATCGTGGCGTACAGCTCCTCGACGGTGATGCCCCGCTCCGCGGCCAGGCGGTCCCACTGCCCGCTCTCGACGAGGCCGACCAGCACGGCGTTGACCCGGATGTTGTCGGGGCCGAGCTCCTTGGACAGCGCCTTGGTGAGGGCCAGGCCCGCGGCCCGGGACACCGAGGTGGGAGTGCTGCCCGCTCCCGGTGCCTTGGCGGAGACGGCGAGGGTGTTGACCACACTGCCGCCCCCCGCGGCGCGCAGGTGCGGCAACACCAGCCGGGTCAGCCGGACCGCGGCGTGCAGCTTGAGGTCCAGGTCCTCCTCCCACACCGAGTCGTTTTGGCGCTCGAAGAATCCGGCCGCGCTGCGGCCGGCGTTGTTCACGACGGCGTCGACCCGCCCCCAGCGGCCGTCGGCGGCGGAGACGAAGCGCTCCAGGTCCTCGGTACGGGTCACGTCGGCGGGGACACCGAGGACGTCCGCCCCGGTGGCACCCAGGTCCTTGACCAGGCGCTCGATGCGCTCGGCGTCGCGGCCGCACAGCGCCACCTTGGCGCCCTCGGCGGCCAGCCGCCGGACCAGGGCCGCGCCGAGGCCGTCGGACCCTCCGGTGACGAGCACGACCTTGTCGCTCAAATGCAGATCCATGGGACGCATTCTTGCCCCTGCGAACCGCTGATCGTCAAGCGCTCAACTGGGCGGTGAGACCCCCGAATCCCCGGGTCTGCCAGGTGGAGCCGTCGGCGGTGACGGCGAACGCCTCCGTGCCGGGGAGTTCTTCCAGCCATTCCCGCGCGGCCGGGCCCATCGCGTACCCGGCGGTGGCCCGCACGTCGGCCTCGGTGAGCCCGGGGCAGACCACGGTGAGCGAGGCGAGGCCGTCCGCGGGCGGTTGGCCGGTGTGCGGGTCGAGGATGTGGCAGCCGCGCTCGGCGGGACCGGAGGTGGCGACGGCGAGTTCGCCGTCCGCGCACTCCACCACGGTCGCGAGGCCCCCCGGCCGCAGCGGGTCGGCGATGCCCACCCGCCACGGGCCGCCGGTGAGCTGGACGTCCCCGCCGCCGTTGACGCAGACCGACTCCGCGCCGGCGGCGGCGATGGCGCGCGCGGCGCGTTCCACCGCCCAGCCCTTCACCAGCCCGGTGGGGTCGGGCGCGGTGTCCGGCCCCGCGTAGCGGAGGGTGAACCAGCCGCCGGTGGCGAGCTCCGCCTCCGCGCAGCGCCGCAGCACCTCCCGCACCTCCAGGGAGCAGTCCTGGGGGCCGAGTTCGCCGCGGCCGAGTCGGCTGACCTCGCTGTCGGGGCGGTAGGTGGAGAACAGTGCGTCGGCCTCGTGGAGCCCGGCGACCGCCGCCTCCAGGGCCGCCCGCACCCGCGGGTCACGGGCGCCGCGGACGTCGAAGGAGAACACCGTCCCCATGCAGTGTTCGACGTGGCGCAGTCGAGGGGGGTTGTCGGACACGGTCAGACACCGGCCTTGTCCAGCGCGCTCTGCAGGGACTGCTGGTAGCCCTGGCTGGTGAAGGAGGCACCGGAGACGGTGTCGATGGCCGCGCTCTGCGCGGTGACCGCCGCCTGGTTGAGCCGTGGGATCGCGGAGGCGGTCAACTGGTCGCTCATCGGTGTGCCGTTCGGGGCCTGAACGGCGGTCGCCGCGGTGATCCGCCCGCCCTCCACGGTGATGCTGACCTGCACCGGCCCGTAGCTGGTCTGCGCCACGTCCCCGGTGACCGTCCGCTTGGCGGGTGCGGCCGGCGCCGCGGGCCGGGCGGACGCGGCGGGGGAGCCGGCCGGCGTCCGGCGCGCCGGTCCTGACGGCTCCGTCACCGGCACCGTCGGGTCGCCGCCCGCCGCGGAGGGCTCCGCCGACACCGGCGGCCGCTGCGGCGCCCGGACCCCCGCCTGCGAGGCGAAGGGCGCCGTCGTCGGCTTCAGCGCCAGCAGCAGCACGATGGCGGAGACGGTTGTCGCACCGGTCAGGACGATCCGGCGGAGCGGATGCTTCTTCTTCACGGGCACCTCACAGCTCGAAGGACTCGTGGTGGATGCGGCGTTCGGGCACTCCGGCCTCGCGCAGCGCGGAAAAGGACTCCTCGGCGAGCCCGGGCGGCCCGCACAGGAAGACGTCGTGCTCCTCGATGTCCGGCAGCATCCTGCGCAGCGCCTGCGCGGTGATCTCCGGACGGGCCCCGCCCGGGCCGTTGACCGCGTAGACCAGGCGGGCGCCGCGCTCGGCGGCGATCTCCTGCAACTCGGCCCACAGCGCGAGGTCCTGCTTGCTGCGCGCGCGGTAGAGCAGCGTGAGGTCGCCGCGCGCGGCCGGCAGCGTCTCGAACAGTGCCCGCAGCGGGGTGATGCCCGCACCGCCGGCCAGCAGCAGTACTTTGCCGCCGCGGCGCCGCGAGGCGGTCATCGCGCCGTACGGCCCCTCCGCCCACACACGGGTGCCGGGCCGCAGCCCGGCGAGTGCCGAACTGTGCCCGCCGACCGCCTTGACGGTGATGCGCAGCAGGTCGGGCCGCGGCGGCGCGGACAGCGAGTACGGGTGGGAGCTCCACCGCAGCCCCTCGGCCATGAACCGCCAGCGGAAGAACTGGCCGGGCTCCGCGCCCAGCCGGTGCAGTCGCCGCCCCCTGATCAGCACCGACACCACCCCGGGCGCCTCCTCCACGGTCTCCTCGACCCGCATGCGGTGCTTGAGGTTGAGCCGGACGGGGACCAGCACGCGGTACCAGAGCACGAGGCCCGTGACCGTGCCGTAGAGGGCGTACCAGACGCCGCGCGCCGTCGCGTCGCCTGCGAACTCCGCGCCGGTGGCGAGCTGGTGCCAGAACGTCAGGTAGACGGCGGCATAGGTGAGCAGGTGGATGTAGTACCAGGTCTCGTACCGCAATCTGCGGCGCAGCGCGCCCGCCGAGAGGAAGCCGATGAGCAGCAGCAGCCCGGTGCCGATCGTCGCCTTGATCATCTCGGGGTAGTCCAGCACGACGCTCGTCGTCTGCCGGGCGATCGGCAGCCCGGACTGCGCGGAGTAGCCCCAGAGGACGAGCACGACGTGTGCCACGACCAGCGAGATCGCGTAGCGGCCGGTCATCGCGTGCCAGCGGGCGACCCGGTCGGAGCCGACCCGCCGCTCCAGGGCCGGGACCCTGGCCATCTGGAGGACGACGAGGGAGATCGCGTAGCCGCCGAGCAGGCCGGTGATCCGGCCGGCGGCGATCAGCCGGTCGGCCGTGACCGGCCGGACGTAGGGGGTGTTGCCCCACCACAGCCAGACGACCCCGGCGGCACCCGCCCAGGCCAGCAGGAGCAGGGGGACCGCGGGGGAGCGGCGGGGACGGATCCGGCGCATGGCCTGCCGTCTGCCCGCCCTGCTGTTGTGGATCATCGTGCTCGTGGCCGCCATGCGGTGGGGTACGGGCGGGAGTTCGAGGTGACTCAAAGCGGGGCTTCGCCTGACGGCCGGGGCGGGGGTGTGCTATGTGCTGCGCGCGGCGCGCCGTTGTGCCGCGGCGGGCGCTGTGCCGGTGCTCGGGTGCGGGTGCGTGTGCGGGTCGCGCGGTTCCCCGCGTCCCTCCGGGGTGGGTTCCCGTGCCTGCGGCACGGCTGTGACCTGCGGCGACACGGCCGATTGACGAAACATACGGGGGAGTGCATACTTATACCCAACAGCGTATGCACCCTCAGGCCTCGCGCACCAAAGGAGAGACCCGTGACCGAGCGCGTCGTACTCGCCTACTCGGGCGGACTGGACACCTCCGTCGCCATCGGCTGGATCGCCGAGGAGACCGGCGCCGAGGTCATCGCCGTGGCCGTGGACGTCGGCCAGGGCGGCGAGGACCTGGACGTGATCCGCAAGCGGGCGCTGGCCTGCGGCGCGGTCGAGGCCGAGGTCGCGGACGCCAAGGACGAGTTCGCCGACGAGTACTGCCTCCCGGCGATCAAGGCCAACGCCCTCTACATGGACCGCTACCCGCTGGTCTCCGCCCTCTCCCGGCCCACCATCGTCAAGCACCTGGTGGCCGCCGCGAAGAAACACGGCGCCTCCGTCGTCGCCCACGGCTGCACCGGCAAGGGCAACGACCAGGTCCGCTTCGAGGCCGGCATCTCCTCCCTCGCCCCCGAGCTGAAGTGCATCGCCCCGGTCCGCGACTACGCGATGACCCGCGACAAGGCCATCGCCTTCTGCGAGGAGAAGAACCTCCCGATCGCCACCACCAAGAAGTCCCCGTACTCGATCGACCAGAACGTCTTCGGGCGGGCCGTCGAGACCGGCTTCCTGGAGGACATCTGGAACGCCCCGATCGAGGACGTCTACGAGTACACCCAGAACCCGGCCACGCCCCGCGAGGCCGACGAGGTGGTCATCAGCTTCAAGCAGGGCGTCCCGGTCGCCATCGACGGCAAGCCCGTCACCGTCCTGCAGGCGATCCAGCAGCTCAACGAGCGTGCGGGTGCCCAGGGCATCGGCCGGATCGACATGGTCGAGGACCGGCTGGTCGGCATCAAGTCCCGCGAGGTGTACGAGGCGCCGGGCGCGATCGCGCTGATCACCGCCCACCAGGAGCTGGAGAACGTCACCGTCGAGCGCGAGCTCGCCCGCTACAAGCGGCAGGTCGAGCAGCGCTGGGGCGAGCTGGTCTACGACGGCCTGTGGTTCTCCCCGCTCAAGCGCGCCCTGGACGGCTTCATCAACGAGGCCAACCAGCACGTGTCCGGTGACATCCGGATGACCCTGCACGGCGGCCGCGCCGTCGTGACCGGCCGCAAGTCCGCCGAGTCGCTGTACGACTTCAACCTGGCGACGTACGACACCGGTGACACGTTCGACCAGTCCCTCTCCAAGGGCTTCATCGAGATCTTCGGCATGTCGTCGAAGATCGCCGCCAAGCGCGACCTGGCCTAGTCAGTAGCCTCGACCACGGCAGACCGCCTCCCCGCCCGTCCCACGGCGGGGAGGCGGTCGCACATCGACCCACCGACGGAAGCGAGCGAAGAGTTGAGCAGCAACACCGGTGACGTCCGGCTCTGGGGCGGCCGTTTCGCCGACGGTCCCGCGGAGGCGCTGGCCAGGCTGTCGGCGTCCGTGCACTTCGACTGGCGGCTCGCGCCGTACGACATCGCCGGCTCCCGCGCCCACGCGCGCGTGCTCACCGCGGCGGGCCTGCTGACCGAGGACGAGCTCACGCGCATGCTGGCCGGCCTCGACCAGCTGGAGGCCGACGTCGCCGACGGCAGCTTCACCGGCACGATCGCCGACGAGGACGTCCACACCGCCCTGGAGCGCGGCCTGCTGGAGCGGCTCGGCCCCGACCTCGGCGGCAAGCTGCGCGCCGGCCGGTCCCGCAACGACCAGGTCGCCACGCTCTTCCGGATGTACCTGCGCGACCACGCCCGCGTCATCGGCGGCCTGGTCGCCGAGCTCCAGCACGCCCTGGTCGCTCTCGCCGAGGCGCACATCGACGTCGCCATGCCGGGCCGTACCCACCTGCAGCACGCGCAGCCGGTGCTCTTCGCGCACCACGTCCTCGCCCATGTCCAGGCGCTGTCCCGGGACGCGGAGCGGCTGCGGCAGTGGGACGAGCGCACGGCCGTGTCGCCCTACGGCTCCGGCGCGCTGGCGGGGTCCTCGCTCGGCCTGGACCCGCAGGCAGTCGCGCGGGACCTCGGGTTCGAGCACGGCTCGTCGGCCAACTCCATCGACGGCACCGCCTCGCGGGACTTCGCCGCCGAGTTCGCCTTCATCACGGCGATGATCGGCGTCGACCTGTCGCGGATCGCCGAGGAGGTCATCATCTGGAACACGAAGGAGTTCTCCTTCGTCACCCTCCACGACGCCTTCTCGACCGGCTCGTCGATCATGCCGCAGAAGAAGAACCCGGACATCGCCGAGCTGGCGCGCGGCAAGTCCGGCCGCCTCATCGGCAACCTGACCGGACTGATGGCCACCCTCAAGGCCCTTCCGCTCGCGTACAACCGCGACCTCCAGGAGGACAAGGAGCCGGTCTTCGACTCCTGCGACACCCTCGAGGTGCTGCTGCCGGCGTTCACCGGGATGATGGCCACCCTCACCGTCAACCGCAAGCGCATGGAGGAGCTGGCCCCTGCCGGTTTCTCCCTGGCCACCGACATCGCGGAGTGGCTGGTCAAGCAGGGCGTCCCGTTCCGGGTGGCGCACGAGATCGCCGGTGAGTGCGTCAAGGTCTGCGAGGCCGAGGGGATCGAGCTGGACCAGCTGACCGACGAGCAGTTCGCCAAGATCTCCCCGCACCTGACCCCCGAGGTGCGGACCGTGCTCGACGTGCCCGGCGCGCTGGCCGCCCGCAACGGCCGGGGCGGCACGGCGCCCTCGGCGGTCGTCGTCCAGCTCGCCGAGATCAAGCGGGACCTGGCCGTCCAGCTGGCCTGGGCGCAGGCCAAGAGCTGATCGGCCGCCTGTCCGGCGGTTCGGCCCGGCCGGGGTCCCAGACCCCGGCCGGGCTTCTTTGTCGTCACGTATGAGACGTCAATGTCTCATACGGAGTACCCTTGTCTCATGAGTTTCGATCGTGAGCAGGTCCTGCGCGACACGGCCGACCTGCTGTCCCGTCGCGCCACCGCCTCCATGGACGAGATCGCCAAGGCGGCGGGCGTCAGCCGGGCCACCCTGCACCGGCACTTCCCGGGACGGGACGCGCTCGTGCGCGCCCTCGGCACGCTCGGCATCGAGCAGACCGAGGAGTGCCTGGACGCGGCGCGCATCGAGGAGGGCGACCCCGTCGAGGCCGTCCGCCGGCTCATCACCGAGGCCATGCCCGTCTCCGGCTTCCTCGCCTTCCTCTACGGCGAGAACCAGCTCTACGACCTGGACGAGATCAACGACGGCTGGGCGCGCATCGACGCACGCGTCGCCGCGCTCTTCCGCCGCGGCCAGGAAACCGGCGCCTTCCGCTACGACCTGGCGCCCGCCTGGCTCGTCGAGGCCCTGTACGCGCTGATCGCCGCCTCCGCCTGGTCCGTCCTGGACGGCCGGATGGCTCGGCGGGACTCCGCGCGCATGGTCACCGACCTGCTGCTCGGCGGCATGCTGCGCGCCCCCCGCGAGACCGGGAGCACCTGATGGCCACCCTCGCCCGGGTCACCACCACCCGCCGAGGGGGCCGCGGGCACCCCTCCCGCTGGCTCGCGCTCGGGGTACTGACCCTCGCCCTGCTGCTCGTCGCCGTCGACGCCACCGTCCTGGGCCTGGCCATCCCCTTCCTCACCGAGGACCTGAGGCCCACCTCCACCCAACTGCTCTGGATCGGCGACGTCTACTCCTTCGTCATCGCCGGCCTGCTGGTCTCCATGGGCAGCCTCGGCGACCGCGTCGGCCGCAAGCGGCTGCTGCTCACCGGTACCGCCGCCTTCGGCGCGCTGTCGGTGTTCGCCGCGTACGCCACCACGCCCGGGACGCTCATCACCGCCCGCGCGCTCATGGGTGTCGCCGGCGCCACGCTCATGCCGTCCACCCTCGCCCTGATCCGCACCCTCTTCCCCGACGCGCGCGAGCGCAGCTTCGCCATCGGTGTCTGGGGCGCGGTGTCCACCGCGGGCGCCGCGCTCGGGCCGGTCGTCGGAGGGCTGCTGCTGGAGCACTTCTGGTGGGGCTCGGTCTTCCTCATCAACCTGCCGGTGACGGCCGTACTGCTGGTCGTCGGCGTGCGCCTGCTGCCCGAGTCCCGCGATTTTGGCCGCGGGCCGTGGGACCCGGCGAGCGTCCTGCTGTCGCTGATCGGCATGTTCGGGGTCGTCTACGCCGTCAAGCAGCTCGCCGTCCACGGGCCGGGACCGGCCGCGCTCGGGACCGGACTGCTCGGCGCGGCCTGCCTGTACGGCTTCGTCCGCCGTCAACTCGCGCTGCCCGCACCGCTGCTGGACATGCGGCTGTTCCGGCACCGCGGCTTCTCCGGGGCGGTCCTGGCCGACCTGCTCACGGTGCTCGGGCTCGCCGGGACGGTCTTCTTCCTCTCCCAGTTCCTCCAGGAGGTCCAGGGCCGCTCCCCGCTCCAGGCGGGACTGTGCGAACTGCCCGCCACGCTCGGCGCGGCGGCGACGGGCCTCGTCGCGGGCGCCGCCGCCCGGCGCTGGTCGGTGCGGGGCGCGGTCGCGGGCGGGCTGGGTGCCACCGGGCTCGCGCTGGTCGCCCTGCTGGCCCTGCGGCCCGACTCGGGCTACCTGTTCCTCGGCTCCGCCCTGCTCGTCGTCGGCGCGGGGGCCGGGCTCTCGTACACGGTCACCGCCGACGTCATCCTCTCCAGCGTGCCGCCGGCGCAGGCCGGCGCCGCGTCCGGTGTCTCCGAGACGGCCTACGAACTCGGCGCGGCCCTCGGCATCGCCCTGCTCGGCTCGATCGTCACCGGCATCTCGGGCGGTCCGGCCTCGGCGGCGCCCGCCGCCTTCACCGACGGCCTGGGGGCGGCTTCCGCTGTGGGCGGCGGCGTCCTGCTCCTCGCGGCCGCGGCGGCGTGGCGCCTTCTGCGCGGCCAGCGGCTCGCGGGTTGCGCCCGGCGCTGAGTGCTCCGCGCGGGTGCGTCATGGTTCGCCGCGCCCCTTGGGGCCCTTCGGCGTACCGGCGAATTCCTTTCGCGGGATTGGGCTGATCGTGGCCCGACCGGGCGATGGTGTGTTCCGTGCGGATACATCGTGGCTCGTCGCGCAGTTCCCCGCCCTTTGGGACGCGACGCCGTTCCGGCGCGAGACCCTCGCGCGGTGGCGCTCACGCCCCTGGAAGGTGCCCGGAGGTGCGTTGTGCGCAGAGAGTCGCCGGTGACGTCTGCTCGGGCGCCGCGCGCCGAAGTCGGCTTCTGGCAGTACGTCAGGCACCGCTGCGCCAGCCGATGGTGGCGGTCCCCGGGAGCCGGGGGGCGCACCCGTTCGCCCGAAGGGCGCGGGGCACTGCGTGACCGGCGGCGACGCATCAGTACGCGGCCCCAGGCGGCGCGGGAGGGACGGACGCTACGCGGCCGTCGCGTGGTCGGCGGCCTTGGCCGCCTTGGCCTTGGTGGCGTAGACGTCGACGTACTCCTGGCCGCCCAGCCGCATCACGTGGCTCATGACCTCGTCGGTGACGGCGCGCAGCACGTAGCGGTCGCGGTCCATGCCCTCGTAGCGGGAGAACTCCAGGGCCTTGCCGAAGCGGACCGTGAAGCGGTGGACGCGGGGCACGCCGGCGCCGCCCGGCTGGATGCGGTCGGTGCCGACCATGGCGAAGGGGACGACGGGGGCGCCGGTCATGAGGGCCAGGCGGGACACGCCGGTGCGGCCGCGGTAGAGGCGGCCGTCGGGGGAGCGGGTGCCCTCCGGGTAGATGCCGAAGACCTTGCCCTCGTCGAGGATCCGACGTCCGGTCATCAGGGCGGCGACACCGCCGTGGCCGCCGTCGCGGTCCACGGGGATCATGCCCACGGAGGTGAAGAACGCCGCCATGAGGCGGCCCTTGAAGCCGGGGGTCGTGACGTACTCGTCCTTGCCGATGAAGAAGACCTGCCGCTTGACGACGAGTGACAGGAACATCGAGTCGATGAAGGTGACGTGGTTGCCCGCGAGGATGACCGGTCCGTCGCCCGGGATGTGCTCCGCGCCCTCGACCCTGGGGCGGAACAGCACGCGCATCAGTACTCCGAGCAGCGCCTTGAGGATGATGCGGAACAACGGGTCCTCCGGTCGTGGTCGGCAGAGGTCCGGCGGGACTCTGCGCAGGGTCTCGCTCACCAGTGTGCGCCTCCCCCGTCGACGACGATACTTCCGCGGCGCCGCGACACGCACACCGGGTTCACACGACCGGCACGCATTGTTGATCTGCGTTTCCGCCATGTTCCGACGACGGCCGCCCGGCTGAAAGGACCGCCCGCCTACGATGCGCCCGTCGCTTGGCAGGGACCGGACACATGTTCGGCCGATTCGAGGGAGCGCACATGACGCACGAGCAGCAGGGCCAGGACCAGGGCCGGGGTCCCGGTCGCCGGGCACTGATCGGGGCGGCGGCCGCCTTCGGGGCCGGCGCCTCCGTCCTCGGTGCCGCCGGGAGCGCGGCGGCGAACGGGCGCGAATCCTCGCACGGATCGTCGCGCGGCTCCTCGCACGGACCGGTGAGAGCCCTCCCCGTGCCCACCGTCGTCGGCCACCGCGGCGCCAGCGGCTACCGCCCCGAGCACACCCTCGGCTCCTACCAGCTCGCGCTGGACCTCGGCGCCGACGTGATCGAGCAGGACCTCGTCCCCACCAAGGACGGCCACCTGGTCTGCCGCCACGAGCCCGAGATCGGCGGCACCACGGATGTCGCCAAGCACCCGGAGTTCGCCTCCCGCAGGACCACGAAGACCATCGACGGTGTGGCCACCACCGGCTGGTTCACCGAGGACTTCACCCTCGCCGAGCTGAAGACGCTGCGCGCCGTGGAGCGGCTGCCCGCACAGCGCCAGCACAACACCCTCTACGACGGCCACTGGGAGATCCCCACCTTCGAGGAGGTGCTGCGCTGGGCCGACGAGCAGGGCCGCAAGCGCGACAAGGCGGTGTGGCTGCACGTCGAGACCAAGCACCCCACCTACTTCCGCGGCATCGGCCTCGGCCTGGAGGAGCGGGTCGCCGGGCTGCTGCGCCGCTACGACCGCGACGGGCGCAACTCCCCGCTGTTCCTGCAGTCCTTCGAGCCCACCAGCCTCCAGCGGCTCGGCGCGCTGGGCCTGCGCAACCCCAAGGTCTTCCTGCTGGACGCGGCCACCACCCGCCCGTACGACCTCGTGGTGGCGGGCGACCCGCGCACCGTCGCGGACCTGGTCACCCCGGCCGGCCTGAAGTGGATCGCGGGCTTCGCGCAGGGCATCGGCCCCACCGTCAACCTGATCATCCCGCGGGACGCGGCCGGCAACCTCGGCACGCCCACCACGCTGGTGCGCGACGCCCACAAGGCCGGGCTGATCCTGCACCCCTTCACCATGCGCAACGAGAACGCCTTCCTGCCGGCCGACTTCCGCGTCGGCACCGACCCGAACGCCTACGGCGACGCCTTCGGCGCCTTCCAGGTCTACTTCGAGCAGGGCATCGACGGCATCTTCTCCGACAACTGCGACACCGCGCTGCTCGCCCGCGCGGCCTTCGTCAACAAGGCGTGACTCCGCTGCCGCGCACGGGTGGTTCCCCGGCCAGGGGGCAACCACCCCGCGCGGCACGGGTGTCCCGCCGGACATGACCGCTCACGTACGACACGACGAACTGGCCGGCATCCGGCCGCTGCTCGCCGCCGAGGCCGCGGCCGAATCCGTACCCGGCGCCGTCGAGGCCGCCGACCTCGAGCAGTCCGTGTGGCTGCGCCTGCTGGAGCTCCCCGAACCGCCCGCCGACCCCTCGGCCTGGCTGCGCCGCGCGGTGCGTGCCGAGGCCCGGCTCGCCGGACGGCACGCCCGCCACGAGACGTCGCTGGCTCCGGGTGTGCTGGGGGCGCACGCCGCGGCGCAGGCGCCCACCGCGGAACAGCAGGTGCTCGCCGCCGAGCGGCGCCGCGCCCTGCTGGCCGCCGTGGGCCGGCTGCCGGGGCGCTGCCCTGAGCTGGTATCCGCCCTGATCTCCCGTTCCGACCTCACTTACCGTGAAATCTCCCGGGAGTTGGGAATCTCACAGGGCAGTCTGGGTCCGCTCCGTTCCCGCTGCCTGAGTTGCCTGCGTACGATCCTCGCAACCGGGGTTGCATCTCCCGTACGACGGGGTAATGCACCGTAAACAGTCGGCGACAGGGCGCTTGTGCGCGGCCGCGCCGTGTTTCCGGTTCCAGTCAGGGCAACGTCCTGGGCGCCCCCTCACCCCTTGTGCGCCCGGGCGACTCGAAGGGGAGGCCAGCGCACATGGGCATGAGCGTGACCATCTCTACCGCGATGGGCGAAGACGCCGAAAAGATCCTCAAACTGCAATACCTGTGCTACCAGAGCGAGGCGGAGCTTTACGGCGACTACGGCATCGAACCGTTGACGCAGACCCTCGACGCGCTGCGCGCGGAGCTCACGCAGGGCACGGTCCTGGTGGCCAGGCTCGGCGAGGAGGTGGTCGGCTCGGTCCGCGGCGCGGTCGACGAGGACGGCACCGCCAGCATCGCCAAACTGATCGTCCACCCGCGCATGCAGCGGCACGGCCTCGGCGGCCGGCTGCTGCGGGCCATCGAGGAACGGCTGGCCGACGATCTCCAGGCCAAGCGCTACCGCCTGTTCACCGGTCACCGCAGCGAGTTCAACCTGCGGCTGTACCGCAAGCTCGGCTACGCGCAGGTGGGCACGGCCGAGCCGGTCAGCGGCCGGCTGAGCCTGGTGCACATGGAGAAGCCGGCGGCGCAGACGTACGCCGCCAGCGCCTGAGCGCGGATCAGGAGGCCTTCTGTGGCTGCGCCGCCCGGCGCAGCCACAGAAGGCCGCTGACCGGGATCACCACGGGCAGGAACACATAGCCCATGCCGTAGTCCGACCACACCGTCTGGTCGGGGAAGGCCGAGGAGTCCACCAGCGTCAGCGTGCCCACGGTCAGTACGCCGATCAGCTCCAGCGTGCAGCTGACCAGGGCCACCTTCCGGGCGCCCTCGCCGCCGCGCCACAGCGCCACCGTGATCACCGCGTACACGATCCCGGCGAGCAGGGAGAGCAGGTAGGCCAGCGGCGCCTCGTCGAACTGCAGGACGATCTGCACGATCGCGCGGGACAGCGCGGCGACCGTGAACACCCCGTACAGGGACAGCAGCAGGCGTCCCGGGCCGCGGCCGATCCCCTTGGCGCCGGTGCCGGACGCGGCCTCCGGCGCGGTCCCCTCGGCGGTCTCAGGCACTGACGCCTCCCCAGATGTCGTACAGCCGCACTTCCAGCACGGCCAGGATGAGCCCGCCCGCGGCCACGATCGCCGAGCCCCAGCGGGTGCGCTCGGTCAGCGACATGAAGGCCGCCGCCGGCACCGTGCAGGCCGCCCCGATCAGATAGGCGAAGAAGATCGTCGTCCCGTCGACCGGCTTCCCGCCCGTCGAGACCTTGATCACGCCGATCACCAGCTGGGCGAGTGCCAGCACGGCCACCACGGCCATGCCGATGAAGTGCCAGTCCTTGGTCGGCTGGTCCCGGAAGGCAGCGAAACCGCACCAGGCGGCCAGCAGCAGCGCCGTGGCGGAGACCACGATCGTGAGGACGTCGAGCATGGCGCGACTCTATTACGGTCGGGAACGACCGGATCCCACCCCCCGGCCTGTCCGCATCGCGGACAGCGGGACCGGATATTGGTACGCCGTTCGGCGGTCTGCTTTACTGGTGCGCATGACCACGACGAACCGCCGCTGCCGCGCGACCGAGGCGATGACGCCCGGTGTTCGTCGTATGTGTCGAATGTGTGCACGCTGAGGGCCCACGCCATCTGAGTCTCGCGCCCCGAAGTGAGACCCGCCCCTCCTGCCACGGATCGCACACCCCGATGGACCTGGACATGGAACCGCAGCTGTCCCTTTGCCGCTGCCGGCTGACGCACGACCCCCAGCCGCCCGGCACGCGCTGCTGACTCTCCCCACGCCCCCTCCGGGGCGCAGCCATGCCTGCCGATCGTGAATTCGCCCCCGTGCGCGGCTTTTGCGTGCCGCGCACTCGACAGTGACGGAATCCCCAGTGATCACCACAACGGGCCTGACCAAGGTCTACCGTTCCCACGGCCGGGACACGGTGGCCCTCGACGGCGTCGACCTGCATGTCCGCGAAGGCGAGGTGTTCGGCGTCGTCGGCCGCAGCGGCGCGGGCAAGAGCACCCTCATCCGGTGCGTCAACCTGCTGGAACGGCCCACCTCGGGCACCGTCGAGGTCGCCGGGCAGGACCTCACCGCGCTGGCCGGCCGCTCGCCGCGCGCCGGTTCCGCCCTGCGCGCCGCCCGCGGCCGCATCGGCATGGTCTTCCAGCACTTCAACCTGCTGTCCTCGCGCACCGTCCAGGACAACGTCGAACTCCCGCTGGAGATCCTCGGCGTCTCCGGACGGCAGCGTACGGCCAAGGCCCGCGAACTGCTCGACCTCGTGGGGCTCGCCGACAAGGCGCGCGCCTACCCCGCCCAGCTGTCCGGCGGCCAGAAGCAGCGCGTCGGCATCGCCCGCGCCCTGGCCGGAGACCCGAAGGTGCTGCTCTCCGACGAGGCCACCTCCGCCCTGGACCCGGAGACCACCCGCTCGATCCTCCAACTGCTGCGCGACCTCAACCAGCAGCTCGGCCTGACCGTGCTGCTGATCACGCACGAGATGGAGGTCGTCAAGGCGGTCTGCGACTCCGCCGCACTGATGAAGGGAGGCCGGATCGTGGAATCAGGCAAGGTCACCGACCTGCTCGCCACTCCCGGTTCCGAACTCGCCCACGAGCTGTTCCCGGTCGGCGGTGAACCGTCCGGGCGGGACCGCACCGTCGTCGACCTCACCTTCCACGGGGAGGCCGCGACCGAACCGGTCATCTCGCAGCTCTCGCGCACCTACAACATCGACATCTCGGTGCTCGGCGCCGCGCTGGAGACCGTCGCCGGGCGCCAGGTCGGCCGGATGCGCATCGAACTCCCCGGCGCCTTCGAGGACAACGTGGTGCCGATCGGCTTCCTGCGCGAGAAGGGCCTGCAGGTCGACGTCGCGCCGGCGACCGCCGCCGAGCGGGCCGAGCGGGTCGAGGGGGCCGCGAAGTGACCTGGTCCGAGATGCAGCCCCTGCTGTCGCAGGCCTGCGGGGAAACGCTGGTCATGGTCGGCTGGTCCACGCTGATATCCGTCGCGGGCGGCCTGCCGCTCGGCGTGCTGCTCGTACTGACCGACCGCGGCGGACTGCTCGCCAACGGCGTGTTCTCCAAGGCACTGGGCGCCGTGGTCAACGTGATCCGGTCGCTGCCCTTCGTGATCCTCATGATCTACCTGATGCCGTTCACCAAGTCCCTGGTCGGCACCACGATCGGTCCCGAGGCGATGATCGTCCCGCTGTCGATCGGCGCGATCCCGTTCTTCGCCCGGCTGGTGGAGATCGCCGTCCGCGAAGTGGACTCCGGTCTCGTCGAGGCCGTCCAGGCGATGGGCGGCAGCACCTGGACCGTCGTACGCAAGACCCTCCTGCCGGAGTCGCTGCCCGCGCTGATCTCCGCCGCGACCACCACCGTCATCGCCCTGATCGGCTACTCGGCCATGGCCGGGCTCATCGGTGGCGGCGGCCTCGGCGACCTCGCCGTCCGCTACGGCTACCAGCGCTTCGAGACCGGGCTGATGAACGTGACGCTGGCCGTCCTCGTCGTGATCGTCACCGGCGTCCAGTTGATCGGCGACCTCAGCGCCCGCGGCGTCTCGCACCGCGGCCGCGCCTCCGTCGCCCCCCGGCTGCGCCTGCTGCGCCGGGCCGCCGCCCCCGAGACCTCCTGACACCCGCACCACCGACACCGCTCAGAAAGGCACTTTTCGTGCGTACCCCTGTCAAGATCACCACTGCTGTCCTGGCCGCCACCGGTCTCGCCCTCGGCCTGGCCGCCTGCGGCTCGGACTCCGGCTCCACCAAGGACAGCGCGAGCGACCCGCTCGTCGTCGCCGCGAGCCCGGTCCCGCACGCGGAGATCCTGGACTTCATCAAGAAGAACCTGGCCGCCAAGGCCGGACTCAAGCTGGAGGTCAAGGAGTTCAGCGACTACGTGACGCCGAACACCGCGACCGAGGACGGTGACGTCGACGCCAACTACTTCCAGAACCAGCCCTACCTGGACGACTTCAACAAGAAGAAGGGCACCCACATCGTGCCCGTCGTCACCGTCCACCTGGAGCCGCTGGGCCTGTACTCCAGCAAGCTGAAGTCCGCCGACGCCATCAGGAGCGGTGCGACCATAGCCCTCGCCAACGACGCGGTGAACGAGGCCCGCGGCCTCGAACTGCTCGCGGCCAACGGCCTGATCACCCTCAAGGACGGCGTCGGCAACGAGGCCACCCCCGCCGACGTCACCGGCAACCCGAAGAACCTGAAGTTCAAGGAGCTGGAGGCGGCCCAGCTGCCGCGCTCCCTGGACGACGTCGACGCCGCCGTCATCAACGGCAACTACGCCATCTCCGCAGGCCTCAAGCCCGCCCAGGACGCCCTGGTCCTGGAGTCCGCGAAGAACAACCCCTACGGCAACTTCCTCGCCGTCAAGGAGGGCAACGAGAAGGACCCGCGGGTGCTCAAGCTCAAGAAGCTGCTCACCTCTCCCGAGGTGAAGAAGTTCATCGAGGACACCTACGCCGGCTCCGTGATCCCCTCCTTCTGAGCCCTCGCGCGCCCAGGCGGGGGCGGCACCGTGTCACCGTGTGCCGCCCCCGCGGTCCGGGTCCGCCGTCGCTCCCGCCCAGTCCAGCCGCAGCTGCTCGGCCCGGGGCAGCCGGGACACGATCAGGTCGTACGAGTCCTCGATCATCTCGCGCACCAGGCGGTCGGGCAGCGAGCCGTCCAGAGTGACGGTGTTCCAGTGGCGCTTGTTCAGGTGCCAGCCGGGGGCGATCGCCGCGTGCTCCGCGCGCAGCCGCACCGCCAGTTCGGGATCGCACTTCAGGCTCACCTGGAGCGGTTCACCGCCCAGCGCGCTGATCGCGAAGATCTTCCCGCCGACCTTGAAGACGGTCACCTCCGCGTTGCGCGGGAACGGGTTCTCCTCGCTCACGCCGTTGAAACCGAGGCAGAAGCCCCTGAGCCGGTCCGTGTCCATCCGCCCATTCAACAGGGCGGCACCGACAGCCACGGCCGCGCGGCCTCAGAGCCGGCGCACCCAGTACGCATCGGTCGTGTACGGCATCTCGATGGCGCCCCTGCCCCGCGTCGCGTCGTGACCGGCGAGCACCGCCTCGACCTCCGCGCGCACGCGCTCCTGCTCCGCGGGGTCCATCACCGCGATGTGGCTGGAGGACGTCATGCGCTCCACCACGTCCGACACCGTCGTCGAGTACGGGTTGGGCCAGTGCCGCTCGTACACCTGCGACCAGCCCTCCCGGTCGGCGAAGGCCTTGCGCCAGCCGCCGTCCAGCGGGCTCGGCAGGTCCCGCGGCGCGAGCCGGAAGACGATGTCCTGGTAGTCCCGCACCCACGGCACGGAGGTGTCGTAGGTGTTCCACACCAGCGCCAGCGACCCGCCCGGCCGCAGCAGCCGTTCCACCTCGGCCAGCGCCTCGTCCTCCTGGAACCAGTGCCACGACTGCGCCGCCACCACCACGTCCGCGCACCCGTCGGGCAGCCCGGTCGACTCCGCGGTGCCGGCCGTGACCCGCACCTTCGGCAGCCGCAGCCCCGCGAGCCGGTCCCGCATCTCCGCCACCGGCTCCACCGCGACCACCTCGGCCCCGGTCAGCGCCAGCAGCCGGGTGAACTTGCCGGTGCCGGCACCGAGGTCGATGACGGTGCGCCCGGCCTCGAGGGCCAGCGCCTCCGCCAACTCGGCCAGGGCAGCCATGGGGTACGAGGGCCGCGACCGCTCGTAGACACCCGCCGCCCGCTGATATCCGACTCCTGCTGCGTGGTGCACCGTCACGCGGGCAGACGCTAGCAGGACCGTATGACCACAGGGGGAGCGGACCTGCGGAAAAGCCGAAGAACAGCATGCCAACTGCGCTCGTCGCGGGGGTGGTTGCCCGTACCCTTGACCGACGGCCGCAGGGCCACCGCGGCCACCCGGTCCTGCGGGTGACCCGATGGATGCTGCATGCTGTGCACTTCACACATGTCCTTGCTACGGAGCGTCGAATGACCAGCTTTCCGGAGATCTCCATCAGTACGGAGCGGCTGGTGCTGCGCCCCTACGAGGAGGCGGACATCCCCGCGCAGGCGGAGATGATGAACGACGAGTCCGTGGTCGCGTGGACCTCCGTGCCGCACCCCTACAGCGAGGCCGACTCCCGGGCCTTCCTCACCGAGACCGCCCCCGCCGAGCGGGCCGCCGGCCGCGGGGTCGTCTTCGCCGTGACCGAGTTCCTCACCCAGCGGCTGGTCGGCACCGTCCACCTGCAGCGCGCCGACTGGCGCATCCGCAGCGCCGAGGCGGGCTACGTCATCGCGCCCTGGGCACGCGGCGAGGGATACGCCGCCGAGGCCGTGCTGGCCGCCGCCCAGTGGCTCTTCGACGACCAGAAGTTCGAGCGGCTGGAACTGCGCACCGCCGCCGACAACGCCGCCTCCCAGCAGGTCGCCCAGCGGATCGGCTGCGTCAGCGAGGGCGTGCTGCGCAACGCGGGCCTGGTCCGCGTGCGGCCCGAGGGGGAGGCCGACGGCCGCTGGGAGCAGATCCGCACCGACCTGATCGTCTGGAGCCTGCTCCCCGAGGACCTCGACGGCCTGACCGGACGCGCCTCGGACGGCTCGGACTACGCGGCCTACGCCGACTGGCAGTGAGCACCCCGTAGGGCAAGATCCGGGGCGGGGTACTGTGCACACCCCGGGGAAGACGTGCCCCGGGAAACCACACCGCGACGCGCCCAGAAGGCAGGACGACGATGGCCGACCGTGTCACCGTGATCGGGTGGGACGGCTCACCACCGGGCGAGGCCGCGCGCTCCGCGCTGGCCGCGGCGACCCTGGTGGCCGGAACACGGCACCACCTCGCACTGCCCTTCGTGCCGGAGGAGGCCGAGCGGATCGTGCTCGGCAGCATCGACCTGGCCGCCCGCCGCATCGCCCGGCATCGCGGCACCGCGGTCGTGCTCGCCGACGGCGACCCCGGGTTCTTCGGCGTCGTACGCGCCCTGCGCGCACCCGAGCACGGCCTGGAGGTGGAGGTCGTCCCCGGCGTGACGTCGGTGGCGCAGGCCTTCGCGCGGGCCGGCATGCCGTGGGACGACGCACGGGTCGTCGTCGCGCACGCGCGCACCCTGCGCCGCGCCGTGAACGTCTGCCGCGCCCACCCCAAGGTCGCGGTGCTGACCGCGCCCGGCGCCGGTCCGGCCGAACTCGCCCTGCTGCTCGGCGACGAGCACCGCACCTTCGTGATCTGCGAGGCGCTGGGCACCGAGCAGGAGCAGGTCACCGTCCTCACCTCCGACAAGGTCCCCGACCACACCTGGCGCGACCCCAACGTCGTCCTGGTCGTCGGTGCCGCCCCCAGCGCGCCGCCCGTCGCCTCCGGGCAGGCGAGCTGGCTGGCCGGCGGCGACCCCGCTCCCGCGGACCGGGTCCGCGGCTGGGCCCTTCCCACCGAGCGGTACGCGCCGGTGGACGGCCCGGCGCAACTGCGCGCTCTTCAACTGGCCCGGCTCGGACCGCGCACCGGCGACCTGGTCTGGGACATCGGCGCGGGCGGCGGCGCCGTCGCCGTGGAGGCCGCGCGCTTCGGCGCGGCCGTCATCGCGGTCGACCGGGACGCGGCGGCCTGCGACCGCGTCGAGGCCACGGCACGGGACTTCGGGGTGCAGGTGCGCGTCGTGCACGGCGAGGCGCCGGAGGTCCTCGAGGACCTTCCGGAACCGGACATCGTGCGGATAGGCGGCGGCGGAGCGGAGGTCGTCGAGGCGTGCGCCGCGCGCCGGCCGGAACGGATCGCCGCGAGTGCCGCGAACCGGGACGAGGCAGAAGCCGTCAGAAGCGCTCTGGAAGAGGGCGGATACGCCGTCGAATGCGCGTTGTTGCAGGCTGTGGAGCTGGACTCGGACTGGACGGAGCGGGAGCGCACGGTGGTGTTCGCGCTCCTCGGCCACCGCAGGTAGGCCATGTGTTGCGCCCGTATTGCGACCGGTTTGAGGTGAACCCCCGCTGAGCACGCGCGGGCACACGCACGGTAGGCTGGCGGACCGCTGTGCCGTCGTCGTGCGTTGACGTCGACTGAGGGCTGATCAGTATCGATCAGTATCGGTCACTCCCCGCCGACGTGCCGCTTGCAGCCCACGCTCGTTCTTGCTGTGGGCAGTGTGTGCGGCGCAGCGTTGGAAGGAGCGAACCGATGGGCGAGGGGCACGCATGACTGACACCGGCCAGGTCCCGGGTGAGGGACTGCCGGAGAACGCAGGCGGAGAAGCGGTTCTGCAGCCGCACGCCGACCTTCCCGGCCTTCCCGGCAGCGGTGCGCAGCAGCCGGTCGTCCCGACCTGGGAGACCGACCCGCTGAACGCGCCGGTTCCGCCCGCCGCATACGCCTACCTCGACCAGCCGGCGGGCCCCGCGGTCGCCGACGAGGACGAGGAGATGCTGCTGATGCCCGGACTGCAGGGGTCGTGGGCCGACCCGCAGCCGGTGCCGCCGCCGCCCGTCGCGCCCGCCGGTGTCCCGGTCGCGCCGGCCCCCATGGCCGAACCCGCCCCGATGGCGCACGAGACCCACGTACAGGTCCACGAGCCGCTGCCCGGCGGTCCTCATGAGCACGACGCCCACGAGAGCGGCGGCCGCGACTCGGTCTCCCTCGACTACTCCGCCGTGCGGGCCTCGGCGACACCGCCCGCCGGTGTCCCCATGCCGGGCACGGTGGCGGCCGAGCAGCCGCAGGGCGTCCCGGTGGAGCCAGTCGTCCCGGCCCCCGCGCCCGCGCCCGCGCTCGAGACCCTGACGCCGGAGCCGGTCGTGCCGGAGGCCCCGCAGGCGTTCCAGGAGCAGGTCCCGGCCGCACCGGCACCCGTCCGGCGGCCGCTGCACATGGGCCCGCCCATCCCGGACCCGTCCAACGGCGGGGGTGTCGTACGGTCCCTGGCCGACCGCGGGCCGGCGACGCCCGCCCCGCAGCCCGTGCCGGCCACGCCGCCGCCCGCGGTGGCGGTGCAGCCGGTACCGGAGACGCCCGTCGCGACGACCCCGCTCGCGCCGGTGCCGCCGTCCGTCGAGACCCCGCTGCGTCAGGCCGGGCCGCCGACGACCGGCCCCGAGTATCTGGACATCCCGCGCGACGAGCCGTCCGTCGCGGTGCCCGCCCCGGGGGCCGCCTGGTCGGCGCCGGAGCCCGTGGAGACGCCGTTCACGCCGCCCGCCCCCGCCGCGCCGCAGGCGGAGGAGGTCGTGGTGGTACCCGCTCCGGCGCCGGCGCCCGAGCCGGTCGCGGAGGCGCTGCCCGAGCCGGTCGTGGCGGAGCCCGAGCCGGTGGAATCCCCGGACGAGCCGCTGCCGTTCGGCATGGAGCCCGAGACCGTCGTCCCCGAGACCGTCGTCCCCGAGCCGGTGGCGGAGGTCGTCGAGGTCGTCGAGGTCGTGGAGATCGCCGAGGTCACGGATGCCGCCCCGGCCGCCGTGATGCCCGAGCCGGTGGAACCCGCCGGGCCCGGCGAGCCGGTCGAGCCCGTCGTGTCCGCCGACGCGGAAACCGTGGAGGCGGTGGAAGCCGCGGACGCCGCGGACGCCGTCGAGGCCGCCGAATCCCCGGAGCCCCCTGAGGACGAGGACGCCCCGGAGCCGCAGCTCCCCGTGGCCGAGGGCTACGACCCCGCCGTACGGGACGCCGTCCACCGCGTCATCCGCGAACGCCGCGACATCCGCAACGGCTTCCGGAACGACCCCATCCCGCACGAGGTGCTGATCCGTGTCCTGGAGGCGGCCCACACCGCGCCCAGCGTCGGCCACTCCCAGCCCTGGGACTTCGTCGTCATCCGCTCCGCCGAGACCCGGCAGCGCATGCACGAACTCGCCATGCAGCAGCGCGACGCCTACGCCAAGTCCCTCCCCAAGGGGCGCGCCAAGCAGTTCCGCGAGCTGAAGATCGAGGCGATCCTCGACACCCCGGTCAACATCGTCGTCACCGCCGACCCCACCCGCGGCGGCCGCCACACGCTGGGCCGCTACACCCAGCCGCAGATGGCGCCGTACTCGTCGGCACTGGCCGTCGAGAACCTCTGGCTGGCCGCCCGTGCGGAAGGCCTCGGCGTCGGCTGGGTCAGCTTCTTCGACGAGCGCGAGATGGTCCGCGAACTCGGCCTCCCCGAGCACCTGGAGGTCGTCGCCTACCTGTGCGTCGGCTACGTCGACGAGTTCCCCGAGGACCCGGAGCTCGTGCAGTCCGGCTGGTCCAAGCGGCGCCCGCTGGCCTGGGTCGTCCACGAGGAGGAGTACGGCAACCGCGCCCTGCCGGGCGAGGAGCCGCACGACCTCCTGGAGGAGACGCTGCGCGGCATCCGCCCGCTCGACGCCAAGGCGCTCGGCGAGGCGTGGGAGCGGCAGAAGCGGATGACCAAGCCGGCCGGCGCGCTCGGCATGCTGGAGATCATCTCCGCGCAGCTCAGCGGCCTGTCCCGGCAGTGCCCCCCGCCGATCCCCGAGCCTGCCGCGGTCGCCGTCTTCGCCGGCGACCACGGTGTGCACGCGCAGGGCGTCACGGCCTGGCCGCAGGAGGTCACCGCCCAGATGGTCGCCAACTTCCTGGGCGGCGGGGCCGTGTGCAACGCCTTCGCCAACCAGGTGGGCGCCGAGGTCTGCGTCGTCGACGTCGGCGTCGCCTCCGAACTTCCCAGCACGCCCGGGCTGCTGCCGCGCAAGGTGCGTCCGGGCACGGCCGACTTCACCGCCGGCCCCGCGATGTCCCGTGAGGAAGTGCTGCGGGCCATCGAGGTCGGCATCGAGACCGCGCGCGATCTCGTCGCCGCGGGCAACAAGGCGCTGCTGACCGGTGAGATGGGCGTCGCCAACACCACCGTCTCCGCGGCCCTGATCTCCGTCTACACCGGGGTCGACCCGGCGGAGGTCACCGGGCGGGGCACGGGCATCAACGACGAGATGCACGCACGCAAGGTCGACGTCGTCCGGCGGGCCCTCGAGCTCCACCAGCCCGATCCGTCCGACCCGATCGAGGTCCTCGCGGCCATCGGCGGCCTCGAACACGCCGCGATGGTGGGCCTGTTGCTCGGTGCCGCGTCCCTGCGGACGCCGGTCATCCTCGACGGCGTCAGCGCCGGCGCGGCCGCGCTCGTGGCGCGTGCCATCGCCCCGGAGGTCCTCGCGGCCTGCATCGCGGGACACCGCAGCGCGGAGCCCGGTCACCGGGCCGCCCTCACGAAGCTGGGGCTGCGGCCGCTGGTCGACCTCGACCTGCGGCTGGGGGAGGGGACGGGGGCGTTGCTGGCGCTGCCGTTGGTGCAGAGTGCTGCGCGGGCGATGCATGAGGTGGCGACGTTCGACTCCGCGGGGGTCACGGAGAAGTCCTGACGGCCCTGTCCGGCTAGGTTTTTTCCCCGCCCGCCCTCCCGTGTGCCCGGCAAGGTCTGGGCGCCCCGGCGCGCGTGTGGGGTGGGCCGGGTGCGGGGCCTCCGGGGCTGCACGTCCTGGACTGGGATATTTACGCGCGTTTCCAGCACTTGCTCATCCCGTCCCTGCCCGGATGGTGCGCACAAATATCCCGCAGCGTCCAGAACATCCACCCCTACGACCCCGCCCCCTCCGTAGTTCCATGCGCCTGATCCCCGGAGGGGGGTGTGTGGGCGGTCCGGGTGACCGCGGTTGCCTGACTCCGCCCCTTCGGCGTGCCGCGCGATGGCTGGCCCCGCGGACTGCGTTGCGCCAACGGGCGGCCCCGGGCACGGTGCCGCTATCACCACCCCCCGGGGATCAGGCGCGACAACTTACGGAGGGGGCGGGGTCGGAGGGGTGGGTGTTCTGGACTGTGGAGCATATTTGGGTGCATGACCCGGGGTGGTCAACGGCAGGTACCGGAGGCACCTAAATGTGCTGTCCAGAATGGCCAGCCCCGGAGGCCCCGCACCCGGCCCCCACGAAACGGGCGCCGGGGTCACTGACTTCCTGGGGCACACGGGAGGGCGGGCGGGGGAGAAACGCCACCCCAGTCACATCGTAGGGTTGAGGGGCGGAACCCCACCCCCCTCGCGCCGCAGGCGCGCACCGCACGACGACAAGGAGCCGCACGACCATGACCGCCGAGCGCAGCGACGCCGTACCCGCATACCCCGTCGGACTGCGCCTCGCAGGTCGCCGCGTGGTCGTGCTGGGCGGCGGACAGGTCGCCCAGCGCCGGCTGCCGACGCTGGTGGCCGCGGGGGCGGACGTCGTCCTGGTGTCGCCGTCGGCGACCCCGTCCGTGGACGCGATGGCCGCCGCCGGCGAACTGCGCTGGGAGCGGCGCCGCTACCGTCCGGGGGACCTGGCGGACGCCTGGTACGCGCTGATCGCCACGGACGACGCGGAGGCGAACGAGGCGGCGTCCGCGGAGGCGGAGTCGCGGCGGGTGTGGTGCGTGCGCAGCGACGACGCCGACGCGGCGACCGCGTGGACGCCCGCGACGGGGCGGACGGACGGGGTGACGGTCGCCGTGCTGACCGGGCGCGATCCGCGCCGGTCCGCGGCGGTGCGGGACGCGATCGTGGAGGGCCTGCGCGACGGTTCGCTGGCCGCGCCCCAGCACCGGGGCCGCACCCCGGGCGTGGCGCTGGTGGGCGGGGGGCCGGGCGACCCGGACCTGATCACGGTGCGCGGTCGCCGGCTGCTCGCGGAGGCGGACGTGGTGATCGCGGACCGTCTGGGCCCGCGTGATCTGCTGGACGAACTGCCGCCGCACGTCGAGGTGATCGACGCCGCGAAGATCCCGTACGGCCGCGCGATGGCGCAGGAGGCGATCAACGCCGCGCTGATCGAGCACGCGAAGGCGGGCAAGGCCGTCGTGCGCCTGAAGGGCGGCGACCCGTTCGTGTTCGGCCGGGGCATGGAGGAGGCGCAGGCGCTGGCGGAGGCCGGGATCGTCTGCACGGTGGTGCCGGGTATCTCCAGTTCGATCAGCGTGCCGGCCGCCGCGGGCATCCCGGTGACGCACCGGGGCGTGGCGCACGAGTTCACCGTCGTGAGCGGCCACGTGGCCCCGGAGGACCCGCGTTCCCTGGTGGACTGGGCCGCGCTGGCCCGCCTGCGCGGCACGCTGGTGCTGCTGATGGCGGTCGAGCGGATCGCGCCCATCGCCGCGGCGCTCGTGGCGCACGGACGGGGCGCCGACACGCCTGTCGCGGTCGTCCAGGAGGGCACGACGGCCGCGCAGCGGCGCGTGGACGCGACGCTCGCCACGGTGGGCCGGCGGGTCGCCGAGGAGGGCGTACGACCGCCCGCGGTGATCGTGATCGGCGAGGTGGTGGCCGTGGGCGCCGAGTTCCGGACGGGGCGGTAGTACCCCGTGGCTGAGATCGTCACCATCGACGACCCCGACGACCCGCGGCTGCACGACTACACGTCGCTGACCGACGTCGAGCTGCGCCGCCGCAGGGAGCCCGCGGAGGGCCTGTTCATCGCGGAGGGCGAGAAGGTCATCCGGCGCGCCCGGCAGGCCGGCTACGGCATGCGCTCGATGCTGCTGACGGCGAAGTGGGTCGACGTGATGCGGGACGTCATCGACGAGGTCTCCGCGCCGGTGTACGCCGTCGACCCCGGCCTGGCCGAGCAGGTGACCGGCTACCACGTGCACCGTGGTGCCCTGGCGTCGATGCAGCGCAAGCAACTGCCCGATCCGCGGGAGCTGTTGGCCGGCCCTGGCCCGGGGCAGCGCCGTGTCGCGATCTTCGAGGACATCGTCGATCACGCCAATATGGGCGCGGCCTTCCGCAACGCGGCCGCTCTGGGGGTGGACGCCGTGCTCCTCACCCCGCGCTGCGCGGACCCCCTCTACAGGCGGGCGGTGAAGGTGTCCATGGGGGCTGTCCTCGCCGTTCCGTACGCCAGGTTCGCGACATGGCCGCGTGACGCGGATCTCGTCCGGGAGCACGGGTTCGCGCTCGCGGCTCTGTGCCTGTCGGCGAGTTCCATCACACTCGACGAGCTCGCCGACCGCCGGCACGAGCGGCTGGCCCTGATGCTGGGCACGGAGGGGGAGGGCCTGTCGGCCGGGGCGCTGCGGGCCGCCGACGAGCACGTGCGCATCCCGATGGAGGCCGGTGTCGACTCCCTGAACGTGGCCGCCGCCTCGGCTGTCGCCTTCTACGCCACCCGGCGGCCCGGCAGCGGCTGACGTCGCCACCGGGGCGATTAGTTTAAGTCTAAATTACCGGTGTACGGTCTTCTGAGGCGCACTGCGCGGACCCCCGGGCAGCCCTCCGGCCCGGGCGCTCCACCGGCCGGGGGAGGCGCCGGGAGGACCGGGAATCGTTCGCACGCCCCCACGGTTGATGCGAGCGCAGAAAGAAGATGATCACAGTGAACGAAGCAGCTACCGCTCCCGCGGAACCGTTGCGGCGCCTGGCCGCCGCGGGAGTATCGATCTGGCTCGACGACCTCTCGCGCAGACGGATCACCACCGGCGACCTCGCCGAACTCGTGGCATCGGAGCGGGTGGTGGGCGTCACCACGAATCCGTCCATCTTCCAGGCCGCCATCGGCTCGGGAGAGGACTACCGGGAGCAACTCGCCGAGCTGGCCGTGCGCGGGGTGACCCGCGACGAGGCGGTCCGCATGATGACCGCCGCCGACGTCCGGGACGCCGCCGACGTGCTGCGGCCGGTGTACGACGCCACCGGCGGCCGGGACGGCCGGGTGTCGATCGAGGTCGACCCGCGTCTCGCCCACCACACCGCCGCCACCGTCGCCGAGGCCAAGCAGCTGGCCTGGCTGGTGAACCGCCCCAACGTGATGATCAAGATACCGGCGACCGAGGCGGGTCTGCCGGCCATCGCGGAGGTCATCGGCCTCGGCATCAGCGTCAACGTCACGCTGATCTTCTCGCTGGAGCGCTACCGCGAGGTCATGGAGGCCTACCTGACGGGCCTGGAGAGGGCGAAGGCCGCGGGCCTGGACCTGTCCCTGATCCATTCGGTGGCGTCCTTCTTCGTGTCCCGCGTGGACAGCGAGATCGACAAGCGCCTGGAGAAGATCGGCACCGAGGAAGCCAGGGGCCTCAAGGGCAGGGCGGCACTCGCCAACGCCCGGCTGGCGTACGAGGCCTACCAGGAGGTCTTCGCGGGGGAGCGCTGGACCGTGCTCGCCGCCGCCGGCGCCCACGAGCAGCGCCCGCTGTGGGCCTCGACGGGCGTGAAGGACCCCGCGTACAAGGACACGCTCTACGTCGACGAGCTGGTCGCCCCCGGAACGGTGAACACCATGCCCCAGGCGACGCTCGACGCCACCGCCGACCACGGCCGCATCGAGGGCGACACCGTCACCGGCCGCTACGACGGCGCCCGCGCCGACCTCGCGGCGGTCGAGCGGCTGGGGATCTCCTACGGCGAGGTCGTGAAGCAGTTGGAGGACGAGGGCGTGGCGAAGTTCCAGGCCGCCTGGGACGACCTGCTGGCCGCGGTCGGTGCCGCACTGAACGAAGGAGTCGACGCGGAATGAGCACGGCCGAGACCGGACCCGCCGCATCGTGGTCCAACCCCCTGCGGGCCCCCGGCGACCGCCGGCTGCCCCGCATCGCGGGACCGTCGGGCCTGGTGATCTTCGGGGTGACCGGTGACCTGTCCCGCAAGAAGCTGATGCCGGCCGTCTACGACCTCGCCAACCGCGGGCTGCTGCCGCCGGGTTTCTCGCTCCTGGGCTTCGCCCGCCGCGAGTGGGCGGACCAGGACTTCGCCCAGGTCGTGCACGACTCCGTGCGCGAGCACGCCCGCACGCCGTTCCGCGAGGAGGTCTGGCAGCACCTCGCGGAGGGCATGCGCTTCATCCCGGGCGACTTCGACGACGACGTCGCGTTCAAGCAACTGCGCGCCACCGTCGACGAACTGGACGCCTCGCGCGGGACCAGCGGCAACTACGCCTTCTACCTCTCCGTGCCGCCGAAGTTCTTCCCCACGGTCGTACGGCAGCTGAAGAAGCACGGGCTCGCCGACGCGCCCGAGGGGTCGTGGCGCCGGGCGGTCATCGAGAAGCCGTTCGGCCGCGACCTGGACAGCGCCCGGCAGCTCAACGGGCTCGTCCACGAAGTCTTCGCCCCGGAGCAGGTGTTCCGGATCGACCACTACCTGGGCAAGGAGACGGTCCAGAACATCCTGGCGCTGCGCTTCGCCAACACGATGTTCGAGCCCGTGTGGAACCGCTCGTACGTGGACCACGTGCAGATCACCATGGCCGAGGACATCGGCATCGGCGGTCGCGCGGGCTACTACGACGGGATCGGCGCCGCCCGCGACGTCATCCAGAACCACCTGCTGCAACTCCTGGCGCTGACCGCCATGGAGGAGCCCGCGGCCTTCGACGCCGAGTCGCTCCTCACCGAGAAGCTGAAGGTGCTGCGGGCGGTCAAGCTCCCCGCCGACCTCGGCGGTCACACGGTGCGCGGGCAGTACGCGCACGGCTGGCAGGGCGGCGAGGAGGTGCCCGGCTACCTGGAGGAGACCGGCATCGACCCCGCGTCGACCACGGACACCTACGCCGCGATCAAGCTGGAGGTCGACAACCGCCGCTGGGCGGGCGTCCCCTTCTACCTGCGCACCGGCAAGCGGCTCGGCCGGCGGGTCACGGAGATCGCGGTCGTCTTCCAGCGCGCCCCGCACTCCCCGTTCGACCCGAAGGCGACTCAGGAGCTGGGCCAGAACGCGATCGTCATCCGGGTCCAGCCGGACGAGGGCGTGACGGTGCGCTTCGGCTCCAAGGTGCCCGGCACCTCGATGGAGATCCGGGACGTGACCATGGACTTCGCCTACGGCGAGTCCTTCACCGAGTCCAGCCCGGAGGCGTACGAGCGGCTCATCCTCGACGTGCTGCTCGGCGACGCGAACCTCTTCCCGCGGCACCAGGAGGTCGAGGAGTCCTGGAAGATCCTCGACCCGGTCGAGCGGCACTGGGACCGGCACGGCAGGCCCGCGCAGTACACCGCGGGCAGCTGGGGCCCCGCGGAAGCCGACGAGATGCTCGCACGAGACGGACGGAGCTGGCGCAGGCCATGAGGATCGATCTGACCGACACCACGGCAAGCCGCATCAACAAGGCCCTCGTGCGCGCCCGCCGCGCGATCGGATCCCCCGCCGTGGGCGTGGTCCTGACCATGGTCATCGTGACCGACGAGGAGAACGCGCACGACTCCCTGAAGGCCGCCGAACAGGCCTCGCAGGAGCACCCCTCGCGCATTCTCGTCGTCGTCAGGCGGCCGAGCCGCGCCCCGCACCGGCGCGTCGCCTCCCGCCTCGACGCGGAGGTCCGCGTCGGCTCGGACGCCGGCTCCGGCGAGGCGGTGCTGCTCAGGCTGTACGGCGAGGTGGCCGAGCACGCCGACTCGGTGGTCCTGCCGCTGCTGCTGCCGGACGCCCCCGTCGTGGTCTGGTGGCCCGTGGACGCGCCCGCGGCCCCGGCGCGGGACCCCCTGGGCGTGCTCGCCCAGCGCCGTATCACCGACGCGTACGCCGTCGAGCAGCCGCTGGAGCAGCTGGCGGCGCGGGCCGCGTCGTACGCGCCCGGCGACACCGATCTGGCGTGGACCCGGCTGACGCCGTGGCGCTCGATGCTCGCCGCCGCCCTCGATCAGGCCCGTGCCCGGGTCACCTCGGCGGTCATCGAGAGCGAGGCCGACAACCCCAGCGCCGAGCTGCTGGCCGGCTGGTTCGCCGACCGCCTGCACGTGCCGGTCGAACGGGTCGTCACCGCCGGGCCCGTCGTCACCGCGGTCCGGCTCCGCACCGGGCAGGGCGACATCGTTGTCGACCGTCCGGAGGGCGCTGTCGCGAGCCTGTCCATCCCCGGGCAGCCCACGCGCGTCCTGGCCCTGAAGGTCCGCACCACGGCGGAACTGGTCGCGGAGGAGCTCCGCCGTCTCGACCCCGACGAGGCGTACGCCGCGGCGCTCCGGGCAGAGGTCAAGGCGCCCCCCGCGGCCGCCGCCCCCGAGGACGGTTCGTCCCACGAACAGCGAAGGAACGCGTGACATGCAACTCGGTCTCATCGGTCTCGGCAAGATGGGCGGGAACATGCGCACCCGCATCCGCCAGGCCGGCCACACGGTCATCGGCTACGACCGCAACCCGGA